>NZ_JAXCHV010000009.1:0-152697 GCF_035984795.1 Cryobacterium sp. MP_3.1 | reverse complement strand
AAAACGCTCGACTGGGATACCCCAGCCGAGCGTTTACGTGATCTAATTCAAAGCACCTAAACCATCAGGTGTTGCAACGACCGCTAGAAACCGCCATGGTTCCGGGGCTTGACTCACTGTTCGGTGGGGGGTCAGTGCACGTATTCGAGCAGGTCGAGCCCGACCGAGCGCATGCCGTCCAGCACCGAGAGGCGGGAGGACAGGTTGTGGTCATCGAAGAAAATCGACACGGCATAGGCGACGCCGGCGCGCGGTCCGCGCAACACGCCCACCTCGCTGCGCACCCCGTTGTCGGAGCCTGTGGAGTTCACCAGTAGCACGCCGTGCGACGCCGACCGGTGGGCGTGCGGCTCGAAGCCGAACGCGCTGGCCACCATGGACAGGTCGGAGTTCAGCGACAGCCAGCCGAGCACCCGTTCGCTGCCCTCGTCGTCGAGGATCTCCCCGCGCGCCAGGGCCGTGAACAGCCAGGTGAGTTCGCGGGCGCTGCCCACCGACAGGTTCGGGGCGTCGTCGGGGCCACGGGCGTCGCGGACGAGGTCGAGCAGGCCGGTGCCGCTCAGGCCGAGTTCCTCGGTGCGACGGCGCACGGCCTCCAGGCCCACCGCGCGCAGCAGCACGTTGGTGGCCAGGTTGTCGTTGGTGGCCCCCACCAGTGCGGCGAGGTCGGCGACGGGCAGCGACGGCGCCTGCAGGTGCTGCCAGAGCCCGGAGCCGTCGACCGAGTCGCGCACCGAACGGTCGAGGATCGTGTACGCGCCGAAATCGGCGTCGCGCAGCCGCGAGGCCACCTCGATGAGCAGCAGCACAGTGCCGACGCCGGCGGTGGGCATGACGACGTGGTCATCGACGGAGAACAGCACCCGGCCGGTGGCCAGGTCGGTCGCCCGCGCCGACACCTGCGCACCGCCCATGGCGAGCTCGCCGAGCGAGTGGAAGCCACGCTCGAAGCTGGACGGCACCGAGGATTCCCGGTGTCTGCCGCCGCGTTCGATCGCGTGCCTGGACCGGCGTTCGGATTCCTGTGCTGGCGCGACCACTACTGCGTTGTCCTCTGACTATCGGTACTGCGACATCCCCGCGAACACCCTAACCCACGGGTCGCGGGGCCGGAGAAGACCGCTACCAGATCGTGACGCGCTTCTCTGGGGCGAGCCACGCGGCATCCGTCTCGGTCACGCCGAACGCCGTGTAGTACTCGTCGATGTTGCGCACAATCTGGTTGCACCGGAACTCGTTCGGCGAGTGCGGGTCGATCGCGAGCAGCCGGATGGCCTCCTCGTCGCGCATCTTCATCTGCCACGCCTGCGCCCAGGAGAGGAAGAACCGCTGGGCCCCGGTGAACCCGTCGATGACGGGCGGCTCGGCGCCCTCGAGGGACAGCAGGTACGCCTCCCAGGCGATGGAAAGGCCGCCGAGGTCGCCGATGTTCTCGCCGATGGTGAGGGCACCGTTCACGTGGTGATCGGGCACCTGCGCCGGGTGCAGCGCGTCGTACTGCTCGATCAGCGACGCCGTGCGCTGCTCGAACGCGGCCTTGTCGGCCTCGGTCCACCAGTCGGTGAGCCGGCCGTCGCCGTCGTACTTGGAGCCCTGGTCGTCGAAGCCGTGGCCGATCTCGTGGCCGATGACCGCGCCGATCGCACCGTAGTTCGCTGCGGCATCCCGGTTCACGTCGAAGAACGGCACCTGCAGGATGGCCGCGGGGAAGACGATCTCGTTGAAGCCCGGGTTGTAATAGGCGTTGATGGTCTGCGGGGTCATGAACCACTCGTCGCGGTCCAGCGGGTTGCCGATCTTGCCCAGCTCCCGGTGGAACTCGAACTCGCCGGTGGCGCGCACGTTCTTGATCAGGTCGCCGGGCTCGATGGCCAGGCTGGAGTAGTCACGCCACTTCACCGGGTAACCGATCTTGGGGGTGAACTTGTCCAGCTTCTCCAGGGCGCGAACCCGGGTCTCCTCGGTCATCCAGTCCAGACCCGAGATGCTGGCCCGGTAGGCCTCGACGAGGTAACCGACGAGAACGTCCATGCTCGTCTTGGCGTCGGGCGAGAAGTGCCGATCGACGTAGATACGGCCGACGGCCTCGCCGAGGGCGCCCTCCACGAGCGAGACGCCGCGCTTCCAGCGGGCACGGATCTGCGGGGTGCCGGTGAGGGTGCGGCCGTAGAAGTCGAAGTTCGCCTCGACGAAGTCGTTCGACAGGTACGACGCGCTCGAGCGGATGACCTGCCAGCGCAGCCAGTCCCGCCAGGCGTCGAGCCGGTCTTCGGTGAGCATCTCGGCCAGGCCGACCACGAAGCTCGGCTGGCGCACGACGACCTCGGCGAAGGACACGGCCGGGGCGTCCAGGCCCTCCAGCCACAGGTCGAGGTCGGCGCCAGCGGCGAGCGCGGACAGCTGGTCCCAGGTCTTGAGGTTGTAGGTCTTCTCGCTGTCGCGGGTGCGCACGTTGTCCCAGTGGTGGCTGGCGAGCTCGGTTTCCAGGGCGAAGATGCGCCCGGCGCGCTCCGCGGCGGCGTCGACGCCGGCGAGGGTGAGCATCCGTTCGACGAAGGCAAGGTAGGCCTCGCGCACGCCGGCGAACTTCTCGTCACGGTAGTAGGACTCGTCGGGCAGGCCCAGGCCGGCCTGCTCGACGAAGACCAGGTAGCGCTCGGGGTTGCCCGGGTCGTTGTCGACGAAGAGCTGGAAGGTGCCCGCGACGCCGGACCGCTCGAGGCGGCCGAGGGTGGCGAGGAACACCGGCACGCTGCTGATGCCGTCCACGGTGGCCAGGTCGGCCGCGAGCGGGGTGGCGCCGAGCTGCTCGATGCGTTCCTCGTCCATGAAGCTGGCGTAGAGGTCACCGAACTTGCGCTCCTCGGTGCCCTCGGCGGCGGTCTGCGCCTCGAGGATGATGGCCCGCACGGCCTTCTCGGCCTCCTCGGCGAGCAGGTAGAACGAACCCCAGCGGGCCTTGTCGTTCGGGATCTCGGTGCGGGCGATCCACTTGCCGTTCACGTGGCGGAAGAGGTCGTCCTGCGGGCGCACGCCCGGGTCGAGTTCGTCGGTGTCGATTCCGGATGCCGTCGCCTGATCAGTCATCGCACCAGCCTAAACCTCACCGTGAAATGGTGGGGGATCTGGCGGGCGTGGGACCATGGGCCGTGGTGGGGGATGCGGCGGCATGGGAGCATAAGGACAACGGCGCTCCACACGGGTCGCCCTCGACCCAGGAGATCCCCATGCGCGTCATCACCCTGCCCGAGTTCGGCTCCGCCCTCGAACTGACCGAGATCGACACCCCTCAGCCGTCTGCGGGCGAGGTCCGTGTGCGCGTGCACGCGGCATCCGTCAACGGGTTCGACCTGGCCGTGGCCGCCGGCTACCTCAATGGCCTGATGGAGCACCGGTTCCCGGTGGTGCTGGGCAAGGACTTCGCGGGGATCGTGGATGCCGTCGGCGACGACGTCACCGCATACGCCGTGGGCGACCGGGTCTTCGGCGTCGTCACCAAGGCCCACCTGGGCGACGGTTCGTTCGGCGAGTTCGTGGTTGTCCCCGTCGCGACGGGTCTGGCGAAGCTGCCCGAGCAGGTCGACTTCGCCCGTGGCGCCGCCCTCGGGCTGGCCGGTACGGCAGCGCAGGCCGCCGTGGATGCCGCCGAGCTCAGCGCCGGCAGCACCGTGCTGGTCGTCGGCGCCACCGGCGGTGTCGGCAACCAGGCGCTGCAGCTCGCCGCCGCGGCGGGCGCCACCGTGATCGCCACCGCCCGCACCGCCCTCGGCATCGCCCAGGTGCGCCTGCTCGGCGCCAGCGAGGTCGTTGACCACACCCAGAACCTCAGCGAGGCCGTGCTCGCCGCCCACCCCGACGGTGTCGACGTCGTGCTGCACTTCGCCGGCGATGCGGCCACCGTGCTGCCGGCGCTGCGCACCGGCGGTCGCCTGGTCTCCACCCTGATCGGCTCGCCCGACCAGCTCGCCAGCGACACCGTGACCGTGGTGCCGATCCTCGCCGACCCCACCCCCGAGGTGCTGACCCGTCTGGCCGAGAGCCTCGCTGCCGGCCGCACCTCCGTGACCGTGCAGGGCAGCTACGCCCTCGCCGACGTTGCCGAGGCCTTCGACGACTTCGAGTCCGGCGCGCGCGGCAAGCTCGTCATCCTGCCGTAGAGCGTGTCGCCGGCGCCCGGGCTACCGGGCTGCCGGCGGGTCGAGCCGATACGATCTGGTGTATGCGGGCACGGGCACTGGGACGATCGGTCGGCCTCGTTATCGCGGGTCTGGCCATCAGCGCAGCGGCGCTGCTGTGGTTCGCCGTCGCAGCCGGGAATCCGACGCCCGACGCAGCCCCCTTCCGGTACCTGATCTTCGGCGTGCTCCCGGTCTTGTACGATCCGAGCCGGCCGGCGCTCTGGGCGATCCTGGGGGCCATCGCCCTCGCCGTGCTCTTCGCCGCCGGTATAGCGATGCTCGAACGCCGGGCCACGAACAGATCCCGCCGGTCCTCGAACTCAAGCCGTAACCCGCTGTCGCCGAGAATCGTGATGGCCAGGGACGGGGGCGTCTTCGCCGGCCCCGTGACGGTGACCGTGCTGATCCCCGCGCACAACGAGGAGCTCTCGCTGCCGGCGACCCTGGCCTCGCTCTTCGCCCAGTCGCATCGGCCGGAGCAGGTCATCGTCGTCGCCGACAACTGCACGGACGACACCGTCGCCATCGCCCGCGCGCACGGCGTCGAGGTCTTCGAGTCGGTGGACAACAGCAAGAAGAAGGCCGGCGCCCTGAACCAGGCCCTCAGCCGGGTGCTCCCCGGGCTACTCGACAACGACGTGGTCATGGTCATGGACGCGGACACCGCACTCGACGACGGGTTCCTGGCCGAGGCCGTCGCCCGTTTCACGAACGATCGGGCCCTGATGGCGGTCGGGGGCCTCTTCCGCGGTGAACCGGGGTTCGGCCTGATCGGGCTGCTCCAGCGCAATGAGTACGTGCGGTACTCCCGGGAACTCGCCCGGCGGCGCGGCCGCGTCTTCGTGCTCACCGGCACGGCTTCGCTGTTCCGGCCGGTCGCGCTGCGTTCCGTCGCCGAGAACCGCGGCGTCACCCTGCCGGGCGTGCACGGCGATATCTACGACACCCACGCGCTCACCGAGGACAACGAGCTCACCATCGCCCTGAAATCGCTCGGCGCCCTGATCACCTCCCCCGCACACTGCACAGTGGTGACCGAGCTGATGCCGACCCTGCCCGCCCTCTGGCAGCAGCGCCTGCGCTGGCAACGCGGCGCCCTGGAGAACATCGGCGCGTACGGGCTGACCCCGGCGACGCTGCGCTACTGGTCGCAACAGCTCGGCATCGGCTACAGCGTGATCGCCCTGACCTCGTTCCTGACCCTGATCCTGGTCACCCTGCTCGCCGTGAGCAGCTGGGTGTGGTTTCCGTTCTGGCTCGGCCTCGGCGCGATCTTCGCTGCCGAACGCGTGGTCACCGTGTGGGAAGGCGGCTGGCGGGCCCGGTTGCTCGCGCTCACCGTGCTCCCCGAACTCTGCTTCGACATGTTCCTGAACGTGGTCTACGTCAAGGGCATCATCGACATCACTCTCGGCCGACAGGCCAACTGGGAACACGCGAACCCGTCGACCCGCACGGTGAGGGCGGTCTGATGCCGGTGCCAGTGTTCCTCCCGGTGCTCTCCCCCACCGGCATCCTGTTGCCGGATTCGGCCGTGGCCACGCACTTCTTCGCGATCTTTTCCGCGTTCGTCGGGATCAATACAGTCATCTATGTTGTGCTCGCTGTGGCGAAGATCCTTCCGAAGATCTACCTCACGGATTGGCTCGGGGGCCGGAACCGTCGGTCCGTGGACCGCAGCATCTACGGCGCGGATCCGGCGCCCGGGCAGCCGGCAGAGCGCGTGCGCGACACCGCTCCTCCGCACCCGCAGTAGCGCGCTGGCCGGCACCGCCTCACAGCGCGAGGTCGCGGCGGCGGATGCCCACGGCCGCAACGGCCGCCAGCAGCACGGCCAGCGCCGGCATCCACCACGCCCCGCTCCAGTCCACCTCGGCGGCGGCCACGATCGGCGTGTGGCTGAACGGTGAGAGGTCGCGCAGCCACTGGGGCAGGTCGAGCAGATCGCCGAACTGACCCACGACCACCGCGGCGAGCAACAGGCCCCAGCTCAGGCCGATACTCAGGCGCGGCAGCAGCGCCACGAGCACCGCGGCGACGCTGAGCAGCAGCAGCGCCGCCGGCAGCTGGGCGGCACCGGCCGCCAGCACGCTGTCGATGCGGTCGCCGGCGTTCGCGGAACGGAGGAGCCCGGCCGCCGCACCGGCCACGGCGGCCGCGAGCACCAGCACGATCCCGGCCAGGCCGACGATGACGTAGTCGAACAGCCAGCGGATGCGGCCGAGGCTCGTGCTGAGCATGGCCTCGGCAATCCCGGCGGCCTCCTCCTGACGCGCCCGGAGCATCGCCTGGATCGCGGCGGCCGTGGCCAGCACCCCGACCAGGCTGAACAGGGTCGCGGTGAACAGGTCGATGATCGCGCCCCGGCCACCGGCCAGGCCCACCAGCACATTCTGGAAGACCGGGTTCCCCTCCATCAGCTCGACCACGGTCTCGCCGAGGCTGCCGGCCAGCAGCCCGAACAGCAGCCCGGTGATGGCCCAGCCGAGGATCGCGGGCCAGTGCAGCCGCCAGGCCAGTCCCAGCGAGCCGTGCAGCAGCCAGCCGGCCGCCGGTCGGCCGGCCCGCTCGGCGAAGACGCTCGAGCCGGTGTCGCGGCGGGACTGCAGCAGTACGGCAACGGCCACGAGCAGGCCGGCGAGGGCGACCGCCAGCAGCAGCGGTGCCGGGTTGTTCTCGGTGAACGCACGGGTGCGCTGGCCCCAGCCGATCGGGGACAGCCAGCTCGGCCAGGCGCTTGTCAGGCTCAGGCCGTCGGCGGACGGGGTGCCGCCCGCGTCGCCGGCGGCGCGCAGCACATAGGCCAGACCGACCACCGCGGCCGCCAGTCCGTTCGCACCGCGGGAGGTGCGCATCAGCTGCGCGGCCACCACCCCCACACCGAGAAACGCGACACCGGTGGCGGCCAGAGAGGCGCCCGTGACGAGCGAGCCGAGCGGGTCGAGCCCGGCGATGACCAGGGCCAGCGCCACCGCGGCTCCCGCGGCCAGGCTCGCGACGACGCCGAACAGCACCGTGGCCAACAGTGGCACCACCCGTCCGGCGACGGTGGCGCCGATCAGCTCGCTGCGGCCGGCCTCCTCCTCCGCGCGGCTGTGCCGCACCGCGAGGAACGTGCTCATGAACGCCACGGCGGCGGCGAGGTTGGCGAACATGCTGAAGAACAGCAACGCGTCGGTGGTGGGGCCCCTCGGTTCACCGCGGAGCATCAGGATGCTCGGCGTGCCCACGGCGATCTGCACGAGAGCTTCCCGGTCGGCGAGTGTGCCGAAACTGGCGGGCACGGCGATACCGGCGAGCAACGCGATCACCGCGAGCGAGAGGAGCCAGATCGGCAGTTGCAGGCGGTCCCGTCGCAGCCGCAGCCGCAGCATCGGCCACAGGGTGGGCACCGCTGCTCGCACGTACGTCGGGGCTGCCTGGCGTGCCGGGGCTGCCGGGGCCGTCATCGCCGGTGCCGGTGCTGCGGAGAGTGAGCGCCGGCCGGGTCTGAACCGACGTTCTCCGGCCCGTTCGGGGCGGCCGACGCGTCATCGTAGTGGCGCAGGAACAGGCTCTCCAGGGTGGGCGGCGCCACGGTGAGCGCCTGCACCCGCAGCTCGGCGAGTGCCGGCAGCATCCCGGGCAGCGCCTGGGCGTCGACCGTGAAGCTCACCCTGTCGTCACCGACCGAGAGGTCACGCGCGCCCGGCAGCCGTGCGGCGAGGCCGGCCAGTTGGGCATCCGTGAGCCCGGCGGCGGCGAAGGCCACCTCGGTGCGGGTGAGGTGGCGCAGCTCGGCCAGGGTGCCGGTCTCGATGATCCGGCCGGAGCGGATGATGCTCACCCGGTCGCAGAGGCGCTCGACCTCGCTGAGGATGTGGCTGGAGAGCAACACCGTGGCACCGTCGGCGGCCGCGGCGACGATCTCGGCCCTGAAGACGGCATCCATCAGCGGGTCAAGGCCCGAAGTGGGTTCGTCGAGGATGAGCAGGTCGGCGGGCACGGCGAGCGCCGCGACGAGGGCCACCTTCTGCCGGTTGCCCGTCGAGTAGGTGCGGCCCCTCTTGGTCGGGTCGAGCTGGAAGCGCTCCAGCAACTGCCGGCGCCGCGCCTGATAGGCCGGATCGCCGGTGCGGGCCCCGCGCAGCCGGGCGAGCAGGTCGATGGCCTCGCCGCCGGAGAGGTTGGGCCACAGGCTCACGTCGCCGGGGACGTAGGCGATGCGGCGATGCAGCACGGAGGCATCCGCCCAGGGATCACCGCCGAACACGCTGGCCGAGCCGCCGCCGGCGCGCATCAGGCCGAGCAGGATGCGGATGGTGGTGGATTTGCCCGCGCCGTTCGGGCCGACGAAACCGTGCACCTCCCCCTCGGCCACCGACAGGTCGAGGCCGGCGAGGGCCTGCACCCGGCCGAACCGCTTGGTGAGGTCACGCGTCTGAACAACGGGGCTCATAGCCGTGAGAATACGCCCGAACCATGGTCGGCGTCCTCCCCCGTCGGTGCGGATAACTAGAGTCGAAGCATCGAACTTCTACGCCCGCAACCCATCGACCGTGAGATCCGCCGGCTGGCCCTGCCTGCCCTCGGCGCCCTCATCGCCGAGCCCCTGTTCCTGCTGTCCGACTCGGCCATGGTCGGCCACCTCGGCGCGGTGCCGCTGGCCGGTCTCGGCCTGGCCAGCGCGGTGCTGCAGACCATCATCGGCCTGATGGTGTTCCTCGCGTACAGCACCACCCCCGCCGTGGCTCGCTGGCTCGGTGTCGGCGACCGGCGCCGTGCGGTGTCGGTGGGGGTGGATGGCCTGTGGCTTGCGCTCGGCCTCGGCGCCGTGCTCGCCGTGGCCGGCTGGTTCGCGGCCCCCGCGCTGGTGGCCGCGTTCGGTGCCGACCCCGAGGTGACCCGCGCCGCCGCCGACTATCTGGCCCTGTCGATGCTGGGTGTGCCCGCGATGCTGCTGGTCTTCGCCGCGACCGGACTGCTGCGCGGCCTGCAGGACACCCGCACCCCGCTCTGGGTCGCCGGGCTCGGCTTCCTGACCAACATCCTGCTCAATCTGTGGTTCATCTACGGCATGGGCCTCGGCCTGATCGGGTCGGCGCTGGGCACGGTGCTCGCCCAGTGGGGCATGGTGGCCGTGTATCTGGTCATCGTCGTGCGGCACGCCCGCCGCGAGCGTGCGCCGCTCCGACCGCACCGTGCGGGGCTGCTCCGCGGGGCCACCAGCGGCGGCTGGTTGTTCCTGCGCACCGCGAGCCTCCGCGCCGCCATGCTGTTGGCGGTGTTCGTGGCCACCAGCCTCGGCTCCCCCGAGCTCGCGGCATTCCAGATCGCGATGACCCTGTTCGCCACGCTGGCCTTCGCCCTCGACGCCCTCGCCATCGCCGCTCAGGCCCTGGTGGGCCGGGGTCTCGGCGCCGGTGACCTGCAGCAGGTGCGCCAGGTGCTGCGCCGGTGCCTGGAGTGGGGCATCGGCGGCGGCGTGCTGCTCGGCCTGGTCGTGGTGGCCGCCAGCGGGGTGCTCGGCGGGGTGTTCACCAACGCCGCTGAGGTCACCTCGCTGCTGCCGCCGACCCTCGTTGTGCTCGGCCTGTCCGTGCCGCTGGGCGGCCTGGTCTTCGTGCTCGACGGGGTGCTGATCGGCGCCGGCGACGCCCGCTACCTCGCGATCACCGGCCTGGTCAACCTGGCCGCCTTCGTCCCGCTGGCCGGCCTGGTGCTGCTCTTCGCTCCCGCCGGTGCCGCGGGGCTGGCTTGGCTGATGGCCGCGTTCGTCTTCGGTTTCCTCGGCGCCAGAGCGGTGACCCTGTCCCTGCGCGCCCGAGGCACCCGCTGGGTGCGCCTGGGCGCCTGACCGGCCCGCGAACTGTGAGAAAAGCCCCAGAATTTCGCGATTTCTGGGGCTCAGCTCACAGTTCGCGGGGGCGGTAGCGTGGGTGGAATGACGAAGACTCGCGGACGGCGCGAACTCACCCGCTGGCGGAACGCCATCTTCATGCTGTTTTTCGTGAGCGGGCTCGGGCTGGCGTCGTGGGTGTCCCGCATCCCCACCGTGCGCGACGATCTGGCGCTCCGCACGGACCAGGTGGGCCTGCTGATCTTCGGGCTCTCCGCGGGCTCGATTCTCGGACTCGTCGCGGCCGTCTGGCTGCTGTCGGCGTTCGGCGCCCGCCGGGCCCTGGTGATCAGCATCGCCACCTCCTCGGCGGGACTGGTCCTGGTGGGCGCCGCGGCCACGGTGTGGGGGTCGTCGCCGATCGCGTTCGCCGCCCTGGCCCTGGTGGGCTTCGGCATGGGCTCCACCGACGTCATGATGAACGTCGAGGGGGCAGCGGTCGAACGCGAACTCGGCGTCACCCTGATGCCGTTGCTGCACGCCTGCTTCAGCCTGGGCACCGTGGCCGGGGCGCTGCTCGGCGCCGGGGCCGCCGCCCTCGCCGTGTCGGTGGTCTGGCACCTCAGCCTCGTCGCCGCCCTCGCGCTGGCCGCCGCCGCGATCGCGGTACGGTTCGTGCCGCTCCGCCCGGCCCTCGGCGACCCCGCAGACCAGTCCGCCGCGCACACCGTCGTGCGGCCGAACTGGGCCGAACGGATGCGCACCAGCCTCGCGGTGTGGCGCGACCCGAGCATCCTGCTGATCGGGGTGATCGTGCTGGGCATGACCTTCGCCGAGGGATCGGCCAGCGACTGGCTGGCCCTGGCCGTAGTCGACGGGCACGGCCAGAGCGACGCCACCGGGGCGCTGGTCTTCGGGGTGTTCGTCTCGGCGATGACGGTGGGCCGGGTGCTCGGCGGCCCGGTGCTGGACAGGTTCGGCCGGGTTCCGGTGCTGCGGGCCTGCTCGGTGCTCGGCGTGGCCGGCCTGCTGCTGGTGATCCTGGCGCCGGCCATCTGGCTGCTCATCGTCGGCACCGTGCTGTGGGGCCTCGGCGCCTCGCTCGGCTTCCCGGTGGGCATGTCGGCCGCCGCGGACGACACCGCCAACGCGGCCGCCCGGGTGAGCGCCGTCGCCATGATCGGCTATTTCGCGTTCCTGGTCGGGCCACCGGTGTTGGGCTTGATCGGCGAGCAGTGGGGCATCCTGAACGCCCTGTTCGTGATCGTGGTGCTCATGGCCCTCGCCGGGCTGGCCGCCCCGGCTGCACGCGAGCGCACGCAGACCGCCGCCGCCGGTTAAGCTCGTTCAGTGCGCCTCGTAATAGCAAGATGTTCAGTTGACTACGCCGGACGGCTCAGCGCGCATTTGCCGCTGGCCACCCGCCTGCTCATGCTCAAGTCCGACGGCAGCCTGCTCGTGCACTCGGACGGCGGCTCGTATAAGCCGCTCAACTGGATGAGCCCGCCGTGCAGCCTGGCCGTCTCGGCGCCCGACGAGCTGCAGGCCGAGGCCGGGATCACCGAGCTGTGGACGGTGACGCACGCCAAGACCGCCGACCAGCTCATCGTGAGCCTCTACGAGGTGGAGCACGACTCCGCGCACGAGCTCGGCATCGACCCGGGCCTGATCAAGGACGGTGTCGAGGCGCACCTGCAGAAGCTCCTCGCCGAGCACATCCACCTGCTCGGCGACGGCCACACCCTGGTGCGCCGCGAGTACATGACGGCGATCGGCCCCGTCGACATCCTGGCCAGGGACGCCCAGGGAGCCTCGGTGGCCGTGGAACTCAAGCGCCGCGGCGACATCGACGGCGTCGAGCAGCTCACCCGCTACCTCGAGCTGATGAACCGCGACCCGCACCTGGCGCCGGTGGTGGGCGTGTTCGCCGCGCAGCAGATCAAGCCGCAGGCGCGCACGCTGGCCGAGGACCGCGGCATCCGCTGCCTGGTGCTGGACTACGACGCCATGCGCGGGCTCGACGACACCGCGTCCAAGCTCTTCTAGGCTCCCGTGCCTGACCGGTCCCCTGCCGTGTCGTCCGAGGCGGCCGGCGATACCGCGCCGCTCGACCTGCTCGCCCGGCGGGTGCTCGGCCTCCTGCCCATCGAGGGCCGCATCGTTGTGGGCATCGCCGGCAGCCCCGGGGCGGGCAAGACCACCCTGGCCGAGCGGCTGGCGCGGCGCCTCACCGAGCTTGCCGGGGCGGATGCCGCCGTTCCGCTGGCCGTGCACCTGCCGATGGACGGCTTCCACCTGGCCAATGCCACCCTCGACAGGCTCGGCCGGCACGACCGCAAGGGTGCCATCGACACCTTCGACGGCTGGGGCTTCGTGGCGCTGCTGCGACGCCTCAGGGCCGAGACCGACCACCCTGTCTACGCCCCGACCTTCGACCGTGCGGTCGACGAGGGGGTGGCGGGCGCCCTAGTTGTGGAACCGGGCACCCGCATCGTGATCGTCGAGGGCAACTACCTGCTCGTGGACCGGGAACCCTGGAACCTGGTGCCCGGCCTGGCCGCTGAGGTGTGGTTCTGCGAGACCCCGGGCGCCGAGCGTCTGCAGCGCCTGGTGGCGCGGCACCAGCGGCACGGACGCAGCCCCGGGGCCGCCCGGGACTGGGCCGAGAACGTCGACGGAGCCAACGCCGTGCTCATCGAGCGGTCAGCGCCGCGCGCCGCGTTGCGAGTCTCCGGCCTCGACGCCACGGTCATCCCCTCGGCCTGACCGGCCCCGCCGCCGCAACTGTTCCCCGTGCGGGCACAGTTGGCCGGGTTCTCGGAGAGAGGCACGACCCGGCGGCATCCGCTCGCCGGCAGGGATGCGGCCGGCCGCGGGGTCGCGCGCATACCTTGTATCAACCTCGCATGCAAGGGTTTGCCCCCTCCGGCCCTAGGATATTGCGAGTGAACCCCACTCTGACGCGCACCTGGAGCGCCATCCTCTTCGACCTCGACGGAACCATCACGGATTCCGCCCCGGCAATCACGAACTCGTTGGCGCGCACCTTCGCTCTGCTCGGGCGCCCGGTTCCCTCCGACACCGAGCTGATGAAGTACGTCGGCCCGCCGCTGCTGGCCGCGTTCGGCGAGTACGCCGGCATGACGCCCGACGAGGCCCAGGAGGCCCTGGCCGTGTACCGCGCCGACTACCAGGGCCCCGCGTCGCTGGACACCGCCGTGTACCCGGGCGTCGCCGGCCTGCTCGAGCGCATCCACGAGTCCGGCATCCCGCTCGGCTTGGCCACCAGCAAGCCCGAGCACACCGCTATCGCGATCCTTACGCACTTCGAGCTGGCCCAGTACTTCACCGTCATGGTGGGCGCCACCGAGAACGAGACCCGCAGCAACAAGGCCGACATCGTCGAAGAGGCCCTGGTGCGCTTCGCCGCCGTCGGTGTCGACACCTCCGCCGTCGTCATGGTCGGCGACCGCATCTATGACGCCGAGGGCGCCAACGCGAACGGCGTTCCCACCATCCTCGTCGAGTGGGGCTACGGCTCCCCCGCGGAGGCCGCTTTGGCCACCGCCGTGGTGCACTCCACCGACCAGCTCGGCAAGCTCCTCCTCGGCTGACCCGTCGCCTTCCGGCGGCGCCGAGTTGCCGCACAGTGCCCCGTCACGTGTCGTGGTGGGGCACTTTTCGGCAAGTCGCAACGGCACGGGCGGCGATGACCAGCCCACCCGGATGGGTAGGCGCAGTCAGGCCGGCCGGCCAGATCCGGGTAGGCTGACGCGGTGAAGTCGCTCGCCAACCCCCGCTCAATGGAACTGCTCGACGCCCTGCACGCCGTCGTGCAGAGCTCCCCGCCCGACGTCGCCGGCGGCTTCTCGGCCCTGCTGGAGCCGTTCATCGGGCACAGCGCGCTGATGATTCTCACCGACGACTGCACCGGCCGGCCTCAGAAGGCGGCCGGCGAGCCGTCGGTCATCGACGACGTCACCCTCGTCGAGCTCGACGCCGTGCGCCGCTCGCTCACCAGCGAACCGTCCGACCCGTGGGGCCGGCGTGCCGTGCTCGGTGGCACCGACCGTCCTGTCACGGCCTGGACCGCTTCCACCGGCGCCCTGCTGGTGCTCACCGACCCCGAACTCACGCCGGCCGGCGCGGCCGACCCCGAGGCGACCCTCGCGCTCGTCGGCCGGTTGTGGCAGCTCGTGGCCACGAGCATCCGCCAACAGGTGGCCGCGGCCAGTCCCGCCCACCTGCTCGACACGCGGCCCGCGTCGGCCGAGCGTGCCAAGCTCATCGCCGATCTCACGGATGCCCATTCGACCACCCTCGAATCCCTGCTCGCGGTGCTGCGCTCGCCCACGGTCAGCGCCGAGGCCGCCCGCCAAACCGCCACCGATCTCGCCGCGAGCGCCATGGTGAACCTGCGGGCGGTGTCTGACCGTTCGCTCGCCCAGGAGCCGGTGGCGGCGGCCTTCGCCAGGCTGCGGGACGATCTGCGGCCGTTGGTGCGGTTCGGTGACCTCGACGTGCAGTTCGTCGAGCCGCCGGCGGACGGGCCTGCCCTGCCCGGTGAGGTCGCGCACGCGGGCCGCGCCATCGTGCGCGGCGCCGTGCTGGCCCTGGTGGAGCAGGCCGGGGTGAGCCGGGTACGCGTGCAGTGGGATTGCGACGGCCGCAACCTGCTGATCCAGATCCGCGACGACGGCGCGGGCGTCCTCAGCACGGACTCCCCCGGTGTCGTCCCTCTCACGGCCAGGGTCGCCGCGCTCGGCGGCACCTTCGGCGTGCAGGCCACCGCCGGCTGGGGCTCCGAGCTCACGGTGTCGCTGCCGTTGGACGCACCGTCGGCCCCGCTGGCCCCCGCCACCGAGTGGGGGTTGAGCCCACGGGAGCAGGGGGTGCTCGCCCTGGTCGCCTCCGGCGCGCGCAATAAGGCCATCGCCGCCGACCTCTCGATCAGCGAGAACACGGTGAAGTTCCACGTGGCCAACCTGCTGCGCAAGGTGGGCGCCTCCACCCGCGCCGAGCTGGCTTCGCTGGCCCGCTAGCGTCGCACTTTCATCAGGAAAAAGGTCGCTTACAAGGACCCGAAGCCCGTTTCCGTCCTTGCAACCTCACTTTTCCCCACAAACGGCGCCGTGCTGCGCCGGGTCGCCTAGTCCCTGGGCAACCGGATCGCGCTGGTCCAGCCGAAGTCGCCGGCATCCGCGCCGCCGGCCGTGGCGGCCCGGGTGACGTGGCTGCGAGCGTGTTCGATCGCGGCGTCAAGGTCGATGAAGAGGTGGTTACGGTGCCGCAGCGACGTGATCACGCCCACCCGGGTGACGAGTTTGAGGTGCCGCGGCTGGATGCCCTTGACGAGCACCGTGATGCCGCGCCGCTCGAGCGCCTGGATCATCTCGGTGATCACCCGGGCGCCGGTGGCGTCGAGGATCTGCAGTTGCGACATCCGGATGATCACCACGGTGATGTGGCTGGTCTGGTTGACCCGTTCGAGCATCCGCTCGGCCGCACCGAAGAATAGGGCGCCGTCCAGCCTGAACAGCGCGATGCGCTCATCGCCGGGAACCGGGGTGCCGGGCAGTTCCTCCCGGTGCACGCCGCTGGAGGCCGACACCGCCCGTAGCGCGAAGAACGCGGCGACGGCGATGCCGATACCCACGGCCACGATGAGGTCCACCGAGACCGTCACCAGGGCGGTGATGACGAACACCGTGGCATCCGACCCCGTGGAGCCGATGATGCTGCGCACGGTGGCGATCGAGATCATCCGGGCCGCGGTCACCATGAGCACCCCGGAGAGCGCGGCGAGCGGGATCTGCGAGACCACCCCGGTGGCGAGGTAGACCACGCCGACGAGCACGATCGAGTGCACGATCGCCGCCAGCCGGGTGCGGCCGCCCGAACGGATGTTGACCGCCGTGCGGGCGATCGCGCCGGTGGCCGGCATGCCGCCGAAGAAGCCGGAGGCGATCGAGGCCAGGCCCTGGCCCACGAGCTCGCGGTCAGCGTCGTACGGGCCGGTGTCGGACAGGGTGACGGCCACCCGCGCGGAGAGCAGGGACTCGATCGCGGCGAGCGCCGCGATGGTGAGGGCGGGGCCGACCAGGGAGCTCAGCAGGGCGGGGTCCAGCTGCGGCAGCGCGGGCGACGGCAGTGAGCTGGGCAGTTCGCCGATGCGGGCCAGCGGCAGGTTGGCAAGGTTGGCGATCACGGTCACCACGATGATGGCCACGATCGACCCCGGCAGCTTCTTGTGCACCAGGGGCGCCAGCAGCATGATCGCGGCGACCACGAGCACCATGGCCACGGGGACGATCACGGTGGACCAGTCGACGGTCTGGAACGACTGCACGGCGGCCACGAAGGCGTTGCTGCTCGGACCGGCCTGGGAACCGATCGCGGCGGGCACCTGCTGCAGGAAGATGATCACGGCGATGCCCAGGGTGAACCCCTCGATCACCGGCCAGGGGATGAAGCTCACCGCTCGGCCGAGCTTGAGCGCGCCGGCGATGATCACAATGAGGCCCGCCATGAGGCTGAGCACCGCGACGACGCCGACGCCGTGGGCGGCCACGACCGGGCCGAGCACCACGACCATGGCGCCGGTGGGGCCGGAGACCTGGATGTTGGAGCCGCCGAACACCGCGGCGATGACGCCGGCCACTATGGCGGTGATCAGGCCGCTCTCAGCGCCGGCACCGGAGCTGACCCCGAAGGCCAGGGCCAGCGGCAGCGCGATGATGCCCACGGTGAGGCCGGCCACGATGTCGCCACGCCAGGTGCGCTTCACATCGCGGTAGTCCTGCCAGCTGGGCAACAGCGCGCGCAGGTAACGGCCGGTCCTGCCGGCGGCGACGGTGATCACACTCACCGGGACACCGCGTCACTGGAGACGGCAGCGTTGGACGCCGCATCCGTCGACCCGAGCCGGGGTCGGCCGACCGTGCTGATCAGGCGCTGCTGGGTGGTCTCGAGGATCTCGACGAGCAGCTGCCGGGCCACCGCGAGCAGATCGGCGACCTGCGGGTAGGCCAGGCCGTAGAAGACCAGGCTGCCGCGGCGCTCTGCCACCACCAGGTTGTGCCGGCGCAGCACCGACAGGTGCTGGGAGAGGTGCGAGGCCTCCAGGCCGGTGTCGGCGAGCAGGTCGGAGACCGATAGGTCGGTGTCCGCGTGGGCGAGTACCTCGAGCACCCGCACCCGAACCGGATGCGCCATCCCCTTGAACAGGTTGGCCTTCACCTCATACAGCGGACGGTTCGCATCCGTGAAGGTGTCGGTCCGGTCGTCATTCAGCGATTCCATGAATTCATCATATCGCGCTACCAGCGGATGACCCCGGACCAAGGTCCCGTCGCCGGTGCCGGCAAACGGCCGGGCTTCGGGTTACTCCGCGTTGGGGTCGGCTACCGTGGCGGCCGGGGCGGCGGCCGGCACGTTGCGGTGGGTGCGCCAGAAGTACTCGCGCTTGAGGCTCTCCCAGCGGTCCATGCTGACGGCGTTTACTGAGGTCGACTTTTGGTCGGACACGAATTGCTCTTTCTCTTGACGTGCTGTCACCACATCGAGCGGCGTTCGATGTGGTGGGGCAGGGCGTCATTCAGGAGGTTGCCGTGATGAGCGTGGCGCCACTGTCGGTGGGTTTCGGTCGCCATCGACCTTCTCGGCCTGACGAATTTCCGGGGCCGAATAATCAGTTTAGATCTCCGCCCTTGCCCCCGTCAGGGGACGAAGGTCCCGAACCGGCGGGTCTGGGAGCCGGCTGGGAGCACCCCGATTCAGCACATACATAGGTGCGGGGACCAGACTGGTCGAGGCCCGAATCTGACTGGAGACACCTGCGTGCGTACACTTCCCACTTTCCTCACCCTGACGGCGGTCGCCGCCGTCGCCCTGACCGGCTGCGCGGCGTCACCCGCGTCGTCGCCAACACCGTCGGCCACGACGACCCCGGTCGCGTGCACCGATCCGGGTGCGACGTCGGATGCCGTCACCGTCGCCGGTGATGCCACTGCCGAACCGACCGTGACCTTCGAGGCCCCTCTGGCCACGAAGGCGACCGAACGCACCGTCATCACCGAGGGCACCGGAGACGCCATCGAGGAGGGTGATTCCGTGGCGATCTCCTACGCCGCGTACAACGCCACCACCGGCGCCAAGCTCACCGCCGGCGGCTTCGGCGACGCCGCCGGCCTCACCGTGAACGTCGTCAACGGCCAGGGCGTCATCCCGGGCATCCTCAAGGGTGTGGCCTGCTCCAACGTGGGCGACAGGGTGGCCGTGGTCTTCCCGCCGGCCGACGGCTTCGGCGAGACCGGCAACACCGACCTGGGTGTGGCCGCCACCGACCAGCTGCTCTTCGTGATCGACATCAAGGAAAAGCTGCCGACCCGCGCCACCGGGGAAGACCAGGAGCCCACGGACGGCTTCCCCACCGTGAAGCTCGCCGATGACGGCGCGCCCACCGTGACCATGCCCAAGAGCGACCCGCCCGCCGACCTCGCCGTCGAGGTGCTCAAGAAGGGTGACGGCGCGGCCGTCACGGAGACCTCCACGGTGACCGTGCAGTACACCGGCGCCATCTGGGACACCGGCAAGGTGTTCGACCAGAGCTGGGGTGTCGGCCCCACGTCGTTCCCGGTCTCCGGGTTGATCACCGGCTTCACCCAGGGCCTGGTCGGCCAGACCGTCGGCTCCCAGGTGGTCATTGTCATCCCGCCGGGCGAGCTGGGTTATGAGGGCGGCAACGAGACGGCCGGCATCAGCGAAACAGACACTCTCGTCTTCGTCGTGGACATCATCGCCGCAGCCTAGGTGTCTCCCCGGCGGCCTGCCCAGTGTCTGCACAGGCCGCCGGGCTAGTCTTCCGGGAGACCGCTCACCGCGGTTCCGGACGACGGATCAGTACCCGGCACGCGACAAGACTGGCCACAGGAGTTCTCATGTCGTGGATCGTTTTGATCGTGTCCGGTGTTCTCGAAGCCGTCTGGGCGACGGCCCTCGGCAAATCCGTCGGCTTCACCAAGCTTTGGCCCACCGTGATCTTCGGTGCCGGCCTGGTCTTGAGCATGGCCGGCCTCGCGTTCGCGATGCGCAGCATCCCGATCGGCACCGCATACGCCGTCTGGGTGGGGATCGGCGCGGCACTGACCGTGCTCTATGCGATGATCTTCGGCGGCGAACCGGCGTCGCTCATCAAGATTCTGCTCATCCTGGGCCTCGTCGGCTGCGTCATCGGCCTCAAGCTCGTCGACGGCGGCCACTAGCCCTCCCTCCTCCGGCTCGCGACGTCTCTCACGATCGGCGGATGCTGCCGCCACCGTGATCGTCGCTGCTATATCAGCGCCTGTCGCCCCGGTCCAGGTGTAGGCCTTCCCCAGCGGCGGGGCTCTTGCTGTTCAACTTGATGAGCGACTGCCCGGGATCAACACTGGCCGGGGGTCGCAGCCAATAGACGCCCCGGTTCTCGAAGATTTGCCAGCCCTGGGCGTGGAGCAGCCGGTGGTGTGGGGGGCAGAGCAGGATGCCGACGCGGATGTCGGTGGCGCCGTGATCGCGGACCCATTCGTCGAGATGATGCGCCTCGGTTCGGGAGGGTGGCCTGTCGCAGTCGCCCCATCGGCAGCCGCCGTCGCGGGCAGCCAGGGCGATGCGTTGCGCTGCGGTGAAGATGCGTTCTTCGCGGCCGAGGTTGAGGGGTTGGCCGTCGTCGTCGAAGGTGATCTCGACGGTGCCGCTGGTGCAGATGATCCTGTCGACGCTCTGCTGGGACACGGGTGCGGGATTGCCCTCGATGAAGCCGTGCCCGCTGCCGTCGGGAATCGGAACGAGAACCTCGGCCGGGTCGACTGCCGGCGCGAGTGCTGGTGCGGGTGAGGGAGTGGCTGTTCCGGCCAGCCCGTCTCCGGCGGGCACCGGGGACGGCGCCGGAACGAGGATCCGAACCGCCGGGGTGCGGCCGCCGAGCATGCGGTTCGGGTTGACCGTGCCGCCCGCCTTGAGCAGTTCGATGAAGGTGTCGGCCGTGAGTTGGTCGGTGCTGCGCGGGTCGTCCTGGACGGCTTGGGCCCAGGCGGCCCGGTTCGGGTCGACGAAGCGCACGCCGCCGCGGCGCGGTCCCGTGGCGCTGTCGTACACGGAGAGCAGGAAAGCGCCCTGCTCGGGTGGGAACTGTCCGTTCAGGTGCACCTGGCCGGAGTCACCGGTCCAGATCCGCAGGTACCGGTCGTCCCACGCCTTCTGTTCCCGGGTGGCGATGCCGGCTTCGTCGATGGTGTCGCGCACGCGGCGGGACCGTTTGAGCAGCTCGTCGACAGTCATCTCTGTGGCGTCGGCGAGGAGCTCCTGTACGGCAGCCCGAAGGGCCTCGGCGGTGATCACCTCGTCGATTTTCCCGAGGCCTGCACGGATCGCGTGTGCCGCGGCGACGGAGAGGGTTCCGGTGGCGACGGCGGCCGAGATCGGGCTATACCAGGGCAACAGCGCCGCTTCGGCACCTGCGTCAGCCGTGTCACCTTTACCGAGCCCGTCCTGGCAGGCGCCATCCAGCCCGACCTCCTCGCCGAGGAGCCGGCGGGCCGCTTCGTCCTCCGCAGCGGCGGCCTGAGCGACCTCGGTATCGCCGAGCATCGTGCCCACACCCACAAGCTTCCGGGCCTCGGCGCGGGTAGAACCGGTGAGGGTCTGGATCAGCTCGGCCGGCGACAGAAAACCCTGCCGGGCGGCGAGGCCCCGTTGGCCCAACTCGGGCCGGGAACGGTGCGCGAGGGTCTTCGCCAGCCATACCGATCGGGTCTCCACCAAGCCACGCAACCTGGCCAGGTCTCTCTGGCCGGCGATCAGCTCCGCGTCGGAGAGCGCGTCGTAGTCGGCGCTGCACGCACCGAGGTGCTCCACCGCTTCTACCGCGGCGCTCAACGACCCCGGCAGCGGAGCCGTCGGCGCCGCGCCATCCGGCGCGGAACCGGGTTCGGAGACAGCTACGATGGTGACCATGCGATGAGAATAGCTCAATATCGAACGTTTGTGTGGTGGAAGCCACGGCTGTGGAGAACTTTTTCACACGTTCTCAGCCATCCGATCCGGGTGCCATGATTCTCCTCGGCGCCCGACAGGCAGCGAAGCTCAGAGAGCGTGGGGCGGGCGCTCCAGGTCGTCATCGCCGTCGGCAGCGGCCGGGTCGGTGCCGACCGAGATGATCGCGTTCTGCGCATCCACGTGCACGACGGTGGGCTGGTAGACCCTGGCCTTCTTCGTGCCCATCTGGGCGTAGGAGATGATGATGACCAGGTCGCCCTCGTGTGCCATCCGTGCTGCTGCGCCATTGACGCCGATCACACCGCTGCCGCGCTCCCCGGCGATCAGGTAGGTCTCGAAGCGGGCGCCGTTGTTGACGTTCACGATGCTCACCAGCTCGCCCGGCAGCAGGTCGGCGGCGTCGAGCAGGTCGAGGTCGACGGTCAGCGACCCCACGTAGTGCAGGGCGGAGTGCGTCACGGTGGCACGGTGGATCTTGGACTTGAACATGGTGCGGCGCATCGGAAAGAGCCTTTCGAGGATCAACTTCTCCACGATACGCGTGCCGAGCAGGGTCAAGTGTCAGGGGGCCGAACTAGAGTCGATCGAATGCCTCACTCTTCCCTGACTTCTTCGGCACCCACTTCTCCGGCCCTTCCCGCGGACCTCGCCGCCCACCCCGGCGCCGACGGCTTCGTGCGTGTGCGCGGCGCCAGGGAGAACAACCTGCAAGACGTCAACGTCGACATTCCCCGCGACGCCATCGTCGCCTTCACCGGAGTCTCCGGCTCGGGCAAGTCGTCCCTGGCCTTCGGCACCATCTTCGCCGAGGCCCAGCGCCGGTTCTTCGAGTCCGTCGCGCCGTACGCACGCCGCCTCATTCAGCAGGGTCACACCCCGCACGTTGACCTCATCACCGGGCTACCGCCGGCCGTGGCCCTCCAGCAGCGCCGCGGCTCGCCCAGCTCCCGCTCCAGCGTGGGCACCGTCACGACCCTGTCCAACTCGATGCGGATGCTCTACTCCCGCGCCGGCACCTACCCCGCCGGGTCGGACCTGCGCCTGGACTCCGACGCCTTCTCGCCCAACACGGCCACCGGCGCCTGCCCGGAATGCCACGGCCTGGGCATCTCGCACACCGTCACAGAACCCCTCCTGGTGCCCGACGCGAGCCTGAGCATCCGCGATGGCGCCATCGCAGCCTGGCCCGGCGCGTGGCAGGGCAAGAACCTGCGCGACATCACCGGGGTGCTCGGCCACGACATCGACCTGCCGTGGTCGCAGCTCAGCCGCGAGTCGCGCGATTGGCTCCTCTATACCGAGGAGCAGCCCGTCGTGGAAGTCACCCCGCAGCGAGACAGGGTCGCCAAGCCGTACAAGGGCCGGTTCTGGAGCGCGAAAAGCTACGTGATGCACACGCTGGCCGATTCGAAGAGCGCCCAGATGCGCCAGCGGGTGCTCGCGTTCGTGGAGACCGGCCCGTGCCGGCTCTGCGGCGGCAGCGGCCTGCGCGCCGAGGCCCTCGCGGTGCGTTTTGCCGGCCGGCCGATCAACGAACTCAACGCCCTCACCCTCAGCGACCTCGCCGAGGTGCTGCGGCCCACCGCCGAGCTCACCGGGGCCACCGGTTCGCACCGCTCCGCGCAGTCCGGCGAGGTCACCGAGGTGGCCGTCACCGTGGCCGGCGACCTGGTGCGCCGCCTCGAGGTGCTCATCGACCTGGGGCTGGGCTACCTCAGCCTGAGTCGGGCCACCCCCACCCTGTCCCCCGGCGAGATGCAGCGGCTGCGCATCGCCACCCAGCTCCGCAGCGGCCTGTTCGGCGTGATCTACGTGCTCGACGAACCCTCCGCGGGGCTGCACCCGGCCGACGCGGAACCGCTGCTGGTGGTGCTCGAACAGCTCAAGGCATCCGGCAACTCGGTCTTCGTGGTCGAACACAACATGGACGTCGTGCGCCGCGCCGACTGGCTCGTCGACGTGGGCCCGCGCGCGGGCGACGGTGGCGGCGAGGTGCTCTACAGCGGCCCGGTACCGGGGCTGGCCGAGGTCGAGACCTCCGTCACCCGCGGCTACCTGTTCCCCTCAATGGGCGACTCGGCGGCGCCGGCGCACCGTGAGCCGGCCGCCTGGCTGGGCCTGACCGGTGTCACCCGGCACAACCTCGTCGACCTCGACGTGCGGGTGCCGCTCGGCGTGCTGACCGCCGTCACCGGGGTCTCGGGGTCGGGCAAGTCCACCCTGGTCAGCCGGGTGCTGGCGGATGCCGTGGGCCGGGAACTGCGCCAGGGCCCGGTCGACGCCGAGCCCGCCGGCAGCGCTGCCGGAGACGGCGCGGCCGACCAGCAGGCCGCCCAGGACGCCGATGATGACGAGACCGGTGCGGACCGGGCCAGCACCGTCGTCGACACGGTGACCGGCGCCGGGGCCATCGACCGTCTGGTGCGCGTGGACCAGAAGCCGATCGGCCGCACCCCGCGGTCCAACCTGGCCACCTACACGGGCCTGTTCGACGCCGTACGGTCCACCTTCGCGGCGACGGATGCGGCGAAAGCCGCCGGCTTCGGCGCCGGCCGGTTCTCCTTCAACGTGGCCGGCGGCCGCTGCGACACCTGCCAGGGAGAGGGCTTCGTGGCCGTGGAGCTGCTCTTCCTGCCCGGCAGCTACGCACCCTGCCCGACCTGCGACGGCTCCCGCTACAACGCCGAGACCCTCGCGGTGCTCTACAAGGGCAAGTCCGTCGCCGACGTGCTGGGACTCACCGTCGACGCGGCCGCCGACTTCCTGGCCGAGGTGCCCAGCGCCGCCCGCAGCCTGGCGACCCTCCGCGAGGTGGGCCTGGGCTACCTGCGGCTCGGCCAGCCGGCCACCGAGCTCTCCGGCGGTGAGGCGCAGCGCATCAAGCTGGCCACCGAGCTGCAGCGCGCCCGTCGCGGCCACACCCTGTATCTGCTCGACGAGCCCACCACCGGGTTGCACCCGGCCGATGTGGAGCTGCTGATGACGCAGCTGGGCCGGCTCGTCGACGCGGGCAACACCGTCGTCGTGGTGGAGCACGACATGGGTGTGGTGGCCGCGGCCGACTGGGTCATCGACCTGGGCCCGGCCGGCGGCAGCGCGGGCGGCCGCATCGTGGCGGAGGGCACTCCGACGACTGTCGCGGCGCATCCGCGCAGCCGCACGGCGCCCTACCTCGCCCAACGCTTGGAGCTGGCTGTGTAAACGGTGCTACACCCGGTCAAACGGGACTTTGGTCCCCATTCCCGGAACAGCCGCGAATCTAAGCTGAGCCTGGAGTTGAGACCTTATGAAGCGCAGCACGCTGTTCCGCAGGCCCGCCGCCGAGCGACTCGACACGGGCCGGTCGGGCGATTTCGGTTACCTGCAAGCCGGTGAGGTCTACCTCGACGCCGCCTGCCAGAGCCTCCGCCCGCAGCCCGTGATCGACGCCCTCACCGACTACTACACGACCTATAACGCCTGCGGCGGACGGGTGAAATACGCCTGGGGCCTGAAGGTCGATGCCGCGGTGGCCGACACCCGCAAGGCCGTGCTCGGCTTGTTCGGACTCTCGAACAAGAGCCACGCCGTGTCGTTCACCCTCAACACCACCTACGGCCTCAACCTGCTCCTGCAGCAGCTGCCGCTGGACCGCTTCACCAGGGTCGTCACCAGCCACGTCGAACACAACTCGGTGTTCCTGCCCACCATCACCGCCGCCCGCCGGCTGGGCGTCGACCGCCTCGTGCTGGGTCGCGCCGCCGACGGCGCCCTGCTCTACGAGCCCGCGCAGCTGGAGAAGGCCGTCGTCGTCGTCAACGCCACGTCCAACATCGACGGCCGCCAGCTCAGCAACCTCGCCGACCTCGTGCGGGACACCCACGCCCGCGGCGGCATCGTCATCGTCGACGCCGCCCAGGCCATGGGCCACAGCCGGGCGCTGCTGCAGAAGACCGAGGCGGATGCGATCTGCTTCTCCGGCCACAAGATGTACGCCGCCAGCCTCGGCGGCGTCGTGGCGCGGCACGAGCTGCTCAGCTCCCTCGAGCTCGGCTTCGTGGGCGGCGGCATGGTCTCCGACGTGCGCGAGAACGACTTCGACCTCGTTCAGGGTGACCCGGCGGCGCTGCTCGAACCGGGCCTGCAGGCCTGGGGCGAGATCATCGCGCTCGGCCGGGCGATCGAGTGGCTCGGCGACGTCCGCCCCGGCGGGCTCACCCCCGCTGAGCACATCACCGGCCTGTCCAGGCGGCTCCACGACGGCCTCGCCGAGATCCCCGGACTCACACTGCTGAACACCGAGCCCAGCCCGGTGATCAGCCTCTACGCGCCCGCGCAAGACTCGCACCGGCTCGCGGTGTTCCTCTCGCACTCGCGGATCTCCGTGCGCAGCGGCTACTTCTGCGCCCACCACTACCTGAAGGAACAGCTCGGGCTACCCCCGCTGCTGCGCCTCTCCCTCGGCCTGCACTCGACCGAGTCGGACATCGACTCGGCCACGCAGGCCCTCACCCGGCTGATGAAAGGCCTCTCCTAAGTGTTCTGCATCGCCGCATTCATCGTCCTGGTCGTCATGGCCGCCTTCTCGGCCAAGTACCGCCGCTACGTCGGCAAGGCCTGGAACTGCACCTGGCGCCGGGTCACCTTCCGGCCCTGCGACACCACCTTCAAGCAGGACATCAAGGACCACCTGCTCGCGCCGATCGCCGTGCGCCGGCCGGGGCTGGTGCGTCCGGCCAGCATCGGCCTCGAGATCCTCGCCGTGCTCGTTCTGGTCACCACCATCTGGTCGGGCTACACCGTGGTCAAAAGCGCCGTCAACCTCTACGTCTACGGCACCTGCAACAAGCAGGATTCGGCATCCTGCACCCTGGGCGCCGAGGCCTGCTCGATCCCGGATGAGACACCGGGCTTCATGGAGTCGTTGGGTGAGTTCGACGTGCTCGGCGCATTCGGCAACGAATTCGGCAGCCTCGGCGAGACCTTCGCGGCCATCCCGGCCCGCCTGCAGACCTGGACCGCCGAGGACTACCTGCCCGCCAACGCCAGTTACCTCACCGAGGACACCGCCAACCCCGTCGCCGTCGAGGTCATCGACCCCGGCTGCACTTTCTGCAAGGCGCTGTTCCAGAACATCGAGGAGGCAGGCTTCGAATCGGCCTACAACCTCACCTACATCGCCTACCCGATCGCGGGCACCGAGGGCTACAAGTTCCCCAACTCGCTGCTGGTGACCCAGTACCTCGAGGCCCTGCGGCTGCACCCGCTGGACGGCGCCGAGACCCCCGTCGACTGGCAGGTGCTCGAGCGCATCTTCACCGAGAAGGCCGAGACCGGCCTGCCGTGGCAGGAAACCATCAACTCGATGGATGCCGACGAGGCCACCGCGACCCTGGTCGACTGGCTCGGCGAGTTCGGCCTCTCCGCCGACCAGATCGACGTGGTCGTGACCGAGGCCGCTTCGGACACGGTTACCGACATCATCGCCGCCAACAAGACCCTCGTGGAGGAGAAGATCGCCACCGTGAAGATCCCCACGATCATCTTCGACGGCCGCCGCCACGACGGCCTGGTCTCGGTCGACGGCCTGCAGTAGCCGGCCCCGCCCCTCGCGAGCCGTGAGAAAAGCCCCACGAATCGCGAACCTGTGGTGCTCTACTCACGGCTCGCGGCGCGAGGGTGGCATAGTGACCTCACACACCGAGGGAGCCCGATGACCGAGTGGCGTATCCGCGATTTTCATACCGACGATCTCGACGGCATCCTGCGCCTGTGGGAGGAGATCACCGCCTCCAGCACCGACCCTGTCTACGCCCTGTCTGAGGTGCTCGCCTCCTGCCAGAAGGACGATGCCGTCGTGGCCGTGCACGGCGACGAGGTGGTCGGCGCCGCGGTCGGCCGGGCCGCCCACGCGCAGGGCTGGATCGTGTTCCTCGCCACCACCAAACCGTGGCAGAGCCACGGCATCGGTTCGGCCCTGCTCGCCGCCCTCGAACGACGGATGGCACCGCACGGCCTGACCAAGCTCTCGGCGCTGATGCCGGAGACCGCCACCAGAGTCGACGCGTTCCTCAACCGCGGGTTCGAAATCAAGAACCACCTCAGCTACTTCGAGCGCCGCATCCCGGTGCAGGGCCAGTCGATCAGGGCCCTGGCCGACCTCGGCGGGCGCATCCTGCCGCGGGACCTGTGGGCGAGCGTGGGCGGCATGGTGCGCGAGAAGGAACTGCTCGAGCGGCGCCTGGTGATGCCCCTGGCCCGGCCGGAGATGGCCGAACAATACGGCGTTGTGCCGCCCAAGGCCGTGGTGCTCTTCGGCCCGCCCGGCACCGGCAAGACCACCTTCGCCAAGGCCATCGCGTCCAGGCTGGACTGGCCGTTCGTGGAGGTGTTCCCCTCCCGACTGGCCAGCGACCCGCAAGGACTGGCCGGGGCACTGCGGGAGACGTTCCACAAGATCGACGACCTCGACAACGTGGTGGTCTTCATCGACGAGGTCGAGGAGATCGCCGCCCAACGCGGTGGCGAACCGCCCTCGCCGCTGCAGGGCGTGACCAACGAGCTGCTCAAGCTCATCCCGGCGTTCCGCGAGCGGCCCGGGCGGCTGCTCGTCTGCGCCACCAACTTCATCCGCACCCTCGACTCGGCGTTCCTGCGGCACGGCCGATTCGACTACGTGGTGCCGATCGGGTTGCCGGATGCCGCCGCCCGGCAGGCCATCTGGGAGCGCTACCTTCCCCCGGCCGTGGCCGGCACCGTCGACGTCGCGGCCCTTGTCGCGGCCAGCGACGGCTTCTCTCCAGCCGACATCGAATACGCCGCCCGGCGGGCTTCCCAGCAGGCCCTGGAGGATGCCCTCTCCGCGGGCGCCGACGAGTCCGTGCCCGGCGGGCCGGGCACCCAGGACTACCTGGCCGGCATCCGCGGCACCCGCACGACGGTGTCGGCGCAGGTGGCCGCCGAGTTCCTCGAGGACATCGACAGGCTCGCGCGGCTCTGAGCGGGCTCAGGCCCGCCACAGCGTGCGCGACACGCCACAGCCGGCGCGGCTCCGTGGGACTAGCCCGCGGTGGTGTGGGAGCCGACCGACTCCTGCACGAACTCAGTGAGGGTGGCCTCGAGGGTGGCATACGCGCAGGAGTAGGCGGCATCCTCGTCGCCCGCGACGATGGCCTCGGCCAGGTCGTTGTGCCGATGGGCGGACGGTGGCGTGTACTCGGTGATCGTGAAGCGCTTCTCCTGCTCCCGGGTGCGCAGCAACGCCGCCACGGTGCTCGCGAAGTGGCCCATCACCGCGTTGCCGGAGCCCTGCAGGATCAAAGTGTGGAAGTCGACGTCGGCCTCGAGGTACCGCCGGCCGTCCTGGGCCTGGTCGGACTGGACCATGACGGCGGCGGCCCGGGCGACGGCCTCCCGTTCCTCTGTCGTCATCAGGCGCGCGCTGAGCCGCGCAGCCACGGGTTCGATGCCCAGGCGCAGCTCGAGCATTTCGCGCATCTGGGCGAAGTAGTCTCCCTGGCCGCGCCACTGGATGATCTGCGGGCTGAAGAGGTCCCACAGCTGCCGGGGCAGCACCTGCGTGCCCACGCGCTGCCGGGGTTCGACCATGCCCAGCGACTGCAGCACCCGGAGTGCCTCGCGCAACACCGAGCGCGACACGGTGAACCGTTCGCTCAGTCTGTCCAGATTGAGGATGTCGCCGGGCGCGTAGGCGCCGTCGACGATCTCCTGGCCGAGCGCATTCACCACTCGCGCGTGCAATCCCCGGTCCCGCCAGGTTTCGTCGCCCACTGCAGTCACTGTCACACCCTCACTCACCCGGCGCGACCCCGTCGCACCGATCCGTCCCAGCCTGCGTCATCGCACTCTGCACTCCGGTGATGTTGCCCACATCGCCGTCATTGTGTAACACTTCATAAATCCGATTAATCAGATTAATCAGATTACGTACTTCCTCCTTCACTATGCCGCATCCCGCGGCGAGAGGGCGACTTACGTGTTCACCACATGACGAAGGGGTCGCAGGGACGCGGCCTCGGAACGGATTCTCGAGATGAATGTGACCCGCGCGATTCAGGCGGTGGAACCAGTGGTTCCCGCCGGCAGCACCCTGCAACTCATCCTCGCGGCGACCATCGGCGTCGCCGTGATCATCGTGCTGATCACCTGGCTCAAGGTGCATCCGTTCCTGGCCCTCTCCATCGGCGCCGTCGGCGTGGGTGTGGGCGCCGGCATGGCCCCCAACGCCGCGGTCACCAGCTTCGGCGCCGGTTTCGGCTCCACCATGGCCGGCGTGGGTGTGCTCGTGGGCTTCGGCGCCATGTTCGGCAAGCTGCTGGCCGACTCCGGCGGAGCCGACCGCATCGTCGATGCGCTGGTGAGCCGTTCGAGCGTGCGCACCCTGCCGTGGACCATGGCCCTGATCGGTGGCCTCATCGGCCTGCCGATGTTCTTCGAGGTCGGCCTGGTCCTGCTCATCCCCGTGATCATCCTGGTCGCCCGGCGCAGTGGCCAGTCGCTCATCCGTATCGCCATCCCGGCCCTCGCCGGCCTGTCGGTCATGCACGGCCTGGTGCCGCCGCACCCCGGCCCGCTCGTGGCCGTCACCACCCTGAACGCCAACCTCGGCCTCACCCTGGCCATCGGCGTGCTCATCGCCATCCCCACGGTGATCATCTCCGGACCGTTGTTCAGCAAGTTCGCTGCCCGCTGGGTCAAGGTGCCCGTTCCCGAGATGTTCATCACCGCCGCCGACCAGGGACTCGAAGAGAACGTCAAGCGCCCGAGCTTCATCGCCACGGTCTCAGGAATCCTGCTGCCGGTCGTGCTGATGCTTGCCAGGTCGATCGCCGACGCGATCAACCCCGGCTCGACCGACCCGCTCAACGCCACCCTGGACTTCCTCGGCACCCCGATGATCGCGCTCGGCATCGCCGTGATCTACGCCATGATCGTGTTCGGTCGCGGCGGCGGCATGGACCGCGCTGCGGTCTCGAAGTCGCTCGCCGACTCGCTTCCCCCGATCGCCGGCATCCTGCTCATCGTCGGCGCCGGCGGTGGCTTCAAGCAGGTGCTCATCGACACCGGCATCGGCACCGTCATCGCCGACGCGGTCAACGGCTCGAGCGTCTCGGTGCTGCTGCTGGCTTGGGTCGTCGCCGCGCTGGTGCGCGTCGCCACCGGCTCGGCCACCGTCGCCACGGTCACGGCCGCCGGCATCCTCGCCCCGGTCGCCGCGAGCTTGAGTTCCACGGATGTGTCGCTCATGGTGCTCGCCATCGGCGCCGGTTCGCTGTTCCTCTCGCACGTCAACGACGCGGGCTTCTGGCTGGTCAAGGAGTACCTCGGCACCAGCGTTCCGCAGACCCTGAAGACCTGGACGGTCATGGAGTGCCTCATCTCCGTCACCGGCCTGGCCGGCGTCCTCCTCCTGAACATCGTGATCTAGCCGTGTTGGAGAATCAGCAACCCGTGCTCGTGATCATGGGAATCTCCGGATCCGGCAAGTCCACCGTGGCGGGAATCCTGGCCGGCCAGCTCGGCTGGGACCTCGAAGAGGGCGACGACCTGCACCCGCAGGAGAACATCGACAAGATGTCCTCCGGCCAGCCTCTCAACGACGAGGACAGGGCGCCGTGGCTGGACACGATCTCGTCGTGGATCATCGAGCACTCGATGGCGGGCGTGCCCGGCATCATCACCTGTTCGGCGCTCAAGCGTCGTTACCGCGACGTGCTGCGGGAGCACAACGTGATCTTTGTGCACCTGGCCGGATCGAAAGACCTGATCGGACGCCGCCTCGCCACCCGGCACGACCACTACATGCCCACCTCGCTGCTCGACTCGCAGGTGGACGCGCTCGAGCCGCCGGAGCCCGACGAGAACGCGATCACCATCGACGCGGGCCGGAAGCCGGCCGAGGAGGCCGCCGAGATCGTGCGTCGCCTGGGCCTCACGCCGAGCCCCGGTTCGTCGACTCTCGGCGCGCGCGATCCCGGCCAGTCCTCGGTCACCCGCTAGTCCAGCGCCACATCTGTGCCCGATTCGGACATCTGCACCCGGCACACCGGGCGCAATTGTCCGCACCGGGCACAGTTGGTGCGGGTGCGGGTGCGGTCAGGGGAGCTGGGCAGCGCGCGTCAGGCCAGGTCAGGATGCCCGGCAGGCAGCGCGTGCCGCTGGCCGGCAGCGTGAAGCTTCTGATTCTTGCTCTCCCAGTCGCCCAGCGCCTGGCTAATCGGGCTGAGTGCACGTGTTTCGGGGCAGGCGGCGGCGGACTTGCCGCAACCGCACCGCTGTGAGTCCGCGGGGGCGGTGCGGTGCAACCGGTCGATCTCCCAGAGCACGGCCATGGCCGCATCCGTTCGCCGCTGGCCGAGTTCGGCCTTGCGCTCGGCGCGTTTGAGCACCTCGGTCTCGAGCAGGCCGCGCAGACCGGCGTCGGGCCCGCGGTCGAAGCGGCCGGCCACGATGCCCGTGAGGTCGGCGACCTGGGCGGCCAGCGCCGCAATCTCGGCGTCCCGCTCGGCGATCGCCGCGGTGGTCGTCGCGTCAAGCTCCTGAAGAGTCTCTTGCTGCGCGGCGAACTGCCCCAGCCATAGCTTGATGTGGTCGGCGTCGCGCTGCTCGGCCTTTTCGGGCCCCAGGTGCCGCAGGCAATGGCCGCAGACGACCTGGTCGGTCGCCGAGGTGAAGTGGAACGGCTGCAGCGACTGGCAGCAGAAGCACTGCGCCAGCACGTTCACATACAGCGGATACGAGTGGGCCACGGGCTCTCCAGTGTCGAGGTGCTGACACCGAGCCTAGCCGGGCGCTCCCCCTCGCCAGCGCGGTCGAACGGTCACCTCCGCGGCCACGGGCAACCACGCGGCCGCTCTCGCGGCAGGCAAGGCAGGCACGCCCGGCAGGCCCGGCTCAGAGCAGGCCGGCCCGCTGCGCCAACCCGCGCACGTAGGTGGCCTGACCGGCGTGCTGCAGATCGTCGGCGATCACGCTGACCAGCCGCACCGCCAGGGTAACCGGCGGGGTCCAGCGGGTGTCGACGATGCGACTGAAATCGTCCTCGTGCAGGGTGGCCAGGTAACCGAGGGTGCGTTCGTGCACCGCGTCGAAGTAGCCCTGCAGCAGGTCAGCCCCGGCCCGCACCGCGGCCACCTCGGTGGAGCCCTGGCCGTAGCCGGTCGCCGTCGGCACGAAGGGGAGGTTGAACCGTTTCTGCCAGCCCGCCGACGTCCACAGTTGGGGCTCGCCCATGAGATCGGCCACGTGGTTGTCTTGCACCCGGGTGAGGTGCCAGACCAGCCACGCGATGGTGTTCGCCTCGTAGTCGGCTCGGTACCCCAGCAGCTCGGGGCCGGCGCCGATGAGGGCGGCGTGCACAGCCCCCTGCACGCGGCCGAACGCATCCGTGATCAGGTCGGTCGACAGCATCCGGCACCTCCTGTGGGTCGACGACCGGCCCACCCGAGGACCCGTTCACGCGCCACCCTAGCCCGCTGTGGTGATCCGGCAAGTGTCTCGTATCTGAGACACCAAGTCGGCTAAGCCCCGTGCGCCGAGGACCGGGCAGGAGTCAGATGGACTCATGCACACCGTCGACACCGTCCTGCCCCCCACCAGCATCACCCCGGCCCCCATCACCGTGGGCACCGGCCCGGTCTCCGTGGCGGATGTCGTCGCCGTCGCCCGCCGCGCCGCCCCGGTGCTGCTCGGCGAGGACGCCCGCGCCGCCGTGACCGCCAGCCGGGCCACCATCGAGGTGCTCGCCACCGACACGGCGCCGCACTACGGCATCTCCACGGGCTTCGGCGCCCTGGCCACCACCTTCATCGACACCGCCGACCGCACCCGGCTGCAGCAGAGCCTGGTGCGCTCGCACGCGGCCGGGTCCGGCCCCGAGGTGGAACGGGAGACCGTGCGCGCCCTGATGTTGTTGCGCCTGTCCACCCTGCTCACCGGGCGCACCGGCATCCGTCTGTCGACCGCCGAGGCGTATGCCGGCCTGCTCAACGCCGGCATCACCCCGATCGTGCGCGAATACGGCTCGCTCGGCTGCTCGGGCGACCTGGCCCCGCTGGCGCACTGCGCCCTGGCGCTGATGGGCGAGGGCACCGTGCGCGACCGCGCCGGCACCGAACTGCCCGCCGCCGACGCCCTGGCCGCCGCCGGCCTCGAGCCGGTCCTCCTGGCCGAGAAGGAGGGCCTGGCGCTGATCAACGGCACGGATGGCATGCTCGGCCAGCTCAGCCTGGCCCTGTACGACCTGCAGACCCTGTTGTCCACCGCCGACGTGGCCGCCGCGATGAGCATCGAAGCCCTGCTCGGCTCCGATGCCGTGTTCGCCGCCGACCTCGCCGACCTCCGCCCACAGCTGGGCCAGCAGGCCTCCGCCGCCAACCTCCGCCACCTGCTCGCCGACTCGCCGATCGTGGCCAGTCACCAGACCCCGGAGTGCACCCGGGTGCAGGATGCGTACTCGCTACGCTGCGCCCCGCAGGTGCACGGCGCCGCCCGCGACACCGTCGACCACGCGAGCCGGATCGCCGACCGCGAACTGGCCTCGGCCATCGACAACCCCGTCGTCACTCTCGACGGCCGCGTCGAGTCCAACGGCAACTTCCACGGCGCCCCGGTCGCCTACGTGCTCGACTTCCTCGCCATCGCCGTCGCCGACGTTGCGAGCATGTCCGAGCGCCGCACCGACCGGATGCTCGACCCGGCCCGCAACGCCGGGCTGCCCGCGTTCCTCGCGCACAACGTGGGGGTCGACTCCGGCCTGATGATCGCCCAGTACACCGCCGCCGGCATCGTCTCCGAGCTCAAGCGCCTCGCCGTGCCGGCCTCGGTCGACTCGATCCCCTCCTCGGCCATGCAGGAGGACCACGTGTCGATGGGCTGGCACGCCGCCCGCAAGCTCCGCACCGGCATCGACGGCCTCGCCCGGGTGCTGGGCATCGAGGTGATGACCGCGAGCCGCGCCCTCGACCTGCGCACGCCGCTGAAGCCCGGGCCCGCGACCGGTGCCGTGCTGGCCGAGGTGCGCCGCGAGGTCGCCGGCCCCGGCCCCGACCGGTTCCTCTCCCCCGAGATCGAGTCGGTGGCGGCCTCTGTGCGAAGTGGCGCCGTGCTGGCCGCCGCCCAGAGCACCACCGGCGACCTGTACTGACCCACCCACCTCAGCTCTCGAGAAAGCAGCCCCGCTCATGCCCGACCTGACCGAGACCAGCCCCACCGGCACCAGCACCGCGGCCACCGATGCGCCGGCGCCCGACGCGCATCCGCCCCGCGTCGTGCGCGCCGCCCGCGGCACCACCCTCACCGCCAAGAGCTGGCAGACCGAGGGCCCGCTGCGGATGCTGATGAACAACCTCGACCCCGAGGTCGCCGAGCACCCGGAGAAGCTCGTGGTCTACGGCGGCACCGGCAAGGCCGCCCGCAACTGGGCGGCGTATGACGCCATCGTGCGCACCCTCACCACGCTGGAGAAGGACGAGACCCTGCTCGTGCAGTCCGGCAAGCCGGTGGGCGTGTTCCGCACCCACGAGTGGGCGCCGCGGGTGCTGATCGCCAACTCCAACCTGGTCGGCGACTGGGCCACCTGGCCGGAGTTCCGCAGGCTCGAGGCCCTGGGCCTCACCATGTACGGCCAGATGACCGCCGGATCCTGGATCTACATCGGCACCCAGGGCATCCTGCAGGGCACCTACGAGACCTTTGCCGCCGTGGCCGCCAAGAGGTTCAACGGGACCCTCGCCGGCACCCTCACCCTCACCGGTGGTGCCGGCGGCATGGGCGGCGCCCAGCCGATGGCGGTCACCCTGAACGAGGGCGTCGTGCTCATCGTCGACGTCGACCCCTCACGCCTGGCCCGCCGGGTGGAGCACGGCTACCTCGACGAGATGACCGACGACATCGACGAAGCCGTCGCCCGGGTGCTCGCCGCCAAGGCCGAGCGCCGGCCGCTCTCCGTGGGCCTGGTCGGCAACGCCGCCACGGTCTTCGCCGAACTCTTCGCCAGGAAGGTGCCCATCGACATCGTCACCGACCAGACCAGCGCACACGACCCGCTCGCCTACCTGCCCGAGGGCGTCTCGGTGGCCGACTGGCACGCCTACGCCGCCGACAAGCCCGAAGAGTTCACCGACCGGGCCCGCGCCGCGATGGCCAAGCAGGTGCAGGCCATGGTCGACTTCCAGAACCACGGCGCCGAGGTCTTCGACTACGGCAACTCGATCCGCGCCGAAGCGCTGCTCGGCGGCTGCGAGCGCGCGTTGGACTTTCCCGGCTTCGTGCCCGCGTACATCCGGCCGCTCTTCGCCGAGGGCAAGGGCCCGTTCCGCTGGGCCGCGCTCTCCGGCGACCCGGCCGACATCATCGCCACCGACAAGGCCATCGTCGAGCTGTTCCCGGAGGACGAACACCTGCGCCGCTGGATCACCGCCGCCGGCGAAAAGGTGCGCTTCGAGGGACTGCCCGCCCGCATCTGCTGGCTCGGCTACCAGGAACGCCACCTGGCCGGCCTCAAGTTCAATCAGATGGTCGCCTCCGGCGAGCTGTCCGCCCCGATCGTGATCGGCCGTGACCACCTCGACTCCGGCTCGGTGGCCTCGCCCTACCGCGAGACCGAGGCCATGAAGGACGGTTCAGACGCCATCGCGGACTGGCCGCTGCTGAACGCTCTGCTGAACACCGCCTCCGGCGCCACCTGGGTCTCGATCCACCACGGCGGCGGGGTCGGCATCGGCCGCAGCATCCACGCCGGCCAGGTGATCGTGGCCGACGGCACCCCGCTGGCCGCCGAGAAGATCGAACGGGTGCTCACCAACGACCCGGGCACCGGCGTCATGCGCCACGTCGACGCCGGCTACGAGAGGGCCGAAGAGGTGGCCCGCGAACGCGGCCTGCGGGTGCCGATGTGGGAGACGGATGCGCCAGCGGAAGCGCCGCATGCCTGACCTCGTCGCACATGGCCTGCTGGCCGGCCTCGACGAGATCGCCGATACCGGCAGGGACCGGCGCGCCGGCGGTTACTCCCGGCACCTCTGGCAGGGCGCCGAGTTCGAGCTGCGGGCCTGGTTCACCGAACGTGCCGAGCGGCTCGGGCTGGCTGTGGAGACAGACCGCAACGGCAACACCTGGGCCTGGTGGGGCGAACCGGGCGCGGATGCCGTGGTGGTCGGCAGCCACCTCGACTCGGTGCCCGGCGGCGGCGCCTACGACGGCCCGCTCGGCGTGGTCTCCGCCCTCGACGCCGTCGCCCGACTGCAGGCCGCCGGTTTCGTGCCGAGTCGGCCCTGCGCGGTGCTGGTGTTCGCCGAGGAGGAGGGTTCCCGGTTCGGGGTGGCCTGTTTGGGCTCCCGACTGCTCTCCGGCGCGATCGACGCCGATGCGGCCCGCGCCCTGACCGACCGGGCGGGAATCACCCTCGCCGAGGCGGCGAAGACGGCCGGGCTCAACCCCGCACACCTGGGCCGGGACCAGGCCGCCCTCGACCGCATCGGCACATTCCTCGAATTGCATGTGGAGCAGGGTCGTGGCCTGATCGACCTCGGTGAGCCTGTCGCGGTGGCCTCCTCGATCCTCGCCCACGGGCGCTGGCGGCTGAGTTTCACCGGCCAGGGCAACCATGCCGGCGCCACCCCGATGACCGGCCGCCGCGACCCCATGGTGGCCGCGGCACACGCCATCGTCGCGGTGCAGCAGGCCGCCCTGGCCAACCCGGGGGCCCGAGCCACCGTCGGCCGCATCGAGGCGATACCCGGCGGCACCAACGTGATCCCCTCCGCCGTCACCGCCTGGCTGGACGCCCGCGCGGACACCGACGACCAGGCCCGCGCCGTGGTCGCCGAGGTCACCGCCCGGCTGCAGGCCCCGCACTCCGGCTGCGCCGCGACCGTGGTCGAGGAGTCCTGGACCGGCACCGTCACGTTCGACCCGGAGCTGTCCGCCCGCCTGGCCCTCGCGCTCGGAGGCGTGCCCGCGTTGTCCACCGGAGCCGGCCATGACGCCGGAGTGCTCGCCGCCCGGGTGCCCACCGCGATGCTGTTCGTGCGCAACCCCACCGGCATCTCGCACTCCCCCGAGGAATTCGCCACCCTGGCGGATTGCCTCGCCGGCGTCGAGGCCCTCGACACCCTGCTGCGGGAGCTGCTGTGACCCCGCCACCGGTCGCGACCTACTGGTGCGAATCGCTGCTGGTCGACGGCGTCACCACCGTCGAGGTGCGCCTCACCGTGGGCGCCCACGGACGCATCACCGATCGGGCCGACGGCGTCCCAGCCGAGCCCGGCGACATCCGCCTCGGCACGGTGCTGCCCGGCCTCGCCAACGCGCACTCGCACGCCTTCCACCGGGCGCTCCGCGGCCGCACCCACGACCAGGGCGGCGACTTCTGGCGCTGGCGAGAGTCCATGTACGCCGTGGCGCGGGCGCTCAGCCCCGAACGCTACCGGCAGCTGGCCCGGGCCGTCTTCGCCGAGATGCTGGTCAGCGGCTACACCGCCGTGGGCGAATTCCACTACCTGCAACACCAGTCCGGCGGGGCGCCATACCCACAGGCCCATGCCATGGAGCTCGCTCTGGCGACCGCGGCCCGCGAGGTGGGCATCCGCCTGGTGCTGCTGGACACCAGCTACCTGGCCGGCGGTATCAATACCCCGTTGCGGCCCGAGCAACGCGGCTTCGGCGACGGTTCGGCCGCCGGCTGGCTGGCCCGCTGGGCGCGTCTGCGCGACACTCTCGACGCGGATGACGCCGCCCGGCCGGCCGAACCTGCCCTGATCAGCCTCGGCGCCGCGTTGCACTCCGTGCGGGCGGTCCCACGAGAGGCCATGCGCGAGATCCTCGCCGGGTTGCCGGCCGACGTGCCGCTGCACATCCACCTCTCCGAGCAGCCGCAGGAGAACGCCGACTGCCTGGCCGCGTATGGGCTCACGCCGACGGAGCTGCTCGACGGCCTCGGGGCGCTCTGCCCACGGTTGAGCGTCGTGCACGCCACCCACCTCAGCGATCACGACCTGCAGCTGCTCGGCCGCAACGGTGTCACCGTGGTGATGTGCCCGAGCACCGAGGCCGACCTCGGCGACGGCATCGGCCCGGCCCGGGCCGTGGCCGACGCGGGCTCACCGATCGCCCTGGGCTCCGACCAGAACGCCGTGATCGACCCGTTCCTGGAGCTGCGCGGACTGGAGATGGGCGAACGCCTGGCCTCCGGCTGTCGCGGCCGGTTCAGCCCCGCGGCGCTGCTGCGGGCCGCCGGCACCGACGGGTACGCCGCTCTGGGCCTCGGCCGGGCACGGCTGGCGCCGGGTGACCCGGCCGACCTGGTCGAGGTCGATGCGCGCAGCATCCGCACCGGCGGAGCCTCCCCGGACCAGCTGGTGCTCGCCGCAACGGCGGCCGACGTGCTGCGGGTGATCGTGGCCGGCCGACTCGTGGCCGACAACGGCCGTCTCGTGGGCACCCCGGCCGCCGCATCCGCAGCCGACGGCTCGCCCGCCGCCCTCCTCCGCGACGCGCTCCACGCCCTCGATCCCTTCGACGCCCTCAGCTCCTCCGACACAGGCAGCTTCCCCGCCGCCCCGAGCCCCGCATGACCACCCCTGCCCGGCTCTTCTGTGCCCCATGCGGACAATTGTTACCGGCGCACCGGCCACAATTGTCCGGAACGGGAACAGTTGCATCGGGCCGGATGCCCGGGCCGCGGTCCGCCGAGAAACCCCGCCTCGCTCAGCCCGACCCGACTCCGTCCGTTCTCCTCGCCAACCGGAAGGCCCCACGATGACCGCCGAACTGCTCACCGGGATCGCCGAGCTCACCACCCAAGCCGCCGAGTTCAGCCACGACGACGACCGGCTGACGCATGCCGCGCTCGTGATCGAGAACGGCCGCATCGCCTGGATCGGGCCGGCCGCCGACGCGCCCGCCGCCGACAGCTCCGTGGATGTGCACGGCCGCGCGGTGCTCCCCGGCTGGGTCGACACCCACACCCACCTGATTTTCGCCAGTGACCGGGCCGCCGAGTTCGAGGCCCGCATGGCCGGGCAGAGATATGCCGCCGGCGGCATAGCCACCACGGTGGCCGCCACCCGGGACGCGAGCGAGGTCGATCTGGTCGCCAATGCCCGCCGCCTCCGCCGGGAGGCCGCGGCCTCTGGCACCACCTTCCTGGAGACCAAGACCGGCTACGGCCTCGATCTGGCCAGCGAACTCCGCGGTGCCCGGGCGGCGGCCGAGGTCGCCGACGTCGTCACTTTCCTCGGCGCCCACCTGGTGCCGCCGGGCATCGACCGGCGCGACTACCTCGACCTGGTGACCGGTCCGATGCTTCACGCGGTGGCCCCGCACGTCGACTTCATCGACGCGTTCTGCGAGACCGGGGCATTCGACGTCGACGAGTGCCGCGAGGTGTTGCTCGCCGGCCGGGCCGCCGGGTTGGGCCTCCGCCTGCACGGCAACCAGCTCGGCACCGGCGGCGGCGTGCGGCTCGCCGTGGAGCTCGGCTGCGCCAGCGTGGACCACTGCAACCACCTCGACGACGCCGACATCGATGCCCTGGCCGGCTCGGATACCGTGGCCACCCTGCTGCCGGCCTGCGACCTGTCCACCCGGCAGCCGTTCCCGCCCGCCCGACGGCTGCTCGATGCGGGCGCGCCCATCGCGCTGGCCAGCAACTGCAACCCGGGCACCTCGTACACCACGTCGATGCCGTTCTGCGTGGCCACGGCGGTGCTGCAGATGGGCCTGACCGTGCGCGAGGCGGTCTGGGCGGCCACCCGCGGCGCGGCGCGGGCGGTCGGCCGTGAGCACGGGCCCGATGCCGTGGGCTCGCTCCGCATCGGCGGCCGCGCCGATCTGCAGGTGCTCGATGCCCCGTCGGTGGCACATCTGGCCTACCGGCCGGGGGTGCCGCTCTGCGTCGCCACCTGGACAGAGGGTGTGCGCGCCCACCCCCACGCGAGCCGTGACTCAAGCACCTGAAGCCGCGACTTTGTGGTGCTCAAGTCACAGTTCCCGGACTAGGAGACCGGCCAGCCGTGCCGGGCGAGGGCCTCCCGGGCCAACGCACGGGCCGAGTACGGCGTGCGCACGCCCCGAATGTCGCGGTAGTCCTGGTGGCCGGGTCCGGCCCAGAGGATGGCGTCGCCGTCCCTGGCCAGGTCGACCGCGTAGTCGATCGCGGCCTCCGGCGGGGAGACCTCCACGATCTGCTTGGTGGGGAAGGCTTCCCTGGCGGCGTCCACGAGCATCCGTCGGATGCTGGCCGGGTCTTCGAAGCGAGGGTGGTGGTCGGTGATGACCACGATGTCGGAGCCGGCCGCCGCGACACGCGCCATTTCGGGGCGCTTGACCGGGTCCCGGTCGCCGTCGGCGCCGAAGAGCATGATGACCCGGCCCGTGGTGACGGCCTTGACCGCACGCAGGGTCTTCTCGAACGCGTCAGAGCTGTGACCGAAGTCCACGTAGACGCGCGGCCCGGTCGGACCGGACACGCTCTCGGTGCGGCCGGGGATGTACACCTCGATGCCGTCCTGCAGCGCCGCCTGAACCCGGGCGGCGTCGTAGCCGGCCTCGACGATCATCGCCACGGCCAGCCCGGCGTCCGCGACGAGGTGGTCGCCCAGCAGCGCGACCGTCGTTTCGACGGATTCGCCGGCCCGGTTCTGCACCCGGAACCGGGTGGCCTCCGGCAGGGCCTCGAGGATCTCGAGGCGCCAGTCCGGGTCGGTCTTGGCATCCGCCGAGATCGACGCCACCGGAATCTTCGGCTCGGACAGCAGCTTGAGGCCCCAGGGGGTCTCCATGCTCACGACGCCTCTGCGGGCACGGTCCGGCCGGAACAGAAGCTCCTTGGCGTCGAAGTAGTTCTCCATGGTGCCGTAGTCGTCGAGGTGGTCGATCGAGAGGTTGGTGAAGCCGGCGACGTCGAAGACGATGCCGTCGACCCTGCCGTGGGTCAGGCCCTGGGCGCTCACTTCGAGCACCACGGCCTCCACCTGCTTTTCCTTCATGCGGGCGAGGAGCGCGTGCACGTCGGTGGCCTCGGGGGTGGTCAGCTTGGAGACGAAGACCTCACCCGCGATGTGGCGTTCGGCCGTGGTGGACAGGCCGGTGATCAGGCCCATCTGGCGCAGCACGGCCTCGAGCACGTAGGCGGTGGTGGTCTTGCCGTTGGTTCCGGTGATGCCGAAGATCGTGGGGGCGCTGTCGGCGGTGCCGTAGATGAAGGCGCTGAGGTCGCCCAGGCGACCGCGCAGGTTGTCGCTCACGAGAACGGGCACGCCGGCGGCACGCGCCTCGGCCTCGCCGTCTGCATCGGTGAGCACGGCGACCGCGCCGGCCTGCACCGCGCCGTCGGTGTATGCGGCGCCGTGGCCGTTCTTGCCGGGCAGGGCAACAAAAAGGTCGCCCGGCTGCACCGACTGGGTGGAGAGGGCGATGCCCGTCACGATAGTGCCCGCGTCGGCCGGGGCGCACGAGGTGTCGGCCCGAACGGCGACATCCGCCAAGCGAACCCGCGGCGGGATGCTCGGTCTAACGACGGGTGGGGTACTTTCGATTGCCAAAACAGATGCCTCCGGATTCACCCCCCGAATGAGGGCAGAATATTACCGTAGGCTCCCGTTCTGCAAGGGACCTGCGATAGCGGCCCGTTCTGGCACACTCATGTCAATTGCATAGAAAGCGGCGCCGCGGGGCCGGTCTCGGGTTGCGCGGCGGCGTCAGCTCAGGATGTCCTTGGTGGCGAATCGTCCGTAGGCGAGCGCCCCGAAGACCAGCAGATAGCCGCCCTGCAGCAACGCGTTGGCGCCGAACGAGGTGAAATCGATCGGTTGGCGCAGCAGGTCGGCGAAGTCGAGCCAGTAGTGGCTGAACAGCCACGGATGCAGCCACTCCAGTTGCGGCAGCGAGTCGAGCACCTGCGCCACGACCGAGAGCACGATGGTGGCGGCCATCGCCCCGACGGGCACCACGGTGAGGGTGGAGAAGAACAGCCCGATGGCCGAGAGGCCGAGCAGTGAGACCGTGACGTAGCCGGCGATGAGCAGGGCCCGCAGGAATGACTCGGCCAGGCTGATGGTGTCTCCGGAGAGCAGGGTCAGCGGGCCGACCGGGAACAGTGCCAGCCCGGCGAGCACCCCGGCGGTGACGACGGTGAGCGTGGCCGCGAGGCAGAACACCGCGGCGCCGATGTACTTCACCACGAGCAACCAGACCCGTCCGGCCGGGGCCGCGAGCAGGTAGCGCAGGGTGCCCAGGCCGGCCTCGCCCGCGATGGTGTCCCCAGCGACGACGCCCACGGTGAGCGGCAGGAACAGCGGGATCGACACGATCAGTCCGGTCACGGCGACGAACAGGCCGTTCTGGGTGACCTGGTCGAGGAACGGCGGACCGCGGCCGGGGGTCGGCTCCTGCGAGGAGAGCCGCACGGCGACGGCGATGAGCACCGGCACCGCGGCCAACGCGAGCAGCAACGCCCAGGTGCGGCGGCGACGGAAGAGCACCGTCAGTTCGGAGACCAGCAGCGCCCAGGCTCCGCCGGGTCGGGGCGAGCCGGCCGGCGCCGGGGATGCCGCTGGCCCGCTCTCGGGCGACGTTCTGTCGGACAGCGACCCACCGGACACCGACCTATCGGACACCGTCTTATCGGACAACGTCGAACCCCTCTCCGGTGAGAGCCACGAAGCGGTCCTCGAGGCTGGTGTCTTGCAGGTGGAAACCTCGCACCCGCACCCCGGCGGCGACGAGCGCCGCGACGAGTGCCTCGGGGGCGGGCCCCTCGCCGAGTTGCCCACCTTCGGACGAGTTGCCCTGCTCTACCGGGGCAGCTCGTCCGCTGCGGGGCAACTCGATGGGGGCGCTCACCCAGCGGTCGAAACTCTCGGCGCCGCGCTCGTCCGGCGCGGACTCCAGCTCGGCCACCAGGCCGGCGGCGGCCAGCACCCGGATCGCCGCCGCGGCATCCGGGGTTCGCACCCGCACCCTGGCTTCACCGGCGCGCAGCTCGTCGAGGGTGCCCTGGGACACCAGGCGTCCGGCGCTCATGATGGCCGCGTGCGTGCACATGTGCTCCACCTCGGCGAGCAGATGGCTGGACACGAAGACCGTGGTGCCCTCGCCGGCCAGGGATCGCACCAGGGCGCGCACCTCGCGGGTGCCCTGCGGGTCGAGCCCGTTGGTCGGTTCGTCCAGCACGAGCAGTCGGCGCGGCATCAGCAGGGCGTTCGCGATGCCCAGGCGCTGCTTCATACCCAGCGAGTACGCCGACACCTTCTTGCCCGCCGCGTTCGACAGGCCCACCCGGTCCAGCGCGCGGTCCACCCGGGCCCTGCGGCTGCGGCCGGGCGCGGCGCGGTCGGCGGAGTCGAGCCGGCGCAGGTTGGCGGCGCCGGAGAGGAACGGGTAGAACGCGGGACCCTCCACCAGGGCGCCCACCTGCGGCAGCACCCTGGCAAGGCGGCCCGGCATCGACTCACCGAGCAGGCTGACCTCGCCGCTGGTGGCCGCGGCGAGGCCGAGCATCACCCGGATGCTGGTGGTCTTGCCCGATCCGTTCGGGCCGAGGAAGCCGAACACCGAGCCCATCGGCACGGCCAGGTCGATGGCGTCCACGGCGATCTGGCGGCCGAATCGCTTGGTGAGAGCCCGGGTCTCGATGGCCAGGTCGCCGGCCCGGGCGGGGATGGTCACTCCTGGGCTGCGGCGGCCTGCAGCCGCTCCACGGGGACGGAACCGGCGAGGACCCGGCCGTCGTCGGTGATCAGCACGCTGATGAGGGTGGTGCTCAGGACCCGGCCGCCGTCAACGGCGTCGGTGAGCTGGCTGTACAGGGGTGAGGCGGTGAGTTCGGCCATGGCCGCGGCATCCGCGCCGGCCGGCACAGACACGACGGCGTCCCAGCCGGAACCCGTGACGGTCACGCCGCTGGTCTCACCCTCGGGGTGGCCGGCCGCGTCCTTGGTGGGCAGGGTCTCCTCGGTGACCGTGGCTCCGGCCGGCGCGGTGAAGACGAACAGGTCGGCGGGCGGGGCGTCGAAGCTGAGCGAGCTGAAGGCCACGCTGATCGCGGGCTCCGCGGCATCCTGTGCCTCGACCTGCACGCGCAGCGGCAGCCCGGTCTCGGAGTCGACCGCGATCGAGACGGATCCCACCAGGGTGTCGTCGGTGTTCGGGGTGAGCACCAGCTCGTACGCGGTGCGACCGGCCACCTCGGTGTTCGCACCCAGGGTCACCTCGGTGCTCGGCGCCACCTCGGCGAGGAACGTCTCGGCCATCTCGCTCGGCGTGTAACCCGGCGCCGACCGGTCACCCGTGTCGGCCGGCAGGGTCGTGTGCGCGGCGGTGTTGTCGACGGAGTCGTAGAGCCAGAGGTCGGCGCCGTTCTGAATCAGGTTGCGCTCGGACATGGTGTCCTGCACCTGTACCCGGCTCTGGTCCGGGCCGTTCTGGTAGACCCGCACGGTGTGACTGCCGGTGAGCAGGTCGAGGGCGTCGGCGAACTCGGCGGCGGCGGCGTCCCCGGTGCTGGGGATCTCGGGCAGTCCGAGTTCCAAGGTCTGCTCGATGGTGCCGGAGAAGGTGTCGACGGTTCTGCCGGCCGCCAGTTCGAGCACGTCCTGCGGGGTCTTGTCCGGCAGGTCAACGGCCGCGCCGGCCTGCAACGGAACCGCGAGGACCCCCGCGACGATCACGGCGGGAACCGCGACGGCGGGCATCCACTTCAACCAGGTACGGGACATGACAGAAGACCTCCAGTGTCACCACATAGAACTGCGCAATGCGTATCCCCGACACTACGCTCCGATGCTGAAAGTTCCACTCGACTTATCCCCGTCGTTCAGGCTTTCCAACAGGAGGTCCGCCACGGCAGGGGCGGTTCGGGCGTGCCAGGTGGGAATGGCGTCGCCCCGCGCCCAGGCCAGCGACAGACCGCACCAGGCGATGGTCCACTCCGCTAGCGTCACCGGGTCGATGCTCGCCTGGCGGCTGATGGTGTTCAGCCGCGCCGCGAGATTGTCGAGCGCGGCCGTTTCGGTCGGGTTGCAGAGGATGTTGGCGAAGTCGAAGGCGCGATGCCCGATCAGGCCCTTCGGATCGATCGCCGCCCAGCGGTCGCCGAAGTCGAGCACATTGCCGTGGTGGATGTCGCCGTGCAGCACCGCAACATCCGCCGGCGACGTCGTGGCCAGCAGCCGTTCGGCCTGTTCGGCCGCCCGCTGCAGCACCGGGTCGTCGGAGCGGGTGGTGAGCAGAACCTGGAACCAGTCGCGGAGGGCGACGAGAGGCACCTCTCCGGAGGAGGGCGGTGTGCGCTCGTGCAAGGTCAGCGCGGCCTGCACGAGGACGGCTGTCGCTGCCGCATCCTGACCCGCCGCCGCCATGACCGTCAGATCGCGAGAACCGGTCGCTCGCACCATGAGCGTCGCCCGGTCGGTCCGCGCCAACACCCGCGCGGCTCCGTGCCCGCCCCACCACTCGAGGAGGGTGGCACCCCGAGCTTCCTCCTCCACCAGTGCGATCTTCAGCATCACGGCTTCACCCCCGCGGGTGCCGGGCATGAGCTCGCTCGACGGTGTCGAGAACCCCGTCCCCACGGGTGTCACACCCCACGCGGTCAGCCGCGTGCGCATCTCGGCCGAGGGCTCGTTCATCCGCTCAGGCTACCCGCGCAACCCGGGGCGAGCAGCCGTCAGATCAGGCCGTGGCGGCGGAACGCGTTCCAGACGCCGTCGTCGAGGACCGAGGTGGTGACCTCGTCGGCGTGCGCCTTGACCGTGTCGGTGGCGTTGCCCATGGCGATGCCGACGCCGCAGACCTGCAGCATCTCGATGTCGTTGGTGCTGTCGCCGATACCGATGGCGGATGCCGCGTCGATGCCGAGCTTGTCGAGCAGCTGCAGGAGGGTCGTGCCCTTGTTCACCCCGTCAAGGGTGACCTCGCCGCTGCCCTTGCCCAGGTGCGGGATGGTGCCGGTGATCACGTGGAAGTCGCCGCTGAGCGCTTCCGACACCCTGTCGAAGGCCGTGAGGTCGGCGGCGAGGAACACCGACTTCGCGATGCCGGTGTAACGAAGCGGGCGCACGTCGGCGAAGGCCTTCAGCGCGGGGTGCTCGTCGGCGTCGGTGACGGAGGCCAGGTCGGTGCGGGTTTCCCCCTTCCGCTCGCTGTCGTCGTCGAGGTACGCCGCGAACCGACCCCGGACCCCGGGGCTCGGGAAGAGCTCGTCGTAGGACTGCAGGTAGAAGTCGTACCCCGACTCCTCATAGAAGCCGACCATCCGGGCGACCGCATCCTCGGGCATCGTGCGGGAGATCACGAGTTCGTCGCCGATCTCGGCGAAACCGCCACCGGCGGTGATGGCACCGTCGAAGCCGATGTCGCGGATCGCCGCGTAGATCTCCACCGACGCCCGCCCGGTGCTCAGGTAGACCAGGTGCCCGTTGGCCCTGGCGGTCTGCACCGCCTCGATGGTGGACGGGGCGATCACTTCGCCCGAGTCGATGAGGGTGCCGTCCACGTCGAGAAAGGCGATGCGCGGGGAAATCATGTGGAGCTCCAAACGAGGCGGTCTCCCGGGCCGAACCGGGTCCGGGAGACCACCCAAGGGTTAATACGTATACATCGACGCTAGCGGGTGAGGCTGGCACCGTTCGACTCGATGACCTCGGCGTACCAGTCGAACGACTTCTTCTTGTACCTATCGAGGGTGCCGCTGCCGTCGTCGTTGCGGTCGACGTAGATGAACCCGTAGCGCTTGCTCATCTGTGCCGTGCTGGCGCTGACGAGGTCGATGCAGCCCCAGGGTGTGAAGCCCATCACTTCCACACCATCGGTGAGCGCCTCACCGACCTGCACGAGGTGGTCGTTCAGGTAGGCGATGCGGTAGTCGTCGATGACGGTCTTGCGGCCGTCGATCTCGACGAGTTCGTCCTTGGCGCCCAGACCGTTCTCCACGATGAACAGCGGCTTCTGCCAGCGGTCCCAGAACTGGTTGAGCACGATGCGCAGGCCGACGGGGTCGATCTGCCAGCCCCACTCGGATGCCTTCAGCGTCGGGTTGCGCACGCCGGGGAAAATGTTGCCCTCGCCCATCACCCGCTGCGAATCGTCGGCCGTCTCGGCCACACTCACGTAGTAGCTGAACGAGACGAAGTCGACGGTGTTCTCTTTGAGGACCGCGCGGTCCTCGTCGGTGATCTCCAGGTTGACGCCCTGGTCGCGCAGGCTGCGCAGGTAGTAGCCCGGGTATTCGCCGCGCACGTGGATGTCTCCGAAGGCGAGGTTGGTGCGCTCGGTGGTGAGTGACGCCATCACGTCGTCGGGGTCTGGCGTGAGCGGATACGTCGGCATCGCCAGGATCATGCAGCCGACCTGGGCGGTGGGCGCGAGCTCGCGGGCGGCCTTGGTGGCCAGGGCGCTGGCGACCAGCTCGTTGTGCACAGCCTGGTACAGGTCGGTCTTGGACAGCCGGTCCTTCGGGGTGTTGATGCCGCCAGACATCAGCGGGGCGTGCAGCACCGAGTTGATCTCGTTGAAGGTGAGCCAATACTTCACCCGGCTGCCGTAGCGGGCGAAGAGCACCCGGGCGTAGCGCTCGTAGAAGCCGATCAGGTCGCGGTTGACCCATCCGTCGTAGGTCTCGCTCAGGTGCAGCGGGGTCTCATAGTGCGAGATCGTCACCAGCGGCTCGATGCCGTGCTTCTCGCACTCGTCGAGCACGCGGTCGTAGAACGCGAGGCCCTCCTCGTTGGGTTCGGTCTCGTCGCCGAGCGGGAAGATACGGCTCCAGGCGATGGAGAAGCGGAAGGTCTTGAAACCCATCTCGGCGAACAGGGCGATGTCCTCGGCATAGCGGTGGTAGAAATCGATGCCCACCTGCTTGAGGTTGTCGTCGGTCGGGCCGGCGGCGCGCGGCGTGGTGATGCCCTGGGGCATGACGTCCTGGATGGACAGGCCCTTACCGCCCTCGTTGTACGCGCCCTCGATCTGGTTCGCCGCGGTGGCGCCGCCCCAGAGGAAGTCAGCGGGGAAGGTGGATGTTGAATCGGTCATTCGTGTACTCCTCTATTACGCACTGCAGATGTGGTGCAGTGCACGGGGTGGAAGAGCGGCAGGGCCGCTCCTCCACCGGGACGTGCTGGGTGTGCTTACTAGGCCAGGGCCAATTCCTCTTCGGCGACGGCCAGGAAGAGGGTGTCGCCGTGGGCCACCGGGCCCGCGGCCGGCGAGCCGATGGCCGGGTACTTCTTCGGGTTCGTGATGATCACAGGGGTGGTCACGTCGTAGCCTGCCGCGGTGATCGCGGCGATGTCGAACTCCACCAGGAGGTCGCCGGCTTTGACCTGCTGTCCCTTTTCGACCTTGAGGGAGAAGTGCTTGCCGCCGAGCTTGACAGTGTTGATGCCGATGTGGATCAGCGCTTCAGCGCCGTCGGCGTGCTGCAGGCCGATGGCGTGACCGGTCGGGAACGCGGCGACCACGAGAGCGTCGAACGGGGCGTACAGAGCGCCGACGCGGGGGATGATCGCGACACCCTTGCCGAGTGCGCCACCGGCGAAGACGGCGTCGGGAACCTCGGTGAGCGGAACGGCGGTGCCGTCCAGCGGGCTGAGGACAACAAGGTCGGTGCCATCCACCGGGGCGGCGGTCTCAGCGACCGGGTCCTTGAAGCCGACGATGACGGTGAGGAGGAACGGCACCAGGACGGCGACGGCGAGGCCGAGGACCAGCATCACGATGCTTCCCTCGCTGAACAGAGCGGGAAGGCCCAGTGCCGAGGGGAGCACGAAGGCGTTGCCGGCCACACCGCCCGCCGAAATCAGCCCGCCGCCGATGACACCGCCGATGATTCCATACAGGAACGGGCGCTTGAGTGGCAGATTCACGCCGTAGATGGCTGGCTCGGTGACACCGGCCAGGAAGCCGGACAGCGCGGCGGGGGCCGCGAGGGACCTCAGGTTCGCATCTTTGGTGCGAACCCAGACACCGGTGACGGCCGCGGCCTGCGCCAGAACTGCAGCGAAGAGGGGCGCCAGGAGGTAGGTCAAACCTGTGCTCTGCAACTCGGCCGTCATCAGGGGAACAAAGCCCCAATGCAAACCGAAGATTACGAAAACCTGCCACAGACCGCCCATGATTGCGCCGCCGAGCCACGGCAGAACGGTGAAAATCCAGCCGATGCCGCCTGCGAGGCCGCCACTGATCACGTTGGAGAGCGGGCCGATGGCGAGGAAGGTCAGCGGAACGAGGACAACAACCAGGAGCATGGGGGTGACGAACCGGCGGATCGCGGCGGGAAGCTTGGCGTAGAGAAAGCGCTCGGCGTGGCTCTGCAGCCAGACGATGACGATGATCGGGATGACACTCGACACATAGCTGACCATTGTGACGGGGACACCGAAGAAGGTTATGTCGGGCGCCCCGTTGAGGGCGACGATCGACGGATAGACGAAGGCGCCGGCGATCGCGAGGGAGGTGAACTGCTCGGCCTTGAAGTACTTCGCCGCCGTGATCGCCAGTGCGAGCGGCAGGAAATTGATGAACGCATCCGACAGCGCGTTGAGGATCACGTACGTCGTGGTCGTGTTGTCGAGCCAGCCGAAGGTGACCGCCGCGGCGAGGAACGCCTTGAGCAGTCCCGTTCCGGCCAGAGCCCATACCAGCGGGGTGAAAATCGCCGAGATCATCGCAATGAAACGGTTGAGCAGGTTGCCCTTCGGGGCATCCGTCGTGGCACCGGTCGTGTTCGTCGACCCGCCCGTCAGGTTGGAGATCTTGCCGATCTCGGCGAACACCTCTGGCACCTCGTTGCCGATGACGACCTGGTACTGGCCGCCGGCTTCTGCCGTGGCGATGACGCCGGGCGAGGCCTTGACGGCCGCCTTGTCGATCTTCGAGTCGTCCTTGATGACAAACCTCAGGCGCGTCGCGCAGTGCACGAGCGACGATACGTTTTGTTCGCCACCAACGCCCTTGAGGACCGCAGCAGCAGTCTTGGAATAGTCCATCTGTGTCATTCGCCTTCCGCCGCGGCATCGCGACTTCTGTCTCTGAGAAGCGGCTCACGGTGTTTTGGGCAAAAAAAAGACCTGAACTCAGACATCGCGCTATGCGATGAGAGTCCAGGTTTTGCCTGCTTGCGCAGTAACAATCCGAAGAGCTTCCACAGGTCGTCTTCGCCCTGCGACGCTCACGCTAGCACACCGTCAGGGCGCTGCGCCATCCACAACCTGGTTGGCCAGGCGCTCCACGTGCACGATCACGTAGAGGAGTTCTTCATCGGTGAGATCGGAGCCGGTGGCTTCGCTGACGTATAGCTTGACGTCGGCAGCGATCGCGTACGAGCGCGGATAACTGTGTTTGGCGAACTCGAAAAACGACGTGTCGGAGCCTCGCAGCATCGTCTGGGCCACGAGTCGCTGCAGGAGGAATTGGATGTGCAGGATGAACCGCGCGTAGTCCGGGCTCGCCACGTCCAGCTGCACGCCGAGGCCGCCCTCCACCGTGGTGACCACGTGCTGTACCCGACGGAAGAGCAACGCCGCGGTGCCGTTGGGCTCATCCCGGGTCGCGTTGAGAATATGCATCGTGAGGAATACGGCCTCCTCCGCCGGGAGGTCGGTCTGCAGACTGGCACTGACGGATCGTGCCATCGCCAGCGCCGCGTCGAACTCCTGCGGGTGCAGCACGCGCAGTTCGGGCATCGCCGTGCTCGGGATCCGAATGCCCTTCTGCATGCGCTCGAGCACGTATTGCACGTGGTCGATGATGGCCATCGGCAGCCGCCGACCGAGGCTGCGCCCCAGGATCCGCTCGGCCTCATCGACGGCGGCCGTGACGGCCTCGATGACCGGATACGGCACCGAGGCGAGCAGCTGCCGGGCGTGATCGGCTCCGCTGCCCTGCTCGAGGATGAAGGTCTTCTCCACCCTCGCCGGGTCGATGGTGTCGGTGGGCTGCAACTGGAATCCCAGCCCGCGTCCCATCAGTACCCGTTCCTGGCCGGCGCTGTCGACCGAGATGACGACGTTGTTGTTGAGCACCTTGTGCGCCACAACGGCCGGGCTGCGCGCCACGCTGCGGTCCGTCGTCATGGCCGAAGTTTACAGCGTCGGCCGTTCGAGTGACCGGATCGCTGACGTCCGGTCAGCGCGACACGTCGTGCAGGTGGTGCGTCGGGTCGTGGATGAAGTACTGGGCCAGCGTGGTCACGGTGAAGCGGGCGCCGTCGCTGCGGCGGCCGGTGCGCTGCCGGTCGGCGGGCGGCACGGCCGCGAAGGCTTCGGCAACGGATGCCGCGGCCGCGGCCAGTTCCGCCGCCACGACCTGTGGATCCTGCTCGTTGTAGCGCTCGGCCACCGCGGTGGCGTCCTGGTCCCAGTTCGCGAAGAGCGGGTCGTCCTCGGCGCGGATCAGGCCCAGCCGCAGGTCGAAGATGCGGAACACGTCACGCACGTGGGCCGCGTATTCCAGCACCGACCACGTGGTGTCGTCGGGCCGCACCGTAACATCCGGTCGGTCGAGCACGGGTGCCCAGGCGGCCGCGTTCTGGCGCACAAGGTCGGGTACGTCGTCGTAGCGGAGCTCGGCGGCGGAGAATCCACACTCGGCGCAGGGGCGCTCGAGCACCCAGGTCCAGTCTTTGGTGTCGGGGGTGATCGGCATCTTCACAGCCTAGGGAAACCGGCCGGCCGGCTGCGGGAACCGACTGCCACAAATGGTGCAGACTCTGCCAATCGCATCCGCGCCACAACGGTGAGCTAGGTGCCCGGCGCCTCGGACTCGTAGCGGCGCGGTTTGCCCTCGCCGAGATCGAGCAGGGTCGGCACCGCGGTCACGGTCACCGACTGCTCCAGCAACCGTCCGAGCGCCGCACCGATCTGCCCGGCATCGCCGCCCACCACGGTGGCGGTCACGCTGCCGTCGACGCCCTGTCGCACGGCCCAGCCGCGCGCCCCGCCGGCCTGCAACTGCTGGGTGAGGTCGGCGCAGGGCACCAGCGCACCGTCCAGCGCCAGGAACCGGGTGGCCTCCCGGCCCTCCAGGTCGGCCAGTGCGGGCCGGCCGGCCACGTCGACCAGCCGGCCGAAGTCCCCGGTGCGGTACCGCACCAGCGGCAACAGCGGGTTTTCCCCCGCGGTCACCACGATCTCGCCGCGCTCCCCGGGTGCCACCGGGTCGCCGGAACCGTCGAGCACCTCCACGTGCACCCGCCGATCGAGGATCACGAAGGGTCCCCCGTCGGCGCTGGCGGCGATCGGCCGGGTCTCGTGCAGCCCGTAGACGTCGATCACCGGGCAGCCGTATGCCGCCTCCAGGTCGCGGCGGAGGGCCAGACTGAGCGCCATCGCGCCGCTGAACAGCGCGAGCGGCCGCAGCCCCGCCACGAGATCGGGGTGCAGCAGCTCCGCCAGGCTGGTGGGGTTGCCGGTGATCACCTGCGGCTGCTGGTCCAGCAGAAACCCGGTGCGCTGCCCGGGCGCCGGCCACTGCGACGGGTGCAGGTTGAGCCTAGCCATGGTGGCCTGACCGAAACTGCTGATCGAGGACGTATACGTGAACGCCTGCCGCTGGTGCACCAGGTAGGCCAGCGCCATCCGTGCGGGGTCGGGCCGCCAGTCGATACCCTGCTCGGCCACCAGGTTCACCAGCAGGTGGAAGCTGCGAGCGACCTCCTCGATGTCGTCGGGGATCTGCAGCGCCCGCCCGGTGGTGCCGGAACTGGAGCCCTCGATCATCCGATCGAGGTCGGCATCCAGCGGCACGAACGCCGACACGTTCTCGAGCAGATCGTCGCGGGTCACGGTGGGCCAGGTGCCCAGCTCACCGAGGGTGTCGGCGACCCTGCGGTAGGCGGGCAGCCGGCGGGCGATGGCGAGGTGCTCGGCCAGCCAACCGGTGACGGGCAGCGCCGCCTGGGCCCTGGCCACACCGTCGGCGGTGAGCCTGTCACCGGTCCGGTGCACCCAGGCCGGGGCGAGCGGATGCCGCTGCACGGCATCCAACCGCGCCGCGCCGGCCACATCGAGGGTGGGCCACCGTTCGGCGTCGGTGAGCGCGACGGTGCCGCCCGGGACGTATTCGACCAACGCCAGCGGGTCGTCCGGGTCGGGCACTGCCATGGCCGGCCCCGGTCGCTTACTCATTCGAGTACCGGGCGGCGGCCTCCCGGGCCCTGGCCTCCTGCAGCCGTTTGGTCACCTGGAGCCGGTGTTCGTGTTCGGCCATGGTCTGGGCCAGCGCCGCGTTCTGCTGCAGGGAGTCGCGCATGGCGAGGATCGACCTTGCGGTGGCCTCATCCTCGCCGGCCGGCAGGTGGCCGGACCAGAGCAGGAAGGTGCGGGCCGCCTCGTCGCGCCGGTCGGCCGTGCGCACCCACTCGGCCGGGTCGACCACCGCCGCCAACCGAAACGAGAGCGCGGCCATGGCGCGGCCATACCAAACCGGGCTCAAGGGCACCGACAACGGACCGTTCAGGTCCTCGCTGGCCCAGAGCCACAGCACCAGGGCCGCGCCCCGGCGGGCGGCGGTCGACCCGGTGGCCCGCACCTGGTCCACAATCCGGAGGACCTCCTGCCCCCTCCGGTCCGGCGGCGTTGATCCGACGGCGCCGTATTCCATTTCAAGAATATTCTCGGCGAGCGGGAGGATAGCCACGTCGTCGGCGAGGAAGGACGCCGGAACCAGGGACAGGCGGGTGGCGATCTCGGCGGTACTCGCCCCGGGCAGGCAGGTGCGCCAGACGAGCACGTCGTCCTGCTCACGCGCGAACCACACCGCGAGAAGCGCCTCCGAGTCAACTGCATCCGGCGTGGCGCCGGCTGGCTCCGCGTCGGCCGCCGGGCGCGGCACCCGCGCGGTGGGAGGAGAGAACGGCGTGGCGTTCGTCGCCAGCTCCCCCCGGTCCGGGGCCCTGAGCCCGGCGGAGTTGGTCAGCCGGCGCCAGAACGGCGCGGGTCTCTCAGCCACGGAATCCTCCTGGTGATCGGGTGGCATGGCGCGGATCGCTCTCCGTCAATCGCCGGGCGAGCCGGGCGCAGGCGGCCGGGGCATCGTCCATCCGCTGGATGTACTCGACGTCATAGCCGGCCGCAGCGGCAGGCTCGGCGACGGAGCGGCGGGGGTCCTGCAGGATCAGCGTGGCCGTGTCGAGCCCGCGGCGCACCCGGGCGGCGACGTCGGCGTACTCTGGCTGCCCCGCGCCGAACATCGAGAGCAGTCCCTCGTCGGAAAGCACCACCACGTGCCGGCGCACACTCGCGCTGGTGCGGCCCCGGCCGCGATACCGGCTCCCGTACAGGTCGAGCGGGAAGACCGTGCCCCAACCGAAGTAGGTGGTGAGGTCACGCAGCGCCTCGAGGCGGTCCCGGGTGAATCTCTCGCCACCGGCGACCTGTCCGGCCGCCGAGAATGAGGTCACCCGCACCCGGCCGCCGCCGCGCAGCACCGAGAGGATGAGGATGCTGCCGGCCAGGACGGCCGGCGACTCGTTGGCGGGACTCACCATCGACCCCGAGGAGTCGATGTACAGGTCCAGATCGAGGCTCGCGGTGGCCACGGGCGGCGCGTCGGGCAGGTATTCCCGCTGCCGGGTGGTCACCCCGGGCACGACCGTGGGGCTTCTCGCCATCGACGCGGCCCAGTCGATGTCGGCGAGGTCGTCGCCGAGCTCCCACGCTGCCAGGGGACCCGGGATCTCGGCGTCGGCCGGGGGCGCATCCGGAGTGCGCTGCAGCAGCGGCTTCACGTAGCTGCGCGCCCGGGTCTGATACCAGGCGGCGATCACAGCGTTGGCGCCGCTGTCGCGGTAGAGATCCAGTGTCCGGGCCAGGCCGTAGCCCTGGCCGGAAGGCGCGGTGGGCCGGCCGTCACCCGGCGAGTCCGGGGCGCCAGGCACCGTGCCGGCGCCGGAGCCGGCCGTGGTGAGGCCGCGGGCCTTGGCCACCGCCGGATGCTCCGGATCTTCCCTCAGGCGCGCATCCCCCAGCACCGCGACCAGCTCACCCGCGGTCGCCGGGGTCGCTCCGGACTCGCCGTCGCAGACTCCCCCGTGCACCACCGACCCGGGGCGGTGCCTGGTGGGCCCCTCGGCCACCAGGTACGGCGCCAACAGCATCCCGAAGCGCAGCGCCCCGCTCACCGGATCGTCACCGAAGGTGCGCACGGTCTCGGCCAGCAGCACCGCGTCGAGCCGCGGGTCGGTGAGCGCCAGGGCATCGAACTCGCGCTGCACCTCGGCGGCCAGCTCCTCGGTCCGCTCCGACAGCTGCAGTTCGGCGAGCTTCTTCGGGTCTTTGGTGGCCAGGACCTCATTGAGCCGGTTCTTCTTCTGCCGCGCGTCGGTGATCTTCGATATCCGCTGCCGCACCACCTCGTCGGGGTCGATCGCGACGGCCGGTGGCTCGGCCGGGCAGAGGGCCCCGGCCGCGAGCACCCACAGAATCTCGTAAGCCCGCAGGAGCACCCACCAGAGCCGATCGGCGCTGTCGTTCCCGCCCAGCACCGCCCACATCCGCACCATCTCCGGCGGCGTGGCCTCGCCGTCCCGCCGCCGTTGCAGCTCGGCAACCCGCACGTTGATGAGCATGTCCGACCACAGGTTCGAGAGTTTGTGAACCTGGTCGGCGACATCCGGGATGCGCGCGGCATCGGTGGCCGCGAGCGCCCGCGCGATTTGGTGCCGGATTTTCAGGCTCGTCAGCCGGGTCGAGGGAGAAAGAGCGTGGTGGCCGATCTCGTGCGCGAAGATGCTCTCCAGAAACGCCCCGACGCCCAGCCGCTTTGCCTGCGGAAGGTCGAAGGTCACCTGCGGCGGGAAGCTGAACCAGGCGAAGGACGCCTCCTTCGCGTCCGGCGCGAGCTCGGGGTCGTGCAGTTCGACGCCCCAGAGCGCCTGGGCGCTCTGCCAGGCGCTGCGCTGCTCGGGGGTGAGCGGCGCAGCCGTCACGGCCGCTCCTCCGGGGTCCACAGCTGTGCCGTGTAGGCGCGCACGGTCAGCACGGCGCCGGCCGCACCGGTCTCGGCGAGCCCCTGCGCGGTATCGCACGCCGCAGACCACCGTGCGTCGGCCGCAGCGTCGACATTCCCCTGCTCGTCGGTCGCGAGCCGCACGAGGGTGTGCCCGAAGACATCGGCGGTGAGCAGCCAGTCCTCGGCCGTGGCAGCACTGCCGGTGCGGATCAGGAAGCTGCCCGGCCGGTCGCCGGCCAGCGCCGCCACCGGGGGTGCCAGCCACGGGCCGTAGAGGCCGCGGAAACCGCCGATCACGGCGAGGAGGTCTCCGGGGGCGTGCAGGCCGGGCCAGCCGAACCGGGAGTTCAGTTGCAACGCGGCGAACGGGGCCACCCCGCCCTCACCCAGGCCCAGCGCCGCGGCGAGGGCGGGCAGGCCGGTGCGTTCGTGGGCCAGGGCCAGGTCGAGGCGACGCAGCGCATCCGTTCGGAACGCCAACGCGCCGCTTCTCCAGGCGGCGAGGGCGGCGAGGGTGAGCAGGTCGTCCCGGTCGGCGTCGGGCGCTGCCGCCACGGCCCGGCCGACGAAGTGGCGGTAGCGGGCGCCGGCCGCCTCGCCGTGCCGCTCCTGGATGCGGGTCGCCGAGAGCTCGAGGTCGACCGTGGTCTCCGGCAGGGCCTCGTCGGTGAGCTCCAGCGTCTCGTTCACGAGGTGCCGGGGGCGCTGGGTCACCCGCTGAACCCCAGCCAGCTGACGTAGTTCGTGTAGCGCTGGTGCAGGTACTTGAGGGCGAGCAGGTCGTCGAAGTGCCGACCGTAGAGCTTGCCCTGCTTGGCGATGCCGCTGATCAGGGATTCAATGCCGGTGAGGCGCTGCGCGGCCTCCGCAGAGCTGACTGCGTCCAGGCCCTGGTTGAACAGGTCGAGGGCGTCGCTGATCGGGTCGTTGCCGCCGAGGCCGAGGGCGGTGAACTGCCGGCGGGACTCGGTGAACAGGTCGGCGAGCCAGCTGATCGAGTCGGTGGCCAGCTCCCGGTCGGCACCCACGTCGAAGCGGGGGTGCAGTTCGTTGGGCAGCAGTTTGCCGCGCAGCGCGAACGGCAGCACGGCGGCCAGGTCGTCCAGGCCCACCACGGGCCGGCCGCGGAAGTAGGCCATCGCCTTGGCGTAGCGGATGAGGGTCTGCAGCGACCGCACCGAGAGGCTGTTGCTGGTCTGCGAGCCGAGGTCGACCTGCAGGTCGGCGCCGGAGTTGGCCTCGATCACCTCGGCCACCTCGCCACCGCCGGTGCGCACGGTGTCCTTGGTGCGATATTCGAACCGGCGGCCGCCCTGCTGCACGAATTCGAAGTGGCTGGCGAAGAACTCCAGCTGGCGACGCACCGCACCGGGCAGCGGCACGGCCCGGATGGCCGCCTCGAGCAGGCGCTGTTCGTCGGCGTCGAAGATGAGCTCGGGCGGCAGGTGGTCCTCCGGCCGCTCGCCGGCCTCGACGCGGGCGACGAGTTCGTCGAAGAACCGGTTGTTGAAACCCTGCGCGGCGACGGTCACGTCCATCCGGTCGCGGAGCGCCTGGATCACCGGGAAGGTGCCGCCGCCGGCGTCGTCGTTGGCGGTGAAGAACCAGCTCTCCACCCCGGATTCCGGCGCGGTCGAGTGCATCTGGTCGTGGCTTTCCACGTAGCCCTCTGCCACCATCGTGAGCAGCGCCGACTGGGTCTTGGTGGGGATGCGGTTGTACTCGTCGATGATCTTCACCGGCTGGCTGAGCCAGCTGCGCCAGGCGATCTCGATCTCGGCCAGGCTCCCGGCGGTGACGAGGTCACGCGGCAGCGGCATCCCGACCAGGTCGCTCACCGTGACCTGGGGCTGGCCCTGTTGCACGTTGCGGCGCACCTCGCGGGCGCCCGACCCGGCGAGCACGCCCATCAGGATGGCCAGGGTGGTCTTGCCGCGCCCGGGGCCGCCCACGAGCAGGCACTTGCCGCCCACCGCGAAGGTGAGCAGCGGCAGCAGCACGTTCGAGGAGTAGGACTGGTCGGTGGGCAGGTGCAGTTCGGCGCCGGCGTCGCCGAGTTCGAAGATGACCGGGGAACCGGTGGAGAATTCGACGTCGTAGAACGGCGAGATCACGGCCCGGTTCACCAACCAGAAGTAAGCCTGGCGCAGCTTCTCGTCCAGCGCCGTGTCCACCACCGCCGGCGCCTCGGTGAAGAGGTCCTCCGCGGTCAGCTCCTCGGCCAGTGTGGCGGCGTTAGCGCGCGTCGGTGATTCGGATACCTTGTTCCAACGATTCCCCAGCGCCATGGTTTTCAGCCTATCGGGCGGGCCCGGCGGTTCCGGCGGCCTCGAGCGCCGCATGCTGTTCCAGGGGCAGCGCGAAGTCGAAGACTCCGGCGAGCATCCGGTCAATGGCCACGGCCGCCTGCGCGAGGCGCTCCGGCACCGACCCGGTCACCTCCAGCCACGGCACGTCCTGCCCGGCCAGCGCCTGTCGAAACCGGTGCTGCATGGCGTGCCGGATGTGCTCGCCGTCGCGCAGGCCGTCCTGCACGAACGGGATCTCGTCCCCGGTGAGCAGGTACAGCGCGGGCGGATGCGCGGCGGCGCGCGCCACGAGCCCGGCCGGGGTCGGTCCCACGTAGCGTTCGTGCCAGAGGGTGGTGGCCAGCACGTCGGTGTCGCAGATGAGCAGCGGCCGCGGCACCCGGCGCAGGGCCTGGTTCTCCCAGCCGATCTGACGGTCCACGATGACGTCGAACTCGTCACTGCGCCACGGGGTGTCCAGGCCGCCCACCCGGGTTTCGCTGTGCTCGCGGCCGTACTCCGGCACCCACGCGGTGTCGTAGTGGTCGGCGAGGGCTTCGGCGAGGGTGGTGGAGCCGGTGGATTCGGCGCCGAGCACCACCACGCGCGGGGTCAGCCAGGCGCGCACGGCGGGGGCCAGCGCCCACCAGTGGCCCGGCACATCCGCCCGGATCGCGGTGCCGGAGACCGGGGTGTGCCGCCGGCCGGGGTCGACCTGCACCCACGCGGCGCCCAGGCGGGCGGCGAGTTCGGCGCCGTACGGGTCGCTGGAGAACACGGCGTCGACCGGGGCATCCAGCAGCGCCCGGATCAACACCATGTGCTCGTCCCAGGCGTCGGCGGAGTCGAAGTCCACCGGGGCGTCGTCGATGGCGCTCACGACGTGCGCGGTGGGGTGTTCCTCGCGCAGCCACCCCTCGCGCACGCTCAGCGGGATGGATTCCACGCTGGCCCCGAACAGTTGCACGGTGACCCTGTCACAGCGGCTGAGCGCCGTGCGGATCAGGGCCGAGTGCCCGGCGTGCAGCGGGTAGAACTTGCCGAGCACCAGGCCGTGCCCGAAGCGGGTCGCCGGCACCGGCACAGCCGCCGTCAGCGGGTCAGGCACCGGCTCATTCACCCGTCGTGCCGGCCGGCACCGGTCGGCGGAGCGAGGCGCCGGCCGCCCCGGAGTCGCTCGCCGTCTGGTCTGTGCGGGCCCGCATCCAGCCGCGAAGGCCCCAGACGCACAGGCCGATGAAGAGCAGGTAGAGCGCGGCAGTGATGTTCAGTCCCTTATAGAGGAACAGGCCCACATAGGCCAGGTCGACGGCGATCCAGACGAACCAGTTCTCCAGCCAGCGCCGGTTGAGCATGTACTGCGCGACCAGGCTCACCGAGGTGGTGGCGGCATCCGCGATCTCGGTGGTGGAGTCGGTATAGGAGTGCAGGGCGTAGGCGATGATCGCGGTGCCGGCCAGCGCGGCCGCGACCAGCGGCAGGATGGCTTGCCTGGGCATCCGGCCGATCAGCGCGCGGTCGTCGGCGGCCCGGTGCCGGGACCAGCCGAGCCAGCCCATCACCCCGAGCACCAGGTAGACGACCTGCAGGCCGAGGTCGGCGTACAGCGCGGCGCCGAAGAACAACACGATGAAGACCAGGTTGTTCGCGATACCGAGCGGGAAGGTCCAGATGTTGCGGCGCGCGGCCAACCACACGCACGCGGCCCCCGTTCCGAATCCCAAAACCTCGGTCCAGTTGTCGATCAGCCATTCCCCCATGCTCCCCAGTCTAAAAGACCGGCAACTGTTGCCCGTGCGGACAAATGGTGCCGGTGCGCCGGACGCAATTGTCCGATTCGGGAACATAACCGGGGGATTTCGGTTGAACCATGGGTACCTCATACCGGGGTCGCACCTGAGCCCGTTCCGTTAGGACCCCGATGACCGACTCCGCCGTCACCACCGCCCCCGCGCCCGCCGCGCCGACCGGCAATGCCCCGGATGCCGCCGGCACCAAGCTCGTCATCTCGCTGCTGCTGGTGTCCGCGTTCGTCGTCATCCTCAACGAGACCATCATGGGTGTGGCGCTGCCGCACCTGATGAAGGACCTGAACATCACGGCCGGCGCCGCCCAGTGGCTGACGACCGCGTTCATGCTCACCATGGCCGTGGTGATCCCGATCACCGGCTTCCTGTTGCAGCGGTTCAACACCCGGCCGGTCTTCCTCGCCGCGATGACCCTGTTCAGCTCGGGCACCCTCATCGCCGCCATCGCGCCGGGCTTCGAGGTGCTCATCGTGGGCCGGGTGGTGCAGGCCATGGGCACCGCCATCATGATGCCGCTGCTGATGACCACCGTGATGACCCTGGTGGCACCGGCCGCCCGCGGCAAGACCATGGGCAACATCTCCATCGTCATCTCGGTCGCCCCGGCGATCGGCCCCACCATCTCCGGCCTCATCCTCAGCGTGCTCGACTGGCGCTGGATGTTCATCCTCGTCCTGCCGATCGCCCTCGGCTCCCTGGCCCTCGGCGCCGCGCGCATCAAGAACGTGACCACTCCCACCGCGGTGCCCCTCGACGTCGTCTCGGTGATCCTCTCGGCGTTCGGCTTCGGCGGCCTGGTGTACGGGCTGAGCAACCTCGGCGAATCCGCCACGGGCAATGCCGCCGCCGGCCTGGTGCCGCTGGCGATCGGCGTGCTGGCCATCGCCCTGTTCGTCTGGCGCCAGCTCACGCTGCAGCGCACCGACCGGGCCCTGCTCGACCTGCGCACCTTCGTCTCGCGCACCTTCAGCTTCGCCATCGTGATGCTCGCCGTGAGCATGATGGCCCTGTTCGGCACCCTGATCCTGCTGCCGATCTACATGCAGACCGTGCTGGGCCTGGATGCGCTGACCACCGGCCTGTTGCTGCTGCCCGGCGGTCTCACGATGGGCCTGCTCGCCCCGTTCGTCGGCCGGTTCTACGACAGGTTCGGTCCCACCGTCCTGCTCGTGCCCGGGTCGATCATCGTCAGCGCCGCGTTCTGGTTCCTCACCATGCTCACCGCCACGACGCCGGTCTGGTGGGTGCTCGTGGCCCACGTGACCCTGAGCTTCGGCCTGGCGTTCCTGTTCACTCCGCTGTTCACCTCGGCGCTCGCCTCCCTCAAGCCCAAGCTGTACTCGCACGGCAGCGCCGTCGTCGGCACCGCCCAGCAGTTGGCCGGAGCCGCGGGCACGGCCCTGTTCGTCACGGTGATGTCCTCGACCGCGGCCACGCAGATGGCCAACGGCGCCGGCGAGGTCGCCGCGACGGCGGCGGGCACCCAGAGCGCCTTCCTCTACGGAGCGGTCATCTCGCTCTTCGCGATTCCGCTGGCGTTCTTCATCCGCAAGCCGGCCCTGTCGGTCACCGACACCCACGACGCGCCGATGATGGCGCACTGAGCGTTCAGCGAGGCGGCATCACAGCGCGCCGAGTCCGCCCGAATGGCAACAGAATGTTAACACTCCGGCACCATGCTGGACCGGTCCGCGACCTAGGATCGACTTGCACGTGCTCGGCCTCCCAGACCCTGGGGCGTACGCCTTCGGAATTTCGTGATCCGCAGAGCAGGTGACAAGCTCGACTACCCGGTTTTAGCCATCTGTTCGTCACGCACCTACCAAGCAGGGCTCCATATTGACTTCCCCCCACTCCCCCCTTACGCCAGCTGAGACCCGAGACCGGGTACTTGGCGCGCGCGGCGTGCTCTTCGACCTTGACGGTGTTCTCACCCCCACCGCCGAGGTGCACATGAGCGCGTGGTCGCGACTGTTCACCCCGTTCCTCGAGTCGAAGGGCGTCAAACCGTACACCGACGCCGACTATTTCGGCTTCATCGACGGCAAGCCCCGCTACGACGGCGTGCGGTCACTGCTGGCCTCCCGCGGCCTGTCCCTGCCCGACGGTGAGCCTACGGATGCGCCGGAGCTCGAGACCGTCTGCGGTCTCGGCAACCGCAAGAACAAGGCATTCAACGAGACCCTCGCCGAGGACGGCGTGAGCCCGTACCCCGGTTCGCTCCGGTTCCTCGATGCGGTCGTCGCGGCCGGCATCCAGGTCGCCGTGGTCACCAGCTCCCTCAACGGCGAGATGGTGCTCACCGCCGCGGGCCTGCGTGACAGGTTCGAGATCGTCGTCGACGGTGTGCGCGCCCGCGCCGAGAAGCTCGCCGGCAAGCCCGCCCCCGATACCTACGCGTTCGCCGCCGAGCTGCTCGGTCTCACCGCCGCCCAGTGTGTCGTCGTCGAAGACGCCGAGTCCGGCATCCAGTCCGGCCGCGCCGGCGACTTCGGCCTGGTGCTCGGTGTCGACCGCGGCGTCGGCGCCCCCGTGCTTTTCGAGGCCGGGGCCGACACCGTCGTCACCGACCTCGACGAACTCCTGCCGCTGATCGGCAGCACCGTCCTGACCCCGAGTGGAGTGCGCGCATGACGCTCGACGCGACCATCCAGAACCTCTCCGACCCGCTGGACCGCAGCCGGTTCCCGCTCGACGAGTGGGCGCTGGTGGAGACCGACTTCTCCGGTGAGGACATGGGCCGCACCGAGACCCTGTTCGCCGTCGGCAACGGTTACCTGGGCCTCCGCGGCAACGTCGACGAGGGCCGCGACGGCCACGTGCACGGCACCTTCATCAACGGGTTCCACGAGACCTGGCCCATCCGGCACGCCGAAGAAGCCTTCGGTTTCGCCAGGGTCGGCCAGACCATCGTCAACGCACCGGATGCGAAGATCATCCGCATCTACGTCGATGACGAGCCCCTGGTGCTCACCCTCGCCGAGCTGCTCAGCTACGAGCGCCGGCTCGACTTCGCCGACGGCATCCTGTCGCGGTCGCTGGTCTGGCGCACCCCGTCGGGCAAGCAGGTGCTGATCCGCTCGCGCCGCCTGGTGTCGTTCACCGAACGCCACCTCGCTGTGATCGAGTACGAGGTCACCATGCTCGACGCCGACGCGTCGGTCGTCATCTCCAGCCAGACTCTCAACCGGCAGGACGGCATCGGCGAATACGACCGGCCCAAGTCCGGTTCGGCGAACGACTGGGATCCCCGCCGCGCCGAGACGTTCACCGACCGGGTGCTGCAGCCGCGGTTGAAGCGGGCCAACAACGGCCGCTACATCCTGGGCTTCCGGTGCACCAACTCCGGCATGACCATCGCCACGGCGTCCGACCACTCGATCGACACGATCAACGACTTCGACGAGTCGTCGCAGCTGGGCGACGACCTGGCCAAGCACGTGTACAAGGTGAAGGCCAAGATGGGCAACCCCATCCGCATCACCAAGCTGCTCAGCTACCACACCTCGGCCGGGGTGCCCACGCACGAGCTCGCCGACCGGTGCGACCGCACCCTCGACCGCGCCAAGGAGGCCGGCGTCGCCGCGATCATCCAGGAACAGCGCGACTGGCTCGACGCATTCTGGGCCCGCACGGATGTCGAACTGCCCGGCCAGCCGGCCCTGCAGCAGGCCACCCGGTGGAACTTCTTCCAGCTCGCCCAGGCGTCCATGCGCGCCGACGGCCAGGGCGTCTCGGCCAAGGGGGTGTCCGGGTCCGGTTACGGCGGGCACTACTTCTGGGACACCGAGGTCTACGTGCTGCCGTTCCTCACCTACACGTCGCCGAACGCGGCCAGGAACGCCCTGCGGTTCAGGCACGGCATGCTCGACCACGCCCGCGCCCGCGCCACCGAGCTGAACCAGCTCGGTGCCCTGTTCCCGTGGCGCACCATCAACGGGCTCGAGTCCAGCGCGTATTACGCGGCCGGCACGGCGCAGTACCACATCGACGCCGACATCTCCTATGCGCTCAGCCAGTACGTCGCGGCCACCGGCGACGAGGACTTCCTCGCCCGCGAAGCCATCGACATCCTGGTGGAGACCGCCAGGATGTGGGCCGACCTGGGCTTCTGGCGCGGCAACGGCAACGACGTCTTCCACATCCACGGCGTCACCGGCCCGGACGAGTACACCACCGTCGTCAACGACAACCTGTACACGAACATCATGGCCCGCTCCAACCTGCGCGCCGCGGTGAAGAGCGTGCGCCGGCTGTACTCGGTCGACCGGGCCTCGTTCGACTCCATGTCCGCGCGGTTGAAGCTCGATGAGGCCGAGGTGATGGAGTGGTCCTTCGCCGCCGAGGCGATGCACATCCCCTTCGACCGCAACCTCGGCATCCACCCGCAGGACGCCCAGTTCCTCGAGAAGGAACGCTGGGACCTCACCGCGACGCCGCCGGAGAACCGGCCGCTGCTGCTGCACTACCACCCGCTGGTGATCTACCGTTTCCAGGTACTCAAGCAGGCCGACGTGGTGCTGGCGCTCCTGTTGCAGGGCGACCAGTTCACGCCGGAAGAGAAACGTGCCGACTTCGACTACTACGACCCGCTGACCACGGGCGACTCCACGCTGTCGGATGTCGTGCAGTCGATCATCGCCGCCGAGGTGGGCTACCACGAGCTCGCGCTGAACTACTTCACCTCCGGGCTGTTCGTGGACCTCGCCGACCTGCACCACAACGCGCAGGACGGCGTGCACGTCGCCTCCGCTGGTGGCGTGTGGAGCGCGCTGGTCTACGGGTTCGGTGGCCTGCGCGACCACAGCGGGCGCATCACGCTCGACCCGCGCCTGCCGGAGGACTGGGATGAGCTGATCTTCAGGGTCACCCTGAAGGGCTCTCGCCTGCGCGTGGCCGTCACGCAGACCAGCGTGCACCTCAGCATCGAGGAGGGCACAGAGGCGCGGCTCACCGTGCGCGGCCTGCAGGTCATCGTGACTGCCGGCCAGCCGGAGACCGTTCCGTTGTCGCACCAGGGCGCCCGCGACCCCGGCGCTCCCACGGCGGCGCTCATCGAGGACACCCGTCGCGCCGACGGCACCGTGATCACCTCGTCGATCCCCACCATCGCGCACATCACCGAGCAGCTGCCCACGCTCGACTAACGTTCGCACCGGCGCAGGGCCGCGCATCCACCCGGATGCGCGGCCCTGCTACGTTAACGTCACTGATCCGGCTCGCAGCGAGGACCTCCATGACGATCCAGGCGTATTTCGACACCATCAAGGACAAAACCGGCCTCGACCCGGATGATTTCCGCGCCGCCGCGGCCGCCAAGGGCCTGCTCGGGCCCGACGTGAAGACCGCCAGCATCGTGGCCTGGCTGAAGGAGGACTACGGTCTCGGCACCGGCCATGCGATGGCCATCGTCTCGGCCCTGGGGCAGGTTTCCGGGCAGCGCCTGCCGGTCGACGAGAAGATCAACGCTCAGTTCGGCGGCGCCAAGGCGCACTGGCGGGGTACCTACGACGCCCTGGTCAGCCACGCCCGTGAGAGCGGCGAGGTGAACCTGGCTCCCACGAACAGCTACATCAGTCTGCTCAAGGGGACGAAGAAGTTCGCCATCGTGCAGGTCACCGCCGGCCGGCTCGACCTGGGCCTCAAACTGCCCGGCGTCGAGGGCGCCGACGCGCTCGAGGCATCCGGCAGCTGGAACAGCATGGTCACCCACCGGCTGCGCCTGGCCGAGCCCGCCGATCTCACCGCCGAGGTGCTCGACTGGCTGCGCCTGGCCTACGAGGCTGTCTGACCCTCCCCGGTTACGGCTTCCAGACCATCAGCACGGTCACGCCGACCAGCAACAGGGTGACGATGCCGGATCCGGCGGCGATCCGCGGGTACCCGGCCACCCTGGCGGTGCCGGACGGGTTGGCCGTCACCTCCTCGGCGGATGCGCGCAGCGCCGGCACGACCAGGAACAGGTTGATCGCGAGCGCGAGCGCGTAGAGAACGATCGACAGCCAGATCCAGGTCGACGCGAATGAGGCGCGGTCGCTCATGCCCAGCGCGCCGAAGCCGAACAGCGCCACCAGCACCGACAGCAGCGTGAAGATGTTCACCGACTTCGCCAGCACCGTGATCGATCCGGCCTCCCTCGCGCGGAGGGCACGGAGCCCGGTCATCGGCAGGATGGCCATCGGCCCGATGATGAAGACGGCGGCCACGATGTGCAGAAGCTCGAATGCGGTTCCCATACGCACACCCTAGAACGGATGCCCCGCCCGGTCTCCCCCACCCGCGACGGACGAGCTCTAGAGTCGGCGCAGGGTTTCCAGCACCACCACGGCCGAACGTTCGGCCGCATCGTCAACGTGGGTGAGGTGATCGCCCACGGGTCCGCACAGATCCGAGATGCCGCGGATGGCCACAAACGGCACCCCGTAGGCGAAGCAGGTCTGCGCGATTCCCACGGTTTCCATGTCGGTGCAGAGCACCCCCGGGAACAGCTCGCGCAGGGTCTCGGCGAGCTCGGAGCCCACGAACTTGTCGTTGGAGACCATCAATCCGCGCTGCACGACCAGGGCCGACCCGTCGGGCATCCGGGTGGGCGTTTCGGCGGCGTCGAGGGCGGCGGCCGCGCCGGCGTACCGGGCGGGCATGCCGGGCACCTGGCCGAGGGCGTAGCCGAACGGGCGCGCATCCGCGTCGCTGTTCAGGCAGTCGCTGCCGATCACGACCTCGCCGACCCGCACCGCCACGCCCACGCCGCCGGCCGAGCCGGCGCTGATCACCAGAGGCGCGGCCACAGGGTCACCCGCCCGGGCGGCGAGAATCGCGGACGTCGTCGCGCCGGCCGCGTTGACCAGCCCGATACCGCCCTGCACGAGCAGCACATCGCGCCCGGCCAGCGTCAGCCGGTAGTGCAGGGCCTTGCCCACGGTGACCGGCTCGGCGGCGACGGTGGCCGCCGCCAGGAACGGCGCGGCCTCCTCCGCCATCGCGACCAGGACGATCGCGTCGGGGCTGTCAGGGATGAGGCTGCGCGCGCCGAGGGTGTCTACGCTGCTCATGCGGTGACGTCGGCCCAGCCGTCGCGGCCGGCCAAGAACACCGTCACGGCCTCCTGGGCGGCACTCAGCGAGTGGTTCGCGCCCCAGCCGCACTGCACCTCGTTGGCCGCCGGCACCTCGGAGGCGCCGAGGATGTCGGTCATGGTGGCCTCGATCAGCTCGAGCACCTCGGTGAACTCCGGCCGCCCCTGCAGGATCAGGTAAAAACCCGTCTGGCAGCCCATCGGCGAGAAGTCGATGACCCGCTCCGAGTGGTTGCGGGAGTGCTCGGCGAAGAGGTGCTCGATCGAGTGCACCGCCGGCATCTCCAGGTGGGCGACGTTGGGCTGAGTGAAGCGCACGTCATATTTCACGATGACATCGCCCAGCGGCAGCACCTTGGTGTCGGCCAGGCGCACGTACGGCGCGACGACGGTGCGGTGGTCGAGGTTGAACGACTCGACGTTCATGCGTGGCTGGTTCACGTGAGCTCTCCCTGCAAACAGTGGTGTCGGCCCGATACCGGGCGACCCATCGACAGTAACAGGCGGGCCTCACGCACCCCAGATCTGCCGAAGTGCGGAATACTGAACCGATGGTGACACGGGGGTTCGGCCGGGCGATGGTGTGCGCCGTGCTCCTCGCGATCGCCACGTCGATGTCCGGCTGCAGCCTGCTGACCGAGCCGCCGCCGGAGGTCACGGCGGCGATCGACACCGCAACGGAGGCGATCCGTCAGAGCGCGGGCGTGGCCGAGGTGACCGCCGACATCTACCCGGTCGACCTCAAGGATGGCGGGCCGCTGACCGACCCGGACGCGTGGACGGCGAGCATTACCGTCGAGGCCGAGGCATCCGGCGTGGACGTGCGGGCCCTGGCCGGGTCGGTCGGGCAGAACGTCGCCGTCGGGATCGTCTCCACGCGGGCCGTGCTGCGGATTCCGGGCGAGAACGGTGACGCCGACGCCCAGCTCACCTTCACGCCGCTCCCCCACGGCTCCACCGTCATCACCGAGCCCGACGAGATGGCCGACGCCGCGCTCGCCCTGCGCGAGCTGGGCGGAGCCCGATCGGTCACCGTGTTCGACCACGGCGACCCGGCCGTCGTCCGGGTGGATTCCGCCGACCGCTGGGCCGGCCTGACGGAAGCCCTGCGTGCCCTTCCCGGCTTCGGGCTCGACGCCCTGTCGGCCGTGACCCTGCACACCGTGGGGGACGGCCCGGCGCGCGGCGATTCCTGGCTCACTATCGATACTGAGTCGCCCCAGGTCGCCTTCGTGCGCTTTCTCGGCGAGCTCAGCACGGATGGGGCCGTCTTCTCGGTGTCGTTCACGGGCATCGATACCAGGCTGGACGCCTCCGCGCAGCGGCCGGCGCTGCGGGTGCAGGTGTCCACCGCCACGCAAGTCACCACGGTCGCCGGGATGCTCACCGCTCTCGAGGATGCCGACACCACGGTCCGGGGTGTGCCGAGGGCCACCTTCGAGGTCGCCACTCGCACCACCGACCCCGACCTGACCCGCACCGGCTATCTGGGCCTCCCGCTGGGCTCCGCTGAGCCCGACGACCGCGTCTCCGACATCCCAAACGCCGCTCCCCTCGACCCAGGAGCTGCTCCCCTCGACAGCCTCGACCCCGCCGCCGCGGCCGCCCAGCTCGAGGGCGACCGGGCCCTGGTGAGTGCCCTGCTGGATGCCGCGGGCGACGCCGCGGGCATCCGCGGGCCGGCGACGGTGACGATCGGACCCTGCGGCGACGGCGCCAACGAGCAGGTGCACGGCTCGGTCATCATTCCCATCTTCGAGATCGCGGACAGCGCCGACGAGGCCTTCGACGCCATCACCACCGCCTGGGAGCGCCGGGGAATCACCAAGTCCGACCGCGCCATGGGCACGGATTTCTACACTGCCGCCGACGACAGCCTCGACACGCTCTCGATTCGGGGCGGTACCGCGGGCATCTCGATCACCGTCACGACACCGTGCATCGTGACCGGGTGAGCAACCGGCTACGAGGAGCTCAGGGCACCCGGTAACCCGCGGCCCGGAACAGCTCGTACCATTCGGCACGGGTGAGCGGGATCTCCGAACCCAACGCCGCCGCGGCCACCCGCTCGGGGCTGGTGGTGCCGAGCACCACCTGCATCTGTGCGGGGTGCCGGGTGATCCAGGCCGTGGCGATGGCGATCGCGGGAACGTCGTAGGCAGCGGCGAGACGTTCGATGACGGCGTTCAGTTCGGGGTACTCCGCGGAGCCGAGGAAGACCCCGGTGAAGAAGCCGGCCTGGAACGGCGACCAGGCCTGAACCGTGATGTCGTTCAGCCGGCAGTAGTCCAGGATTCCACCGCCGTCGAGGGTGAGCGACTGCTGCTCGCCGGCCATGTTCGCCGCCACTCCCTGCGCGACGATCGGAGCATGGGTGATCGAGAGCTGCAGCTGATTGGCAACGAGCGGCTGTCGTATGTACTTCTTGAGCAGGTCGATCTGGCGCGGGGTGTGGTTGGAGACACCGAACGCGCGCACCTTGCCGGCGGCTTCCAGCTCGTCGAAGGCCCTGGCGACCTCTTCGGGTTCGACGAGCGCATCGGGGCGGTGCAGCAGCAGGATGTCGATGTGGTCCGTGTCGAGCGCGGCCAGTGATCCGTCCACCGACTCCATGATGTGCTCATAGGAGAAGTCGAAGTACGGCCCATCCCCCACGATCCCGGTCTTGGTCTGGATGGTCAGCTCGTCACGCTGCGACGGGGTGAGCCGCATCGCCTCGGCGAACCGGCGCTCGCACCCGTGCAGGTCGGTGCCGTACACATCGGCGTGGTCGAGGAAATCGATGCCGGCGTCACGGGCGGTACGCACCAGTTCGCGCACCTCGTCGTCGGTCTTCTCCGCGATCCGCATCAGGCCCAGCACAACGTTCGGGGCGACGATCTCGGTTCCGGGCATGGTGAAACGCTTCACGGTGGTCCTCTCGGGTGATGCACCGGCGGCGGGTGCTGCACGATCGAGCCTCTCGCGCCGCTGCGGTGTACTTCCACCGTAGGGACGAGCGGTACAGAAGTACAACAACACTCACCGATGCCATTGAGAACCAGGACAGGTGAATCCGGGGAGAGCGTGACAACGCGTGCAGGTGTATCAACCACCGAGAATGACGAAAGGCCCCCGGTTTCCCGGGGGCCTTTCCTGTTCGCGCAGATTATTCATCCATCGTGCACTTATTCACTGTGCGCGAGGGGGGACTTGAACCCCCACGTCCTTTCGAACACTGGCACCTGAAGCCAGCGCGTCTGCCAATTCCGCCACTCGCGCGAACTTTGAAATCCTAGCATTCCGCAGGGCCTGAACGCCATTCGAGGGTTTCTGCCCCGGCTCAGCCTGCCTCGGACCCGCGGAATGCCCCCCATTAGTGGTCTGACCGCGCTACCCCCGTAGGATGACTTCCCGTGCCCTGACCCGCCCATTGGGCGAGTTAACACGTGAGGCAAGTAACATGCTCATAGCCAAACGGACCGGATCGGGAGACCTGTGGGCATACTGGATAACTTTGAGAAAGGTCTTGAGCGCGCCGTAAACGGTGCTTTCGCCAAGACTTTCAAGTCGGGCGTGCAGCCGGTGGAGATCACCTCAGCGCTGCGTCGTGAGCTCGACACCAAAGCCGCGGTCGTGTCGCGGGATCGTATCCTGGCGCCCAATCGCTTCACCGTGCGCCTGGCCCAGGCCGACTTCGGCCGCATGAGAGATCTGGGCCCCGCCCTCATCGACGAACTCGTCCAGCTCGTGCAGCAGCACGCGTCCTCGCAGGGTTACCAGTTCACCGGCGTCGTCTCGATCACGTTCGCCAACGACCCCGGCCTCAGCGAGGGCATGGTGCAGATCGATTCCACCTCCGTCAACGGCAGTGTGGCGTGGACCCCGGTCGTTGACATCAACGGGCACCGTCATCAGCTCGTCAAGTCCCGCACGGTGATCGGCCGCGGCTCGGACGCCGACATCACCATCGACGACACCGGCACCTCCCGCCGCCACGTCGAGATCATCTGGGACGGCGCCCGCGCCCAGGTACGCGACCTCGGCTCCACCAACGGCTCGCAGCTGAACGGCTCCCCCGTCAAACAGGCCATCCTCGAGCCCGACTCGGTCATCACCATCGGGCGCACCAGCATCGTCTTCAGGGTCGTCGCCCAGGCCGGCACCGACAGAACCGAGGCCCGCCGGGTCGACGAGTCCACCCAACGGCACGATATGGGCGGTTTCTGGGGGCCGAACGCATGAATCCCAGTGAACTGACCCTTCTTGTCCTGCGCCTGGCGTTCCTGCTGGTGCTGTGGCTGTTCATCTTCGGCATCGTCTACGCCCTCCGCAGTGACCTGTTCGGCCAGCGAGTGCGCAAGATGTCCACGGATGCGCCCGCAGCGGCACCCGTGCCCTTCGCCACCCCGCCGCCCGCTCCGGTACCGGCCGGAGCGTTCGCGCAGCCCCCGGCGGCCTCGGCGTCCGCTCCCACCGAGCAGTTCTCCCGCCAGAAGGCCGCCCCGCTCCCGCAAGCCGGGCCGGAGAAGGCCACCGCGCAGACCGCCACCCGCCTGGTCATCACCTCGGGACCCAAGGCCGGCACCGAGTTCCCGCTCGGCACCGAGCCCGTCACCATCGGCCGCTCCAGCGATTCGAGCCTGGTCATCCGGGACGACTACACCTCCACTCACCACGCCCGGCTGATGCTGTGGCATGACGACTGGATGGTGCAGGACCTGGATTCCACCAACGGCACCTTCCTCGACGGCAAACGTGTTGCCGTGCCCACGTCGGTGCCGCTGAACGCCACCGTGAAAATCGGCGCCACGAGCTTCGAGCTTCGGCGGTAGTGCATGGCATCGGTTAGTCACAGCGCAGCCGCGTCCAACGTTGGCAAGATTCGGTCCAACAACCAGGACTCCGGGTACGCGGGACACACCCTGTTCGTCGTGGCCGACGGCATGGGCGGACACGCCGGTGGTGACGTGGCCTCGGCCATCGCCACCAAGCGCATCATGGAGGCCGACACGACCTACCTGTCGGCTCAGGACGCCGAGTTCGCGCTACAGGCTGCGCTGATCGCCGCGAACTCGCAGTTGGCCGAGACCGTTTTCGAACACGCCGAACTCACCGGCATGGGCACCACCGTCAGCGCCCTCGTGGTGCTCGATGACCAGGTCGCCATCGCGCACATCGGTGATTCCCGGATCTACCTGTTCCGGGACGGTGAGCTGTCGCAGATCACCACCGACCACACCTTCGTGCAGCGCCTCGTCGACAGCGGTCGCATCACCGAGGCCGAAGCCATGGTGCATCCGCGCCGGTCGGTGCTGATGCGGGTGCTCGGTGACGTCGAGTCCTCTCCGGAGATCGACACCTCGATCCTGGCCACCCGCGCCGGCGACCGCTGGCTGATCTGTTCCGACGGGCTGAGCGGCGTGGTGTCGAACACGGGCATCGGCAACGCCCTGAAATCCTCGCTCGACGCGCAGGCCGTCGCCGACCGCCTGGTCAAGGAGAGCCTGGACGGCGGCGCGCCAGACAACGTCACCATCGTCGTCGTCGACATCGGCTCCGGCGGAGAACGACTGGGCGAGCCGATCGTGGTCGGCTCCGCCGCGGCGCCGCTGGCGTTCGGTGAGGAGCCGGTGCGCACCCGCGCGCCCCGCATCCCGTCGCTGCGCCTGCACCCCGTGCGGGAAACCCACTTCGAACCCGACTCCCAGGACTACCTGTCCGAACTCATCGAGGAAGACGCGCGCCGCGCCACACGCCGCAAGGTCACCTGGCTGGCCGCCATCGTGCTGCTCATCGTGACCATCGTCGGTGCCGCGCTGCTCGGCTACCAGTGGACGCAGAGCCGGTACTTCGTCGGCGTCGAAGGCAGCACCGTCGCGATCTACCAGGGCATCCAGCAGGACCTGGGCCCGCTCAAACTCTCCAGCGTCTACGAAGACACCAACGTGGAGCTGAACCAGCTGCGCGTCTACGACCGCCAGCTGGTGGAGCGCACCATCAACGCGTCATCCCTGGAAGACGCCAAACTCATCGTGGAACGGTTGAGCAATGCCCCGGCAGAGTAAATCGACCTCGGATGCCCGCGAGGCGGCCCCGCAGACCGGCAAAATCCGCCGGTTGCACCTCCCGCAGAAGCTGCGCAATCTCGAGCTGTTTCTGCTGATCCTCGCCTGCGGCATCAACCTGGGCGCCGTCGTGCTCGTGCAGCTGGGCGCACTCGGCCAGATCGACACCACCCTGGTGCTCCTGGGCGCGAGCTTGTCCGGCCTGGTGTTCGCGATGCACATCGTGCTGCGTTTTGTCGCGCGGGAGGCCGACCCGTTCATCCTGCCCATCGCCACCCTGCTCAACGGCATCGGCATCGCGATGATCTACCGCATCGATATCGCCAACGAGGAGGCCGGCTGGGCCAGCGCCGCTGTGCGGCAGACGGTGTGGAGCGGGTTGGCCATCGCCCTCGCCATCGCCGTGCTCCTCATCATCCGCAACCACCGCGTGCTGTTCAGGTACACCTACGTCGCCGGTTTTGTCGGCGTTCTGCTGTTGCTGCTGCCGCTGGTTCCCGGTCTCGGCCGCGAGGTCAGCGGTGCCAGGGTCTGGATCGGCTTCGGCTCGTTCGCCACCTTCCAGCCCGGCGAGATCGCCAAGATCGCCCTGGCCGTGTTCTTCGCCGGCTACCTCGTGCGCAACCGCGACAGCCTCTCCATGGTCGGCAAGAAGTTCCTGGGAATGCGTTTCCCGCGTCTGCGCGACCTCGGCCCGATCCTGGTCGTCTGGGCCCTGTCGATGTCGGTCATCATCTTCCAGCGCGACCTGGGCACCGCCCTGTTGTACTTCGGACTGTTCCTGGTGATGCTGTACCTCGCCACCGGCCGGCTCAGCTGGGTGCTGCTGGGCATGGGCCTGTTCCTCGGTGGAGCACTCATCGCCAGCCAGACCCTCGAGTACGTCAACGGCCGGTTCACCAACTGGCTGGATGCGCTCAACCCGGCCGTGTACGACGCCGCCGGCGGCAGTTACCAGCTCGTTCAGGGTCTCTTCGGCCTCGCCAAGGGCGGGTTGATCGGCACCGGCCTCGGCCAGGGCCGTCCGGAACTCACCCCGGTCCCCCAGAGCGACTACATCATCGCCAGCCTCGGTGAAGAACTCGGCCTGGCCGGCGTCTTCGCGATCCTGGCCCTGTACCTGCTCCTGGTCGCCCGCGGCTTCCGTATCGGCTTCGCCGGGCAAGACGACTTCGGCAAGCTTCTCGGCGTCGGACTCTCCTTCGTCATCGCCCTGCAGTGCTTCATCGTCATCGGCGGTGTCACCCGTGTCATCCCGCTCACCGGCCTCACCACCCCGTTCCTGGCCGCCGGTGGCTCCTCCCTCGTCGCCAACTGGATCATCGTGGCCCTGCTGCTGCGATTGTCCGACACTGTGCGCAACCAACCTCGGCTGGTGGTCTAGATGAATCGTGAACTCAAGCGCGTGAGCATCGTGGTGATGCTCATGTTCGCCGCCCTGCTCGGATCAACCTCCGTCGTGCAGGTCTTCCAGGCCGACAACCTCGCGGCGGATGACCGGAACACCCGCACCCTTCTCGACAGCTACTCCGTCGAGCGTGGCGCGATCCTCGCCGGCGGCGAGCCGATCGCCCAGTCGATGCCGGTCGATGACAACTACAAGTTCCAGCGCACCTACAGCAACGGCTTGCTTTACGCCCCGATCACCGGCTTCATCCCGGTCAACGGTGCGCCCACCGGGCTGGAGCAGGCCCTCAACGGCGAGCTCAGCGGCACCTCGAATGCGCAGTTCTTCGACCAGGTCTCCAGCCTGGTCACCGGCCAGGACCCCAAGGGCGCCTCGGTCGAGACCAGCATCGACCCGGTCGCGCAGCAGGCCGCCTGGGACGCGCTGGGCGACAACACCGGCTCCGTCGTCGTCACCGAGCCCAAAACCGGCCGGGTGCTCGCGATGGTGTCCAAGCCGAGCTACGACCCCAACACCCTCGCCGTGCACGACAGTGCCGCGGTCAACGACACCTACGACGCCCTCGTGAACGCTCCGGGCAATCCGCTGATCAACCGGGCCATCAATTCGCTCAATCCGCCCGGTTCGGTGTTTAAGCTCGTGGTGGTGGCCGCGGCCCTGGAATCGGGTCAGTACACCCCGGAGAGCACCTTCCCGAACCCGGCGACCTGGATGCTGCCCAATTCCAGCTCCGTCGTGATCAACTCCGGCGGCGGCACCTGCGGTTCGGGCGACACCGTCACCATCGCCACGGCGCTCAAACTGTCCTGCAACATCCCCATGGCCGAGCTCGGCCTGGCGCTCGGCGACGACGCCATCCGCGCCATGGCGGAGAAGTTCGGTTTCAACTCCGAATTCACCATCCCCCTGTCGGTCACCGCCAGTGAGTACCCCGAAGACCCCGACGACGCGCAGACTGCCCTGTCGGCTTTCGGCCAGACCAGCGTGCGTGCCACACCACTGCAGATGGCGCTGGTCTCAGCGACGATCGCCAATGGAGGTATCGAAATGCAGCCCAACCTGGTCGATGAGATCCTGGCACCGGACCTCAGCGCGTTGCAGACCTTTGAACCCGTCGCCGTCGACCGGGTGCTCAGCGCCGAAACCGCGGCGACCATGACCCAGATGATGGTCAACGGGGTCCAGGACGGGGCCGCGAGCAATGCAAGAATAGACGGAGTCGACGTGGCGGGAAAAACGGGGACTGCGGAGAACGGCGCCGATGACCCATACACACTGTGGTTCACCGGATTCGCCCCCGCGGCAGACCCGCAATACGCGATCACCGTTCTCATCGAAGATGGCGGGGGACTCGGTCAGACGGGGTACGGCAACTTGCTTGCCGCACCGATAGCGAAACAGGTACTAGAGGCGGTGCTGAATAAATGAGACCCACAGCAGGGCTCACCTTCGGGGGACGATACGAGCTGCAATCCCGCATCGCCATCGGCGGTATGGGCGAGGTTTGGCAGTCCGTCGACCTGGTGATCGGGCGCACAGTCGCCATCAAGATCCTCAAGGACGAGTACCTTGGCGACCCTGGATTCCTCGAGCGCTTCCGCGCTGAGGCCCGGCACGCCGCCCTGGTCAACCACGAGGGCATCGCCAACGTCTTCGACTACGGCGAAGAAGACGGCAGCGCCTTCCTCGTCATGGAGCTGGTGCCCGGTGAGGCGCTCTCCACGATCCTCGAACGCGAGCACACCCTGCCCGCCGACAAGGTCCTCGACATCGTCGCGCAGACCGCCGCCGCCCTGCATGCCGCGCACGCGGCCGGGCTCGTGCACCGTGATATCAAGCCGGGCAACCTGCTGATCACGCCAGAGGGCCGCGTCAAGATCACCGACTTCGGCATCGCACGTATCGCCGACCAGGTTCCCCTCACCGCGACCGGCCAGGTCATGGGCACGGTGCAATACCTCTCGCCCGAACAGGCGAGCGGACGCTCGGCCTCGCCGACCACCGATATCTACTCCCTGGGCATCGTCGCCTACGAAAGCCTCGCCGGCCGGCGCCCGTTCACGGGCGAGTCCCAGGTGGCGATCGCGATGGCGCAGATCAACGAGCAGCCACCGCCCCTGCCCGAAACGGTCTCGGAGCCGGTCCGTAACCTGGTGATCTCCTGCCTGGCCAAGAACCCAGCCGAGCGCCCCGCCTCGGCGGCGCACCTGGCTCGTGCCGCCATCGCGCTCCGCCGCGGTGACGTCGCGGCCGCCGCCGCATCCGTCCCGGCCGTTATGACGGGCCTCACGCCCACAGCGGCCACCATGCTGATGCCCGGTGCCGGCAACGACCAGACCACCCAGCTGATGCCGTCAGCGTCCGGTGTGACCCAGCCGGGCACCCGCGCTGAGGCGGCCGCCGCGGCAGCCGCAGCGGATCCCAAGAAAAAGAAGAAGCGCAGTCCCTGGACCTGGCCGCTGGTGGCGCTCATCTCCATCCTCGGTCTGGTACTCGTCGGTACCCTGGTCACGCTGTTCATGCAGCCGGCCGCCACGCCGGAACCGGCACCCACGGCAACCTCCCAGACGCCGACCCCGCCGAAGACCACGCCAACGCCGACACCGACGCCGACCACCAACATGGTGGAACTCGACCAGAACGAGTTCCTCGGCATGACCAGCTCCGAGGCACGGGACCGGCTCAGCGAGCTCGGTCTCAGCGCCAACGTGGTGGCGGACAAGGCCGCGCCCGACGCTGACCAGGTCGACAGGGTCTACGGGATCAACCCCACGGGTCGGGTCGCCGAGGGCACGCCGATCGAGGTGCGGGTCTATTCCGACTTCGTTCCGGCGCTCCCCGACGCGCCCTCAGGCACGCCGTCGGCCACGCCGTCCACCGTCGCCCCCGCCGGTACCGTCACGGTCACCTGGCCCGGGCAGTCATGCCCTGCCGGTCAGGAGCTCTCCGGCTACGAACTTCTCGCCGAGGGCAACGGGGTCTCTTCCCCCGCTCGCACCGGAGCGGACACGACCACGACCACCGTCACGGCGGGCACCGGGAACTTCACCGTGAAGTTCCGGTACTTCTGCGGCGAGACGGCCTCCGACTACTCGGGCGCCAGCACGGTCACCGTCACGGCGCCGGTTGTGCCCGTCCCGACCCCCACCACGCCCGCAGGGTAGGTGCACCCGGTGGGCGCCCGCCGGTGCCCACCGGATCTTGACTAAAATGATCAACATTGTCCGCGAGCAGGGAGTTTTGCATTGAGTGATGAGGGCCGTCTGCTTGCTGGTCGATACCGCGTGGGGGCGTCGATCGGCCGCGGAGGCATGTCCGACGTGCACATCGGCACCGACTCCAGGCTCGGCCGCACGGTGGCCATCAAGCTCCTCAAGTCCTCCCTCGCCGCCGACCCCGCCTTCCGCACCCGGTTCCGCCAGGAAGCCCAGGCGGCCGCGCGAATGGCACACCCGACGATCGTTCGGGTCTTCGACGCCGGCGAAGAAACCATTACCGAGGACAACGGCAACGAATCGCAGATCCCGTTCATCATCATGGAGTTCGTCGACGGGCGTCTGCTCAAGGACATCATCCGTGAGGGTCCGATCGACTCCGTCGAAGCCGTGCGCATCATCGATGGGGTCCTGACCGCCCTGGAGTACTCGCACCGTGCCGGTGTGGTGCACCGGGACATCAAGCCCGGCAACATCATGATCACCAAGGCCGGCCAGGTCAAGGTGATGGACTTCGGTATCGCCCGGGCCATCTCCGACTCCGCCACCACGGTCGCCCAGACCACCGCCATCCTCGGCACCGCCTCGTACTTCTCCCCCGAGCAAGCCAAGGGCGAGTCGGTGGATGCCCGCACCGACCTGTACTCCAGCGGCGTGGTGCTCTTCGAAATGCTCACGGGCCGCCCACCGTTCCGGGGCGACACCCCCGTCGCCGTGGCGTACCAGCATGTCAGCGAAGCCCCGGTCAAGCCGAGTTCCATCAACCCCAAGGTGTCCCCCGCGCTGGATACCGTGGTGGTACACGCCCTGGCCAAGGACCGCTTCGGCCGCTACCAGAGCGCCGTCGAGTTCCGCAATGACGTCGAAACGGCCGGCGCCGGCCACATTCCCGTGAAGCGCCCGGCGGACGATGTCGCCGGCGGCCTGTTCGGCGCGCCCCCAGAGGTGGAATCGAGTTCGGAACTCGCCCTCAAACAGCTGGCCGAAGACCAGACCATGGACCGTACCCAGCGTCGCCCCCCGGTGATCTGGATCTGGGCCGGCATTGTCAGTGTCATCGTCATCGTCATCGCCGTGATGTTCTGGGCGCTGAGCCTCACCCCGAGCAACAACCTGCCCGACACGTCCCGCCGGGTTCCGGTTCTCACCGGCTTCAGCTACGACGATGCTCAGGATGCTCTGCTGGAATTGGATCTCGCAGCCACAAAGGCCGAAGAGAGCAGTCCCACGGTGGCCAAGGACGAGGTCATTCGCACCGATCCGCCGTCCGGCACCATCGCACCGCCGGCCACCGTCGTCAAGGTCTACGTGTCGTCTGGCGCTGAGCTCGTCGATATGCCGGATACCACCACGCAGCCGTTCGCCGCGGCCGAACCGTTCCTCACCGAACGCGGCTTCGTGTCTGGCTCGGTGACCACCGAGAACTCTCCGGACGTTCCGGAGGGCATCGTTCTGAAGACCATCCCGGCTCCGGAAGAGAAGACGCCGGTCGGCTCCACGGTGGACTTCACGGTGTCCAGCGGCCTGGTGACCATGCCCAACGTCGTCGGCCAGGCCCTCACCGCGGCCACCGCGCTCCTGCAATCCGACGACACGCAATTGGAGTTGGAGCTCGAGCCCGACTACACCTGTGACAGCGCCGACGGCTCACCGGTCACCAAGCAGTCGCTGCCACCCGGCGATGTGCCGCAGAAGTCTGAGGTCGTCCTCACCTACTGCGCCGGCTGACCAGCCGCCAACGCCACGCAGGCCGTCTCACCGGGCCTGGACCGGCTCGACCTGCACTGGGCACGCCCTCGAGCCTGTCCGGACCACCTCAGGCCGCGGAGCCGTCAGTTGAGCTTGAGCATCGGGGTGAGGTGTTTGGCCCTCTCGCGCGCATCCGGCAGGCCGGCCAGCGCCAGCCAGTTGGCCACCATCAGGTAGCCACCCTCCGTCAGCACCGACTCCGGGTGGAACTGCACCCCGAGGATCGGTGCCGAGACGTGCCGCAGTCCCATGATCACTCCGCCCTGGGTGCGCGAGGTCACCACCAGATCGCTGGGGACGGTTCCGTCCACCACGGCCAGGGAGTGGTACCGGGTGGCCGTGAAGGGCTGGGGCACCCCGTCGTAGAACTCGCTGCCGTCGTGAATGATCTGCGAGGTCTTCCCGTGCATGAGCTCTTCGGCGTTGGTGACCGTCGCACCGAAGGCCTCGGCGATGGCCTGGTGGCCCAGGCACACCCCGAACAACGGCTGGTTGGTCGCGAGGGCCGCTTCCACCGCGGCGATCGAGACCCCGGCGTCGGAGGGCTTGCCGGGGCCGGGGGAGACGAGCACCCCGTCGAACTCGGCGAGGCGGGCGGCCACTTCCGTCGCCGGGAAGGCGTCGTTACGCACGACCTCGGTCTCGGCGCCCAGCTCCCGCAGGTATCCGTTGAGGGTGTAGACGAAGCTGTCGTAGTTGTCGATTACAAGGATGCGGGTCATGGGACGCCCACCGTCACTTCCTGATTGTTGACCATCGTGTCGACCCAGGGAAAAACCCAGGTGGCGAGGGAATAAAGCACTGCGGCCAGGAGCACCAGAACGAGCAGGATGCGCACCCAGACCGGTCCGGGCATCAGGCGCCAGATTGCTGCGTACATCGGATGTTCCTTCGGTCTTCTGTGTCGCGGGTGGAGGGAGGGGCCGCTAGGCGGCGGGGAGCAGCGCCGCCAGCTCGGCCGGCGGCCCGGCCGAGGTCGGCTGCCACGACTCGAACACGCCGTAAGCGATGATCCGTTCCGCAGTGGACAACAGCGGGTTGCAGGTGGTGAGGGCGATCAGCCGGTCCACGGGTGTGCCGTCTGGGTCGTGCGGGACCGGTGCGATGGCCTCGACGGCGCTCGGCGGCACGTACTCCATGTCGCGGAACCGGTAGGTGTAATAGCCGTCGGCGGTCTGCACGTAGATCGCATCGCCCAGCTGCAGCTCGTTGATCAGGTGCATCCCGCCGCCATTGGCGCTGCGGTGGGAGGCGATCGCGAAGTTGCCCACCTCACCGGGCATCTGGGTGCCCGGGTAGTGGCCGATGCCGAGGTCGGGGCTGTTCAGTACATTGGTTCCGATGCCCTCGGCGATGGTGCGCTTGTAGGTGTCGCCGAAGCGCGGCACGTACAGCACGGCGAAGGCCGTCTGATCACCGGGGGCCGTCGCAACCACGGGATCACCGAACCCCGCCTCGGCAGCCGGAGCCGGTGCCGGGTCCGGCTTGACGTCTTCGACCCAGCCCTGGCTGATCGACTCCGCCGCACGGGACTGGGACGCAGCCATCACGGCGTCGTTCCACCAGAGCTGCCAACCGAGGAAGAGCAGCACGAGCACGCCGCCCGTGATCAGCAGTTCCCCGAGGACGCCGAACACGCTCACCCGGGGGCGCACCCGCGCCTTCGGCCCGCGAAGGGCTCTCCGCCCGCGCAGGGCCGGAACTTCGGTCTTGGCCGACTCGGTCATGCAGTCGATTCTAATCGGGGCGCACATGGTGATCCGCCGACAGTTCCGGCAGGCCCGCGCAGGCAGTGACGCTAGAATCGCAGGCATGGCACGCACAAATCCCCGAACCAAGACCGCCCGCCCCGAGGCCCGCGCGGGCGAGGAAGCCCCGAACGCCGTCTGGTTCAAGCCGGTGATGTTCGGTTTCATGCTCATCGGGCTGGCCTGGATCATCGTCTTCTACGTGAGCCAGGGCGCCCTGCCCGTCGCGGCGTTCGGCTCGTGGAACATCCTCGTCGGTTTCGGGATCGCCTTCATCGGCTTCCTGATGACCACCCGCTGGCGCTGAGCCCGGTTGTTCACCACCCGTTCCACGTGAATTAACCACCCGTTCCACGTGAATTAACCACCCGTTCGGGTAGTCAATTACAGCAGTGTAATTATCCCCAATGTGGAAACTCCTGTGGATAACTTTCTCCCGGGGTGTGGATAACCCTGGGGAAACGTGGTCTAGATGAACAGCTTGGTCAGGCTCAACGCCACCAGCAGCGCAGCGAAACCGCCGATCAGGGCGAACTGCAGGGTGCGCTTACTGCGCTGGCGGGTCTGCACGTAGATCAGGCCGATGACGGCACCGCCGATGAGACCACCCACGTGGGCCTGCCAGGCGACGTTGAGCCCGGGCAGGAAGCCGATCACCAGGTTGATCCCCACCAGGATCAGCAGTTGGGTGGCGTTGCCGCCGAGCTTCCGCTGGATGACCAGGAACGCGCCCATCAGGCCGAAGATCGCCCCGGAGGCGCCCACCACGGCCACGCGCGGGTCGGCCAGGAACAGCACACCCAGTGAACCGGCCAGGCCGCTGAGCAGGTAGAGCGTGAGGAATCGGCCGCGTCCGAGCATCCGCTCGAGGATCTGGCCGAAGATCCACAGGGTGTACATGTTCAGGAGCACGTGGAAGAAGAACCCCGTGGAGTGCACCACGATGCTGGTCAGCATCCGCCACGGTTCGAAGGCGACCGGGTAGGAGTACAGGCCGGCGTAGAGCAGCCGGTTGGTGACATCGAGCCCGGGAACGAGCTGCAGCAGGAAAACCACCACAGTCAGGGCGATGATCGAATAGGTGACCACCGGCTCGCCGGCAGCGGTCATGCGGCCGAGCCGGGTGCGGGCGGCCGACTTGGTGCGGGGCGCGCTCTGGCGCTGCTCCCGCATGCACTCGGGGCAGATGACACCGACGGCGGCCTGGGTCTGGCACTCGGGGCAGATGGTGCGTCCGCAGCGCTGACAGAGGATAAAACTCTGCCTGCCCGGATGCCGGTAACAGAAGTTGGCGGCGGTTCCGGGCAGGCTCATGAGCTGGTGGTCCTAGACCTGCTCGACGGTGATGCTCTCGATGACGACGTCGGTGAGCGGACGGTCGCGGCCATCGGTCGGAACGGCAGCAAGCTGCTCGACGATCGCACGGGACGCCTCGTCCTCGACGGCGCCGAAGATGCTGTGCTTGCCCTGCAGCCAGGTGGTGGGCACGACGGTGATGAAGAACTGCGAACCGTTGGTGCCCCGGCCGCCCTGGATGCCGGCGTTGGCCATGGCGAGGACGTACGGCTGGGTGAAGTCGAGTTCGGGGTTGATCTCGTCGTCGAACTGGAAGCCGGGTCCGCCGGTGCCCTGGCCCAGCGGGTCGCCGGCCTGGATCATGAAGTCCTTGATGATGCGGTGGAAGACGGTGCCGTTGTACAGCGGGTCGTTGGAGGTCTTTCCCGTGGCCGGGTGCTTCCACTCGATTTCGCCGGTGGCGAGGCCGACGAAGTTCTTGACGGTCTTCGGAGCGTGGTTCCCGAAGAGGTTGACCTTGATGGGTCCGAGGGTGGTATTGAGCGTGGCGACGGCAGTGTGCTTAGACATAGGGACAATTCTTGCACAGCAGCTTTATCCGAATCCGTATGCCGGTCAGGCATTCAGAGCGCTCACAGGGTATTCAGTGGCAAGATGGGCAGTGTTCACCACAAGAAACGATGGAGGGTCCAGATGAGCCTGTCACGCAAGCGCCGAAAGGAACTCACTCGTCTGCGCAAGAGCGCGGACGAACTGTGGAGTAATCAGCAGGAAGTTCTCGACCGCGCCAACGAGATTGCACGTGAAGCCGGCCGTCAGGCTGGTGTGCTCACTCGTGAAGAAGTTGTACCCCGCGTTCGCCAGGGATACGAGCACTACCTGCTCCCCGGCGTGCACGCTACCCAAGATTTTGCCGGTGGCGTTCGCCACCAGGTCACTGACAAGGTTCTGCCGGGGATCGGAACCGCACTGGGCACTGTCATGTCGGTGGGGGATATCGCCAAGGACGCGCGTATCGCCGCTCTCAACCGGGTTCGCTTCCAGAAGCCCGTCGTGATTGAGAAGCAGGGTCTGGGCGCGGGCACGTACATCGCCATCGGAGTCGGCATCGCCGCCGCCGCCGGGGTTGCCTACGCGATTTGGCAGACCTTCCGTGCCGACGACGAGTTGTGGGTCTCCGAAGACGAGTCGCTGCTTGACTCGCCGATCGAGAAGTCCTCGGACATCTAGCTCCCGCACTGTGCAGAAGAAGGGCCCCCGTCATCCGACGGGGGCCCTTTTCTGTGCTCTTTCGCCCGACCATACCTTCAACGGCGCTGAGTGCTGGTGTGAGCGGACGCGCAAGCCCACATGGACACGGGAGGCCCGGGCGCGACCTGCGATGTACAGAGGCCCGCTGAAGCCCACTGGGGGACAGGGAAGGGGACAATGAGAAAACCCCCGGCCGGCAGTGCCGACTGGGGGTTTTCTTCTGTGGAGCCACGGGGAATCGAACCCCGGACCTCCTGCTTGCAAAGCAGGCGCTCTACCAATTGAGCTATGGCCCCGAACCGGATCTTCACGGGTGAGGATCTGGCGGAGATGTAAGGCTATGAAGTAAACGGTGTGTGCATACACGGTGTCTACGTACTGCGTGGGGATACCGGGATTTGAACCTGGGACCTCTTCGTTATCAGCGAAGCGCTCTAACCAACTGAGCTATATCCCCCCATTGGGCAGGTTTCAGACTAACGGAAACTGGCGAAAAGTCCCAATCGAGGCCGCAAGCGACCATCGATTGGGCACACATCCATCAGTTGTTGGTGAATCCGACGAGCAGGCCTCCGGTGACCTTGACGCTCAGGTTGTACAGCACGGCGAAGATTGCGCCCAGCGCGGTGACGACGACGGTGTTGATGACGGCGACGACCACGGCGAAGCCCATCACGTTGCCGATCGACAGGATCGTCGTGAGCTCAGACGCGCTCCCGGCGATATCCGTGTACAGGGCGTCGATCTGGGTGAAGATGCCGGTTCCGTTGAGCACCGTGAAGGTGAGGAACGTGGCGACGATGGTCACCACGGCCAGGCACACGGCGATCAGGAAGGACAGCTTGACGGCCGACCAGAAGTCGATGTAAACGAGCTTCAGACGTACCTGCTTGGACGACATTGCACCCCGACTCGACTTTTTGGCCAGTTTCTCGGCAACACTACTCATCTGCTGATTCTACTTTCCCCGAATCAATCTCGGTGGCCGCCTCGATTTCGAGGGCGACCAGATTGCGTTCGGTGTTCTTCGCGATGGCGATGATTCGATCTTCGGTCGCGAACTTTGCAAAAACGACGCCCATGGTATCCCGGCCCTTGGCCGGCACTTCGGCGACGTCAGAGCGTACCACCTTGCCGCTGGCAAGGACCACAAGGACCTCGTCCTCCTCGTCGACGATGAGAGAACCGACCAGATCGCCGCGGTCATCGTTCAACTTGGCCACCTTGATGCCCAGTCCGCCGCGGTTCTGCAGGCGGTACTGGTCGGCGGCGGTGCGCTTGGCATAGCCGCCCTCCGTGACGACGAACACAAACCCGTCGTCGGAGACCACGGACGCGTCCAGCAGGGTGTCCTGGCCACGGAAGTGCATACCGATCACGCCTGAGGTGCTGCGGCCCATCGGGCGCAACGCCTCGTCGGAGGCGGTGAACCGGATGGACATGCCCTTTTTCGACACCAGCAGCAGATCGGAATCCTCGTCGACGAGCAGCGCGGAGACGAGTTCGTCGCCCTCGCGCAGCTTGATCGCGATGATGCCGCCGGTGCGGTTGGTGTCGTACTCGCTCAGCGCGGTCTTCTTGATCAGGCCGTCACGGGTGGCCAGGGTGAGGTACTGGGCCACGCCGTAGTCCCGAATGTCCAGGATCTGGGCGATCTCCTCGCCCGGCTGCAGCGCGAGCAGGTTGGCCACGTGCTGGCCCTTGGCGTCCCGACCGGATTCCTGAGCTTCATAGGCCTTGGCCCGGTAAACCCGGCCGGTGTTCGTGAAGAACAACAGCCAGTGGTGGGTCGTGGTGACGAAGAAGTGCTCGACCACGTCGTCGGCGCGCAGCTGGGCGCCCTTGACGCCCTTGCCGCCGCGGTGCTGGTTGCGGTAGTTGTCGCTGCGGGTGCGCTTGATGTAGCCGCCGCGGGTGACGGTGACCACCATCTCCTCTTCGGGGATGAGGTCCTCGACCGACATGTCGCCGTCGAAGCCGAACATGATCTCGGTGCGACGGTCGTCACCGAACTTGTCGGTGATCTCACCGAGCTCGGTGCTCACGATGGTGCGCTGACGCTCGGGGCTGGCCAGGATCGACTTGAACTCGACGATCTGCAGTTCGAGTTCGGCGGCCTGGTCGATGATCTTCTGTCGCTCGAGAGCGGCGAGGCGGCGCAGCTGCATCGTCAGGATGGCGTCGGCCTGGAGCCTGTCGACCGTCAACAGGTCCATCAGGCCCTCACGGGCGTCGTCCACGGTGGGGGAGCGGCGGATCAGGGCGATGACCTCGTCGAGAGCGTCGAGCGCCTTGAGGTAGCCGCGCAGGATGTGCGCATCCGCCTCGGCCTTGTTCAACCGGAACTGGGTACGGCGCACGATGACGTCGATCTGGTGCGACACCCAGGCGGTGATGAAGCCGTCCAGGGCCAGGGTGCGCGGGATGCCGTCGACGATCGCGAGCATGTTCGCGCCGAAGTTCTCCTGCAGCGGGGTGTGCTTGTAGAGGTTGTTCAGCACCACCTTGGCCACAGCGTCGCGCTTGAGCACGATGACGAGGCGCTGACCGGTACGGCCGCTGGTCTCGTCGCGGATGTCGGCGATGCCGGTGATCTTGGCGTCCTTGACCAGGTCGGCGATCTTGATGGCCAGGTTGTCCGGGTTCACCTGGTACGGCAGTTCGGTGATCACCAGGCAGGTGCGACCCTGCAGTTCCTCGATGCTCACCACGGCGCGCATCGTGATCGAGCCACGGCCGGTGCGGTAGGCGTCCTGGATGCCCTTGATGCCCAGGATCTGCGCGCCGGTGGGGAAGTCAGGGCCCTTGATGCGCTGGATCAGCGCTTCGAGCAGCTCTTCGCGGCTGGCATCGGGGTTTTCGAGGTACCACAGGGCGCCGGCGGCGACCTCGCGCAGGTTGTGCGGCGGGATGTTGGTGGCCATACCGACGGCGATGCCGACGGAGCCGTTCACCAGCAGGTTGGGGAAGCGGGCGGGCAGCACCGTGGGCTCGAGGGTCCGGCCGTCGTAGTTGTCCTGGAAGTCGACGGTGTCTTCGTCGATGTCGCGGACCATTTCGAGGGCCAGCGGAGCCATCTTGGTTTCGGTGTATCGCGGGGCGGCGGCGCCGTCGTTGCCGGGGGAGCCGAAGTTACCCTGGCCGAGGGCCAGCGGGTACCGCAGGCTCCACGGCTGCACCAGGCGCACCAGGGCGTCGTAGATCGAGGAGTCACCGTGCGGGTGGAACTGGCCCATCACGTCGCCGACGACGCGGGCGCACTTGGAGAACGCCTTGTCGGGGCGGTAGCCGCCGTCGTACATGGCGTAGATCACGCGGCGGTGCACGGGCTTCATGCCGTCACGCACGTCCGGCAGCGCGCGCCCGACGATGACGCTCATGGCGTAGTCGAGGTAGGAGCGCTGCATTTCCAGCTGCAGGTCGACCTGGTCGATCTTGCCGTGCTGGGTGAGGTGCGCGGCAGCTGCCGCGACGCTGGCCGCGTCGGGGGCTTCCGGCGTGGTGCCTGTGGTGTCGTCAGATGTCAAGGAAACGCACGTCCTTCGCGTTCTTCTGGATGAAGTTGCGTCGGGATTCGACGTCTTCGCCCATCAGGGTGGAGAAAATCTCGTCGGCGGCTGCCGCGTCGTCCAGGGTCACCTGGAGCAGGGTGCGGGACTCGGGAGCCATCGTGGTTTCCCACAGCTCCTTGTAGTCCATCTCACCCAGGCCCTTGTAGCGCTGGATGCCGTTGTCCTTGGGGATCCGCTTGCCGGCGGCCGCGCCGTCGGCGAGCAGGGCGTCCCGCTCCGCATCCGAGTACACGTACTCGTGGGCAGAGTTGGACCACTTGAGTCGGTACAGCGGCGGCTGCGCGAGGTACACGTAGCCGAGGTCGATCAGCGGTCGCATGTACCTGAAGAGCAGGGTGAGCAGCAGGGTGGTGATGTGCTGGCCGTCGACATCGGCATCGGCCATCAGCACGATCTTGTGGTAGCGCACCTTGTCCTGGTTGAAGTCTTCACCGATGCCGGCGCCGAACGCCGTGATCATCGCCTGTACTTCGGCGTTGCCGAGGGCACGGTCCAGGCGCGCCTTCTCCACGTTGAGGATCTTGCCGCGCAGCGGCAGGATCGCCTGGGTCTCCGGGTTGCGGCCCTGCACGGCGGAGCCGCCGGCCGAGTCGCCCTCCACGATGAAGATCTCTGAGGCGGCGGGGTCCTTGCTCTGGCAGTCCTTGAGCTTGCCCGGCATGCCGCCACCCTCGAGCAGGCCCTTGCGTCGGGCGGTCTCGCGGGCCTTGCGGGCGGCCATCCGAGCGGTCGCAGCCTGCAGCGACTTGCGGATGATCTCGCGGGCCTGAACCGGGTTGCGGTTGAACCAGTCGGAAAGCTGGTCGCCGACGACCCGCTGCACGAATGCCTTGGCCTCGGTGTTGCCCAGTTTGGTCTTGGTCTGGCCCTCGAACTGCGGTTCGGCGAGCTTGATCGAGACGACCGCGGTGAGGCCTTCGCGCACATCGTCGCCGGAGAGGTTGTCGTCCTTCTCCTTCAGGATGCCTTTTTCCCGCGCGTACTTGTTCACCAGGGTGGTCAGCGCCGCGCGGAAGCCCTCTTCGTGGGTACCGCCCTCGTGGGTGTTGATGGTGTTCGCGTAGGTGTGCACGCTCTCGGTGTACGCGGTGGTCCACTGCATGGCCACTTCGAGCGCGATCTTCTTCTCGGTGTCCTCGAACTCGAAGGAGATGATCTCCTCGTTGACCAGTTCGGCCTTCTTGGCCCGGTTGAGGTAGGCCACGTAGTCCATCAGGCCCTGCTCGTACATGAAGCTGTTGCGCAGCGGCTTGTCCTCGGTGTCCAGGCTGTCCGCACGCTCATCGGTGAGCGTGAGGCGCAGGCCCTTGTTGAGGAACGCCATCTGCTGGAAGCGCGCGCGCAGGGTTTCGTAGTCGAAGACCGTCGTCTCGAAGGTCTCCGCGCTCGGCCAGAAGGTGATCGTGGTCCCGGTCTCGTCGGAGACCTCGTCCTGGTGCAGTGACTCGTTGGGCACACCGTTGTGGAAGCTCTGGCGCCACACATGGCCCTGCCGGCGCACCTCGACCTCGAGGCGGCTGGAGAGAGCGTTGACCACCGAGCTGCCGACGCCGTGGAGTCCTCCGGAGACCGCGTAACCGCCGCCGCCGAACTTTCCACCGGCGTGCAGCACGGTCAGGACGACCTCGACGGTGGACTTGCCTTCCGCCTTGTGGATATCGACAGGGATACCTCGACCGTTGTCCTGCACGCGCACGGCGCCGTCGGGAAGGATACGGATGTCAATGGTGTCGCAATAGCCGGCCAGGGCCTCGTCGACGGAGTTGTCGACGATCTCGTAGACCAGGTGGTGCAAACCGCGTGGACCGGTTGAACCGATGTACATTCCGGGTCGTTTGCGAACAGCTTCGAGGCCTTCGAGAACCTGGATGTCCTCTGCGCCGTAAGCGTGCTGCTCCGGCTCAGTTTTCGGTTCAATTGTCATGTGAAATTGGGCTCCTGACCGTCGCACAGGCGACCCCTCAGCCTACCAAACAGCCCAAGCCCCAACGGCCAAAACCGCCGTTTGACGCGTTTTATTCGTAAGGGTGACCTGTTTTGGCTACCTAGCCATAGGTATCGCGTGGACCACGCCCTGGGATTGATCTGGGACCCTTTTTCCAGGAGGGGGCGTTGGGTCCTTGAAAACGAATTGCGGCGATGCCGGCATCCGGGAACTTCTGCATGATCTGAGTCATGATTTCCACGCGCATCATGCGCAGCTGGGTCGCCCACGCCGTCGACTCGCAGTGCACGGTCAGGATGCCCTCGTCGATGCCGGCCGGGGTGGAGTGTTTCGCGGTTTCCTCACCGGCGAGTTCGATCCAGGAGCCGAGCAGGTCCGACTGGGCCATCGGTGAATTCCAGCCCAGCTGGGCGGTGAGCGAATTTATGGTTTCGCCCAGTCCCCGCGGGTCCCGGCCGGCGCCGAACGGCACGCTGGACCCGATTTGAGGGCTGGCCTTGCGCCTGGCGCGGGTTCGCTTCGCGTTCGGGTCGCCGAAGACATCCTTGAACCGGAGGTAGACCTTGGCGGCTTCACTGTGTTCAGCCACGGTCCGTCCCGCTCTCGGCCTCTGGCGCAGCGACCACGGCGCCGGCGTGGATGTGGATGGCGTGGGCAGCGAGCACGGCAGGGACGTCTTCGTAGACGGCGGCGGTGATGAGCACCTGTTCGTACCCGGTGACGGCTTCGGCGAGGCGCCGGCGGCGAGATTGGTCGAGCTCGGCGAACACATCGTCGAGGATCAGCACCGGGTCACCACTGGAGGAATCTCGTCGGAGCAGCTCCGCCGACGCGAGTTTGAGCGCAAGCGCGAAGGACCAGGATTCGCCGTGGCTGGCATAGCCCTTGGCCGGCAGATTGTTGAGTTCGAAGACCAGATCGTCACGGTGCGGTCCGGCCAGGGTCATTCCGCGGTCCAGTTCCTTGCGCCGCAGGCCGGCCAGCGCGGTGCGGAAGGTGTCTGCGGTCGCGGAACCGGCGCTTGCACTCGGCGAAGCTGCGGCGGGGGAGGCGGTCTCGTCGGCTTCCTCATCGGCGCCGAGAATACTCAGCGATGCGACCAGGTTCGGTCCGTGATCCGCGCCGGCCACCGATTTGTACGCCTTCTGCAGCGGCGGCATCAGCTCAGCCACCAGATCCGCGCGGGCATCGATGATTTCGGAGCCCAGTGCCACCAGCCGTTCGTCCCAAATGTCGAGAGTGCCCAGCTGGGTGGTCTTCAAACCGGAAGCCCTGGCGGACTTGAGTAAGGTATTGCGCTGTTTCAGCACCCGGTCATAGTCGGCAAGCACCCCGGAGAGCCGGGGGCTCCGCAACACCAGCAGCTGGTCGAGGAATCGTCGGCGACCGGACGGGTCGCCGCGCACCAGGGCCAGGTCTTCCGGTGCGAACAGCACGCTGGAGAAATAGCGGGGAAGTTCGCGGGTCTTGATGACCGACCGGTTGATCTGGGCCCGGTTGAGTCCGGACCGGTTGATCTGCACCTCGGCGAGGATGTCCCTGCCGTTGTACTCGAGGCGGGCGCGGATGATCGCGGACTCCGCGCCGGAGCGCACCATCGCCCCGGTCTGGGACACCCGGTGCGAACTCAGGGTGCTGAGGAATCCGAGCGCCTCGACCAGATTGGTCTTGCCCTGGCCGTTCCGGCCGACGATCAGGTTGGGTCCGGGGCCGAACGGGACTTCGGCTTGCGCATAGTTGCGGAAGTCAGTGAGGGAGAGGTGTGTGACCCGCACTCGGGATCAGTCTGCCTTCTTTATGGCATGCCCACCGAACTGGTTGCGCAGCGCGGCCACGGCCTTCATAGCCGGGGAATCGTCCTGGCGGGAGGCGAACCGGGCGAAGATCGACGCGCTGATCGCGGGCACCGGAACGGCATTGTTGATGGCTTCTTCGATGGTCCAGCGTCCCTCGCCGGAGTCTTCGACGTAGCCTTCGATGTCGCCCAGCTGCGGGTCGTCCTTGAGGGCACGCACCAGGAGTTCGAGCAGCCAGGACCGCACGACAGTGCCGCGCTGCCAGGCCGTGAAAATGCCGGGCACATCCTGGATGAGGTCGTCGCGCTTCTCCAGCAGCTCGTAGCCCTCCGCATAGGCCTGCATCAGCGCGTATTCGATGCCGTTGTGCACCATTTTGGCGTAGTGACCGGCGCCGACCTTGCCGGCGTGCACGAACCCTTCTTCGCGCGGGCCCTCCGGACGCAGCGCGTCGAAGACCGGCATGGCCGTTTCCACATCGGCGGCGGAACCGCCGACCATGAGGCCGAATCCGTTGGTGAGACCCCAGACCCCACCGGAAACACCGGCGTCGACGTAGTGGATCCCGTTTTCGGCGAGCAGCGCTTCGTGAGTGAAGTCGTCGGTGAACCTGGAGTTGCCGCCGTCGATGACCAGGTCGCCGGGGGAGAGCTTCGTGGCGAGGTCCGCGATCACCGCGGTGGTGATGGCTCCGGCCGGAACCATGACCCAGACCAGCCGGGGAGACGGGATCGCCTCGACCAACTCGGCGGTGCCGGCGACGTCGGAAACCTCGGGATTACGGTCGTAGCCGGTGACGGTCAGACCGGCGGCGCGCAGGCGGTCGCGCATGTTGGCGCCCATTTTGCCCAGGCCGACGATTCCGATGTGCATGGCAGTCCTTCGTGGTTCGCGTCGTGCTGGTGAGGCCGGCGGCTTAGCGCAGGAGCAGGTTGGGCTGCAGCAGGTACCGGTAGCTGTCGGCGCCCGGCTGTTCGCGCGACGTCTGGCTCGTGATGAGCACGGGACCCGGCTTGTTGGGGTTCTCGGTCTTGGTGAACGAGATCCGCACGAACTCGGAGTGCACGGCGCCGAGGCCGTCCAGCAGGAACTGCGGCTTGAGCGAGACGACGGTGTCGCCGCCGGCGAGGATCGCGTCGATGGTCTCAGAAGCCTGGGCCTGTTCCGAGCCGATGGCCTCGAGGGTGAGGCCGTCGGCCGTGAAGCTGAACCGCAGGGCGGCCTCCCGCTCCAGGACCAGCTGCACGCGGCGGGTGGCCTCGATCAGTTCGGCGGTGTTCATCACGGCGTAGTTGTCAACGTTGTCCGGGAACAGGCGACGCACCGGCGGGTAGTTGCCCTTGATCAGCAGCGACGTGACGGTCTTCTTGTCGGCGGTGAACGCGATCAGTTCGCGGTCGTCGGTGTTGGTGATGGCCACCGAGATCGTGCCGCTGTGGCCGAAGGTCTTACCGACCTCCTGCAGGGTCCGGGCCGGGACCAGGGCCGTGATCGGTTCCTGGGCCTGGTTGGCTCCCGGGTCCCAGTCGATCTCGCGAACGGCGACACGGTACCGGTCGGTGGCGACGAGGCTGATGCTGTTCTCGGTGATCTGCAGCTGCACGCCGGTGATCACCGCGGTGACGTCATCGCGGGATGCGGCGACAGCGACCTGCGAGACTGCCGCGGCGAATTCCTCGGCGGGTACCAGGCCGGATTGGGCGCTGACCTGGGGAATACTTGGATATTCCTCTACCGGCATAGACAGCAGGGTGAAGTTCGCGGTACCGCAGCTCACGGTGATCCGGGACTCGTTGGTGGAAAACCGTACCGGAGCGTTCGGCATCCGGCTGGCGATTTCGGCCAGAAGGCGTCCAGAGACGAGCACCTTGCCGGTCTCTTCGACGTCGGCGGCGATCTCGGTCTGGGCCGACACTTCGTAGTCGAACGAGGACAGGATCAGGCCGGTCTCTGTCGCTTCGATGAGGACGCCGCTCAAAATGGGCAGGGTGGTGCGTTGGGGAAGGAGCTTGACAGCGAAAGATACGGCTTCGCTGAAGACATCCCGATTGGCCTGAAATCTCACGAAGTCACTCCTGTCGGTGGAGACCTGGATACGGCCTCAATGCTAGTCGGGTTTATCCGCTGCCCATTTCTTGTGAGCCTCGGCGAGTAAAGGTTGTTGGACCTGGAGCTAATGAAGTTAATCGTTAATCTTCTTAACCGCTGTGGAAACTGTGGATAACTCGGTGGATAGCGCTCAGCGACTGGGAACTACAAACTTGTAACTTGTGGACGCCCTGTGAGCGGTAAGCCCAATGAATGACACGAACTTGTTTCTGTAATTCGGAGTTTTCACAAGCGAGCCGTGCGTTTCTACAGATTGTGCCAAGTTGTGCGGGCAGTTTCCACAGGGTTATCCACAGGTACGAAACACAAAAAAATTTTCTCTTACTTGTAGCGGTGATCCTGCTTGATGCGGTTTGTCAGTTCCGTCACCTGGTTGTAGATGGATCGGCGTTCCTTCATGAGCTCGCTGATCTTCTTGTTCGCGTACATCACCGTGGTGTGGTCGCGGTTGCCGAACAGCTGGCCGATCTTGGGGAGCGAGAGGTTCGTCAGTTCCCGGCACAGGTACATCGCGATCTGTCGTGCGGTGGCCACAGCCTGCGAACGGGACGAGCCGTACAGGTCGTCGACGGTGAGCTTGAAGTAGTCCGCGGTGTTGGTGATGATGTCCACCGGAGCGATCACGTTGTCCTCGTCGAGGGTGATCACGTCCTTCAACACCGTCTGCACGAGATTCATGTCCACCGGGGTGCGGTTCAGGCTCGCGAACGCCGTGACCCGGATCAGGGTGCCCTCGAGTTCGCGGATGTTCGACGACACCTTCGACGCCATGAACTCGAGAATGTCGTGCGGAACCTGCAGCTTCTCGCTCTGCGCCTTCTTGCGGAGGATCGCGATGCGGGTCTCCAGGTCAGGTGCCTGGACATCCGTGATCAGGCCCCATTCGAAGCGCGATCGCATGCGGTCTTCAAACCCGGTGAGGGCCTTCGGAGGCAGGTCGCTGGTGATGACGACCTGTTTGTTGTGATCGTGCAGGGTGTTGAAGGTGTGGAAGAACGCTTCCTGGGTCTCCGCCTTGCCCTGCAGGAACTGGATGTCGTCGATCATCAGGATGTCGATGTTGCGGTACCGGTTCTGGAAGGCGGAGCCGCGGTTGTTGGCAATCGAGTTGATGAAGTCGTTGGTGAATTCCTCGCTACTGACGTAGCGCACACGGATGCCCGGATACAGGCTCATGGCGTAGTGGCCGATGGCGTGCAGCAGGTGGGTCTTGCCCAGGCCGGAGGAACCGTAGATGAAGAGCGGGTTGTAGGCCTTGGCGGGGGCCTCGGCCACGGCGACGGCCGCGGCATGTGCGAACCGGTTGGACTGTCCGATGACGAAGTTGTCGAAGCTGTACTTGGAGTTCAGCCGGGTGTCGTGGGGGCGCTCAGGGGGAGTGCTTTCGAAAACCGACTGCGGCGTGGCCGGCGTCTCGATGTCGGGCTGACGTTCGATGGGTTCCTGAACCGGGCGCAGGGACTCCTGCTCGAGCTCGGGATTGACCACGACGTAGAACGTGGTGACCGCGACCGATTCGCTGAGCTGGCCCATGGCCGTGAGGAGGGGGACCCGCATGCGCACATTGAGCATGCTCGCGGTGAACTCGTTCGGGACTTCCAGGTAGAAGGTGCCGGCCGCGATGCCCTTGGGCTCGACCAGGTTCAGGAAGCCGTACAGCATCGGAGTGACCGTGTCGTCCGACTCCAGAATGGTCAGAACTGACCGCCATGTCTCGCTGATGGGCTGTTCCCCGTCTGGCATGGTTTCCCACAATCTTCATCTGTACGTTTGCCGCCCTGAGAAATCCTTCGCGGGTGGACACAGAATGTCCCATCGGGCGATTCATCCACAACGTTATCCACCGCCTGTGGGCAAATAACGACTGGATTCTCAGGGTTTACCCACAACCTGTGGATAACTTGTCCTCACGGTAGTCAATGACCGGCGGTCAGGCCAAATTAGCTTGAAGATTGCCAGCGTGTCTGTACCGGAAATGGGAATTCAATGGGCAGAATCGAACGTTTGGGCGTCGTCAGTTTGACCACGGGCGAGCGAAGCCGTAGTTTTAATCAGTTGACCCCAGCCCGTGGGCTACCTCACTCTTTCCCGGCCGCTCGTTTTGGCCTGCGGAGATCCAATACGTGGAGATTGAACAATGAGCAAGAGAACGTTCCAGCCGAACAACCGTCGTCGCGCGAAGGTGCACGGTTTCCGTCTTCGTATGCGCACCCGCGCCGGACGCGCCATCCTCGGTGCTCGTCGTCGCAAGGGTCGCACCGAACTCTCCGCGTAAGACCTCCCGTGCTCGCTCACGCCAATCGCATCACGAGCGGGAGCGACTATAAGGCTGTCGTTCGACGAGGTGTGCGGGTCGTCGGCCCGCACACTGTGGCGTACCTCCGCCGCAACCCAGAACCCACCCCGGTGCGGTTCGGGTTCATCGTCGCCAAGAACGTGGGCGGCGCGGTGGTTCGAAACCGCGTGCGTCGTCGTCTGAAAGCGGCAAGCTTCGATCTCCTTCCTGGCGTTCCCGCCGGGACGGAGATCGTTTTTCGCGCATTGCCCACTTCTGTGCACGCCAGCTGGCCCGATCTTGTGGCCGAGCTGTCGAACGCACTGGTCAAGGGGCAGCGCGCGAGATGAACAGGGTGATACTCACGTTGGTATTGCTGCCCCGAAATCTCGGGGTGGCCCTCCTGCGGGTCTATCGCGCAGTAATCTCACCGTTGTACGGCGATGTTTGCCGGTACTACCCCTCGTGTTCGGCGTACGCCCTCGGCGCCGTCCAAGAATATGGCCTGATCGGCGGCTCTTTCTTCGCCGCACGCCGGGTCTTGCGTTGTCATCCTTGGGCTGAGGGCGGAATCGATGATGTTCCCCTGAAACGACACCGTCGCTACACCGTGACGTCGTTTGGATTTGTAGTTCCTTTAGCCACGGAAAGGGCTGACCCGCACGTATGGACCTCATAGGTACTATCCTCTGGCCGCTGAAGTGGGCCGTTGAGCTTCTGCTCGTCGCCTTCCACTGGTTGTTCTCCAACCTCGGCATGGGCTACAACGACGGCATCACCTGGGTGCTGTCCATCGTCGGCCTCGTCCTCGTGGTGCGAGCTGCGTTGATCCCGATCTTCGTGAAGCAGATCAAGAGCCAGCGCAAGATGCTCGAGGTCGCGCCGCAGCTGAAGAAGATCCAGGACAAGTACAAGGGCAAGAAGGACCAGTTCTCCCGCGAGGCCATGTCCCGCGAGACCATGGAGCTGTACAAGCGCACCGGGACCAACCCGCTCGCCTCGTGCCTGCCCCTGCTCCTGCAGATGCCGATCTTCTTCGCCCTGTTCTCGGTGCTCAACGACGCCCAGCGCTCCAACGCCGGCGTCGGCCCCCTCAACCAGGCCCTGGCGACCAGCTTCGGCAATGCCAACCTGTTCGGCGTTGCGCCGCTGCACGACACGTTCGCCCAGCAGTGGACGCTGTGGACCTCCGGAGCGGACTTCAACCTCTCCGTCATGATCATCGCGGCCACGATGGTCGTGCTGATGACCGCGTCGCAGTTCATCACCCAGCTGCAGATCGTCTCCAAGAACATGTCGCCGGAGACCAAGGCCAGCCCGATGTTCAAGCAGCAGAAGATCATGCTGTACCTGCTGCCCCTGGTCTTCGCCTTCTCCGGTGTGGCCTTCCCGCTCGGCGTGATGTTCTACTGGCTCACCTCGAACATCTGGACCATGGCCCAGCAGTTCCTCGTCATCCGCAACATGCCCACACCGGGCAGTGAGGCCGCCAAGGCCCGCGAAGAGCGGCTCGCCCGCAAGGGCAAGCTCATCGCAACCGACGGAGACGTCATCGCTGTCGACGAGCCCAAGAAGCCGGCCCAGCGCCAGCAGCCCGTTGGCAAGAACCGTGCCAAGAAGCAGACCGGCCCCAAGAAGTAAGAGGGATGGACATCGTGACTGAGAACACTGACGTGATCAACGCGGATACCGCGTCCGACGCCGCGCCCACCATCGGCCAGCTGGAGCAGGAAGGCGACATCGCAGCGGACTACATCGAAGAGTTCCTGGACATCTGCGACCTGGACGGTGACATCGACATCGATGCCCGGAACGGACGGGCCTACCTGTCGGTGAATTCGGTTGACCCGCAGAACCTGCGCCTGCTGTCCAAGCCCGACACGGTGAACGCCCTGCAGGAGCTCACGCGACTGGCCGTGCAGAACAAGACCGGGTCGTTCTCGAGGCTGATCCTCGACATCGGTGGATCCCGCGAGGCCCGCGAGGCCGAGCTGACCGACCTCGTCGGCCACGCCATCGAGCGCATCGAAGGCGGCGCAACGGAGGCTTCCCTCCCCCCGATGTCGTCCTACGAGCGCAAGCTCGTGCACGACATCGTTTCGGAGCGCGGATACGTCTCCGAGTCCCTGGGTGAAGGTCGCGACCGTCACACCGTCATCACGGCAGCGTAGCCGCACCGAGTATGACTGAGACCCTCGAGGCCGAGCCCGCCGTTGCTGCTGGACTCTTCGGTGACCGCATCGAGGTTGCTCGGGAGTTCACCAAGCACCTTGCCGAGCAGGGGGAGGAGCTCGGCCTGATCGGCCCGCTCGAACTTCCCCGCTTGTGGAGCCGGCACATCCTGAACTGCGTCGTGGTTGCACCACTTCTGAAGCCCGGGCTGGTCGGCGACGTGGGATCGGGTGCCGGGTTACCGGGTCTGGTGCTGGCGATCGCGCGGCCCGATGTCTCGTTTGTGCTCATCGAGCCGATGGAACGCCGAGTGGCGTGGCTGACCGGCCAGATCGCCGCGCTCGGCCTTACCAACGCCCGGGTACTGCGGGCCCGCGCGGAAGATATCCGGCTGGATACGCCCCTGGATCAGGTCACCGCGCGCGCCGTGAGCGCGTTCAAGACCCTGATTCCCCTCACGGCGCCGCTGCTGCGTCCGGGCGGTGAACTCGTGCTGATGAAGGGCGCGGGTGCCGCGGGGGAGATCGCCAACGCCGCCAAGCCGATCAAGAAGTTCCGCCTGCGCGATGTTGAGGTCCTCACCCTCGGCGAGGGTGTGCTGGAGGACGTCACTCGGGTCATTAAGGCTACAGTGGACTAGTCCCCGGCAACATCCGCGCAGCATGGGCGGAGAACTCCGGGGCACCCTTTCGGGTGGCTCATCAACCGTCGAACGCAAAGGTTTCACGTGAAACATCCCGGCGAAGACCAGCAGACCGGCACTCCCGGTTCCGGCGTCGACAACAGCACCCCCCTGGCGCGGGAGATCTCGGATCTGACCCGCCGCCGTCAGGTGATCGCCGCCGAGAGGCTACCCAAGCCCGAGAGCACCAGGGTGATCACCATCTCCAATCAGAAGGGTGGGGTGGGCAAGACCACCACCGCCGTCAACCTGGCCGCCGCGTTGGCCCGCCAGGGTGCGCGTGTTCTCGTGATCGACCTGGACCCTCAAGGCAACGCCTCCACCGCACTCGGTGTGGAGCACCGCGCCGAGACCTCGAGCGTCTACGACGTCATCATCAATGACCTGCCGATGGTGGACGTTGTTCAGAAGAGCCCGGAGTTCGGGGCGCTCTACTGTGTACCGGCGACCATCCACCTGGCTGGCGCAGAAATCGAACTCGTTTCACTCGTCGCCCGGGAACAGCGGCTGCGGCGCGCCCTCGACCTGCACATCAAGGAGATGGCCGACCCCTACGACTACGTCTTCATCGACTGCCCGCCGTCGCTCGGGCTCCTCACGATCAATGCATTCGTCGCCGCCCGCGAGGTGCTCATCCCGATTCAGTGCGAGTACTACGCGCTGGAGGGGCTGAGTCAGCTGTTGAAGAACATCGAGCTGATCGAGAAGCACCTGAACCCGCAGCTCATCGTCTCGACGATCCTGCTCACGATGTATGACAGCCGCACGAACCTCGCGAACCAGGTGGCGCAGGATGTGCGCGATCACTTCCCGAAACAGGTGCTGGACACGCTGATTCCGCGCTCTGTGCGGGTTTCTGAGGCACCCAGCTACGGTCAGAGCGTCATCAGCTACGACCTCAACTCGGCAGGATCGCTCTCCTACCTCGAAGCAGCCGCAGAAATCGCCCGTCGGGGCGTTCCACGAACAGGAGATGCGCAGTAATGGCGAAACGTACAGGGCTCGGCCGCGGTATCGGTTCGCTCATTCCGGTGCAGGACAACCCATCACAGGCCCGGCCCGTCGACGTCTTCTTCCCGTACAACGAGGTTCCGCACGCCGAGGGCACCGCCGGCGCCTCCCCGGTGCCCGGTTCGGCGCCGGCGTCCTCCACAGGTTCGGCTCCGACAGCGACGATCGAGGCGGCCGACGAGGCTACTGTCGAGCTGCTTCCGGTTCCCGGGGCGCGCCTAGCGCATCTGAACCCGGCCGACATCGTGCCCAACGCCGTGCAGCCGCGCAGCGTCTTCGACGAGGACGACCTGGCCGAACTTGTGCACAGCATTCGCGAGGTCGGAGTGCTGCAGCCCATCGTCGTGCGTCCGCTCGTGGAGCAACCGGGCAAGTACGAACTCGTCATGGGGGAGCGCCGCTTGCGCGCCACCAAGGAAGTCGGCCTCGACAGCATCCCGGCGATCGTGCGGGATACCGCTGACATCGACATGCTCCGCGACGCGCTGCTGGAGAACCTGCACCGCGCGCAGCTGAACCCTCTCGAAGAAGCGTCCGCGTACCAGCAGTTGCTGTCGGACTTCGATATCACCCAGGAAGAGCTGGCCAGCCGCATCGGCAGGTCGCGCCCGCAGATCACCAACACCCTGCGCCTGTTGAAGCTGCCCGAGGCCGTGCAGCTTCGTGTGGCGGCCGGCGTATTGTCGGCCGGTCATGCCCGAGCAGTGCTGTCGGTGGGGGACACCGAGGGCATGTTGCGCCTCGCAGACAAGATCGTCAACGAGGACCTGTCGGTGCGGGCGGCTGAGGCCGCGGCCGCTGCCGGACCCAAGCCCGTTGTCGTGAAACCCGCACCCGGAAAGCGGCAGGGACATCTCAACGAGATCGCCGAACACCTCGGAGACCGCCTCGATACCCGAGTGAAAATCAACCTGGGCGCACGAAAAGGCCAGATCACAGTTGATTTCGCTACGATCGGCGACCTGAACCGCATTCTCGGCGCACTCGGGGAACCCGGTTTCGGAGCCAACTAGCGGCGCTTTGTTTCACGTGAAACATTCGGTGTGGGACTAGGCGGGCCTGCCAAACGGCGGGTCTCGCTGATTGAGGTGAGCGAAGTTCTTATACTGATTTTGGGCGCGCTCGCCCGCGGTGGTACTCGCTGATTGAGCATGTGGACATCAGATTTCCGGGTCCTGACAGCTTGGCTCCTCGCCACCCTTCCGGGCCTCGATGACTGACGTGGTCGATGTTCGAATCCGAGGGTCTCGCACGCTCACCCACAGCCGGGCCTCGCTGATTGCGCTTGTCGAAATCAGGCCTGGCGCCTGTCGACGAGTCCGATCCAACGCGGGTCCCCGGGATTGAGCCTGTCGAAGTCGGATCCTCGATGCTCCTGAGCCCGAACCGCGCGGCCGGGAGTCATCGGATTTCGCGATTTTGAGCTCATTTTGGGCGTTGAGAGGGCCACCGTGGCGCGACGAGCCGGCATTTGCGCAGCTGACAAGCGGAGCAGCGGCCTTACGATGGCTCTCAGGGCCGTCAATTCGCGCCAATCTGGCGGGAAGATTGCCTACTGGAGCCCCTTTGCGGCGAGAAACCGGGTGGCCGGTGGTTGACGAACCCTGGCTCACGACGGGTATTCCGTCGAGTGTGATGTTTCACGTGAAACAGCTGCAGCGCGTGGTATCGACGGGCTTGACCAACGACGTGGTGCAACGCGCATGCCATGGCTGCTCCTTCGAGTCGGGTTGACTGGGCGTCCCGAAATCACGGTGCCCCGTTCGAGGAATCGACTCTTCAGGTCTCACCACCCGCTTGAGATTTCTGACATCAGATTCACTGGGCCGGCTGGCACGACGCGCTCTGCTCAGCGCTCACCGTGACCGACCCCTGGCCCGGTTCCGGACGCTCGTAAGACGATCGTGGCGTCGCCGGCCTGTCTTTGGCCGTCCGAAAGCGGGGGAGTGGCCGTTCGATGGCGCTCACGTTTCGGGTTTACGTCAAACGGTCCGGGATTGCGCCGGCTGGACTTGCTCCGAGCGTTGTTTCACGTGAAACACCGGCCGTACCGGGTCTCGATAGGCACGACCACCGAAATGGTATGCAACATCCGTGTTCTGGCCGGAGCACGTCGGGTGAATCTGGCCGTGCCCGCGGCTCGGGACTTCTGGCAGTCTCGTCAAGCTCGGCCGACGTACGTGCGGAGCGCATGCCCTGACGTCCGGATCGTCCCCACCGCTCAGTGAGGGTGTCGGGGATTGACGCGGGAAACGTAATGGGCCCTGACTCGCTCGCTGAGTCAGCCCGTCGAGGTTCCGCTCCCGCTTCTGGATAGGCCCAGCGGGCTCCATGTTTGGTTGATCGAACTTGTCGACGTCAAGTTTCTGGCACTAATGAGTACGAACGATCCCGCGAGGGGAGCGGCCGCAATCGGGGGACTTCAGAGGGCTGTTTCCGAGAAAATGGAGGCGAACTCGGTGGTCGGGGCGGATGCGCCGTCGGAAGCTACCGCGTCTCCGCCCGGTGTTTCACGTGAAACATTTGCCGCCTAGGGTCTGAGTAGGCTCGACCGGCGAGGTGGTTGCGGCCTGCACGTCAGGTCTGGAATGGGCACCCACGGCTGATTGTGGTTGTCGAAAGCGGGTTCCGGTGTCAATAGGGTGCACGGGAGCGCACACAACGGCCTCTACAGCGCAATTTGAGCCGGTTTTGGGCCAGTTGAGGGCGATTGTGGCGCTCCCGACCGGCTTCGGCGGCGTTGACGCGCGGGGGAGTGGACGCGCGGTGGCGCTCGGAGCCGCCAAATCAAACGACGTGGGGACGATGTTCAGATCTGTCGTCAGGAGCGGGTGGCAGCCAAGGTTCCTCCAGCAGGGTCTCGACCAGTTCGACCACCGAAGGGCGCGTCTCGCTTTCTGGCCGGGCCGGCGAGATGGTGACGAGCGGCAACTGGGAGCCGTCGATGACAATGTTTCACGTGAAACACCCACCCTCGGAGGGGGGTGTTTCACGTGAAACATGACGGCAACGCGTGGCTACTGCAGGCTGGTGGAGGCCGCTCGAGCGAGGGCCGCATAGACAGTTCCGAGTGACTCTCCGGAGGCTTCAATGGACTGCGGGGCGAGCGAGGTTTCGGTGAGTCCGGGCAGGACGTTCGCCTCGAGGAACCATGCGACCCCCTCGGCGTCGACCATCAGGTCGATGCGGGAAAGCTGGGCCAACCCCAGCAGGCTATGAATCGCCACGGCGGTCTCGGCCACCCGCTGGGCCACATCCGGCGCGATGCGGGCCGGCGTGAAGAACAGCGTTTCGCCGGCGTTGTAGCGTGCTTCGAAGCTGAAGACGCCACTCACGGGCACGATTTCAACGGCGGGGAGTGCGACGGGCCCGGCACCGGTGTTGATCACCGTGACGGCAAGCTCGGTGCCTTCGATCTTCGTCTCAACGAGGGCGGTCTCGTCGTAGGTGTAGGCATCGACCATGGCGCGGGGGAGACCCGCTGCTGTGTCGACAATGGTCACACCCTGGGCAGAGCCACCCTGGGCGGGTTTGACGACCAGGGGTGTGCCCAGGGCGGTCACGAGGTGCTCGAGCACACTGGCTGCACCGAGGTCGCGGAAGGTCTCACGTGAGAGGGCGATCCAGGTCGGGGTGGCGTATCCGGCGCGACGCACAAGTTCCTTGGCGGTGGGCTTGGACCAGGCCAGTCCTGCCGCTGTGCCACGGGGGCCGACGTGCGGGATCCCGGTGGTCTCGAGCAGTGAGAGCAGGGCGCCGTCTTCTCCGGTCGCACCGTGCAGAACGGGCCAGATCACGTCGGGCTTGCGGGTGGCCAGCTCGGTGAGGAGTCCGGCCTGCGGGTCGAGCACGGTCACGGTGTGGCCGAGCCCGGTCAGCTCGTCTGCCACCCGACGGCCACTGCGCATGGAGACGTCGCGCTCGTGCGAGATTCCACCCGCGAGTACCACAATGTCAAGAAACTCTGATTCGCTCATGATCTGGGGTTTTCCTTCGCTCGAGCCGGAGAAACGTGGGGTTAGTTGATGTCGGGCGGCGGTGCGCCGAAGCGGCGACCGTCGTGGGCGGGAAACAGTGAACCTGTCCCGGCGAAGGTGTCGAGCAGCTCCAGCTCGTCACGGATGACGGTGGCGAGGCGACGGATACCCAGGCGGATGTGGTCCGGTGTTGGATAGCAGAACGAAAGCCGGATGTTCTGGCGACCCTGACCATCCGCGAAGAACGCGGTGCCGGGGGTGTACGCCACGAGTTCCTTGACCGCGCGAGGCAGCATGGCTTTGGAGTCCAGGGTGTCGGGCAGGTTGAGCCATACGTAGAACCCGCCGTTGGGGTTGGTCCAGGTGAGCTCGGGTAGGTATTCGGTCAGCGCGGAGAGCATGGCGTTCTTGCGTTCGCGGTAGACGCCGCGGAAGGTGTTGATCTGACCCTTCCAATCCGCGGTGGACAGGTACTCGGAGATCACCAGTTGGCTGAACGAGCTGGGGGAGAGTACCGCCGCCTCGTTGGCCAGCACGAGCTTCTCGCGGATGGCGTGCGGGGCCAGGGCCCAGCCCACCCGGAAGCCGGGGGCGAGGGTCTTGGAAAAGGTCCCCAGGTACACCACACCGTCGCGCTCGATGGAACGCATGGCATCGGGTGCCTTCTGGTCGAAGTACAACAGCCCATACGGGTTGTCTTCGAGCACCAGAATCTGGTTGGCCTTGGCGATCTCCAGGATCTCCAGACGGCGGGCCCAGCTGAGGGTCACCCCGGCCGGGTTGTGGAAACTGGGAATCGTATAGAGGAACTTGATCTTGCGACCGGCGGCCTTCAGACGCGCGATGTGTTTGCGGAGGGCCTCGGGGATCATGCCGTGCTCGTCCATGGGTACGTGGTCGACATCGGCCTGGTACGACTTGAAGATGACCATGGCGGTGACATAGCTCGGCCCCTCGGCGATGACAACGTCGCCGGGGTCCAGGAAGAGCTTGCTGACCAGTTCGAGGGCGTGTTGCGACCCCGTGGTGACGACGACGTCATCGGCGTGGGCGCGGATGCCTTCCAGCGCCATGACCTCGAGAATCTGCTCCCGGAACAGGGGAACTCCCTGACCAGAGCCATATTGCAGCGCAACGGGGCCCTGCTTGCGCATGACGCTGTCCATCGCATTGATCACGAGGTCTTGGGGCAGGGCGGCGACGTAGGGCATGCCACCGGCAAGGGAGACGACCTCGGGGCGTGAGGCGACGGCGAACAGCGCGCGCACCTCGGAGGCGCGCAGGGCGGCGGCTCGCTCGGCGTAGTGGTGATACCACGGGTCGAGGTTGTTGCCGGCCTGGGAGGTGCCTATCGCTGTCACGTCATGTCCGTTCTGGTGTGGCCTTAATCGTATGGGGTGCGTCGCTGAGCGGCCGCATCCGCCCGAATTTACGAAAACACCCGCCCGGCGGCTGCCGGGCGGGTGTCGGGTTCGCGGAAGAACCTGCCGGCGGCTACTTGAGGTAGGCGGCCAGGTCGGCTTCGAGGGCGGGCTTCGGCTTGGCGCCGATGACGGTCTTGACGACCTCACCCTTCTGGAAGACCTTCATCGCGGGGATGGAGGTGATCATGTACTTTGCGGCGAGGGCCGGGTGGTCGTCCACGTTCAGCTTGACGATGTCGATCTTGTCGGAGTGCTCCGCGGCGATCTGGTCGAGGATCGGGCTGACGGCGCGACACGGGCCACACCACTCGGCCCAGAAGTCCACCAGGACGGTCTTCTCGTTGTTGATGACTTCCTGGTCGAAGGTGGCGTCGGTGACGGCGCGTGCTGACATGTAGTGCTCCTTAGTTGGTGACGCTTGCAAATTCGGGGTCGCCGGCCGCAGCCAGCAAGTCCTCGGGGAGGGTGGCCAGGTAGTGTTCGGCGTCCAGGGCCGCCACAGTGCCGCTGGCGGCCGCGGTGACGGCCTGGCGGTAGGTGGGGTCAATGACGTCTCCGGCGGCGAAGACGCCCGCCTGGCTGGTCTTGGAGGAGCGTCCGGCGACGGCGATGGTGCCCTCACTGGTGAGGTCGAGCAGATCGTGCACGAGGTGGGTGCGCGGGTCGTTGCCGATGGCGACGAACAAACCGCCCACCTCGAGGGTGCTCTCGGTGCCGGTGACGGTGTCACGAAGACGCAGACCCTCAACGGCCTCTTCACCATCGATGCCGACGACCTCGGAGTTCCAGACGAACTCGATCTTCGGGTGCGACAGAGCGCGCTCCTGCATGATCTTGGACGCCCGGAGGGTGTCCTTGCGGTGAATGATGTAGACCTTTTTCGCGAAGCGGGTGAGGAAGGTGGCCTCCTCCATGGCGGAGTCGCCGCCGCCGACAACGGCGATGACCTTCTCCTTGAAGAAGAAACCATCGCAGGTGGCACACCAGGACACGCCCCGGCCGCTCAGACGCTCTTCGTCGTGGATGCCGAGCTTGCGGTAGGCGGACCCGGTGGCGAAAATCACCGTTAGGGCCTCGTGCTTCTCGCCGTTGCCGAGGGTGACCGACTTGACGGTGTCGCCGAATTCGAGCTTGGTCACGTCGTCGTAGACGACCTCGGTGCCGAACTTCTCGGCCTGCTCCTGCATCTTCGCCATCAGCTCCGGGCCCTGGATGCCGTCCGCGAAGCCCGGGAAGTTCTCCACGTCGGTGGTGTTCATCAGTTCACCGCCGGCCTCGACCGAACTGGCGATCAGCAGCGGCTTCATGTTCGCACGCGCGGCGTAAATGGCGGCGGTGAATCCGGCAGGACCCGAACCGATGATGATGATCTGACGCACGCGTAGACTCCTTGAAATCAGTGGAAGAGACGCCTTTCGGCGCCTCACATTCGGGTACAACACATCCTAATCGGAAGCTATTCCGCCCCGTCCGGCTCGGGGCCCCGCTGCACAGCTGCTGTTCAGCAACCGGTCACCCGGCCAGCACCCGCAGCACGGGCGGTCTAACGCCCGAGGCGTGCCTTCAACGGGGCCAGGAAGCCGTGTAGTTCGGAGCTGCGCATCAGAAGCAACAGGCCGAAGTACAGCACGGCCATGACCGAACCGATCAGGATCATGGAGAGAATCGCCGGTCCGATTCCCGACACGGCGAAACCGCCCGCCGTGGTGCCGCCCAGGACGACCAGGATGCCGATTCCCGCGGCGACCGGGACGATCACGGCGACGACGTACTTCACCAGGCTGCGCAGGATCCGCCGCCCGTCGATACCGCCGAGCCGCTTGCGCAGCAGCCACGCGGCCAGGATCGCCTGGAGGATCCCGGAAACCGTCACCACCAGGGCGATGCCGAACGCGATCCATTGCGGCGGAAGCAGGGCGCAGCCGAGCACACCCGTGATGACCAGGACGACCTGGAACAGGGTGAAGAAGAACGGGGTCCGCGTGTCGCCGAGGGCGTAGAAGGTGCGCTGCACGACGAAGAGCACGCAGAAGGCCACCAAGCCCAAGAGGAAGGCGATGATGACGTTGCCGATGGCTTGCACCTGTTCGAACCCGGCTTCGCCGAAGACCGTGGCGAACGGGTAGGCGCAGACCATGATGACCGCGCTGGCGAGCACAATCAGCAGGGTGGTCCCGCGGATGGCCGAGGAGGCATCCGTGCGCAGCTTCTCGGTGTCATCGCGGGCGGCGTGCTCGCTCATCCGGGTGAAATACGCGGTGGCCACGGAAACCGTGATGATCGAGTGCGGCAGCATGAAGATCAGCCACGCCGTGCTCATGACGGTGGAGGAAGCACCTTCTCCCGATGCGAGGGTCACGACCTGCGTTTCGACGATGCCGGCGATCGTGGTCAGCAGCAGCATGCCGAAGGTCCAGCTCGCCATCTTGCCGGCCGCGCCGAGGCCGACACCCCTGAAGGCGAAGTCGGGACGGTAGCGCAAGCCGATGCGGCGCCAGAAGTAGTAGAGCACCACGGCCTGCAACACGACACCGAGCGTTGCGCTGCCGGCCAGCAGAGCGGTCATCCCCGGGGTGAAGTCGGCCGGCGGTCGCTGCCCATCCGTGTCGATACCGAACAGGAGACCGAACAGCAGCAGACCGCCGATGGAGATCACGTTGTTGATCACGGGCACCCAGGTGAACGGGCCGAAGGACTTGCGGGCGTTGAGGACCTCTCCCAGGACCGTGTACAGGCCGTAGAAGAAGATCTGCGGCAGGCACCAGTACGCGAATCCGATCGCCAACGACAGCTGGTCGGGGGAGAAGCCCAGGCCGATGAACCGGGTGATCAGGGGTGCCAGCAGTGTGGCGGCGAGGGTCGTGATGGCCAGGATGCTCAGGGCCAGGGTGACGAGCTTGTTGATGTATGCGGTGCCGCCATCGTCGTGCAGGCTCGCGCGCACGATTTGGGGAACGAGCACCGCGGTGAGGACGCCGCCGGCCACGATCGTGTACACGGTGTTCGGCAGCTGGTTGGCGACCGTGAAGGCGTCGGGGACGTTGCCGATCTGCCCGATGATGTGGGCGAAGACGATGACCTTGAGAAAACCGAGCAGACGCGAGACGAGAGTTCCCGACGCCAGGATCGCACTGGCGCGGCCGACGCCGCCCTGGCTAACCACGGGGAGCCGGGGGGACATCGTCGGCAACAGCCGGGGGAGTGAGGGCGGGGTCGCTGTCGAGAGGGTCGGCGTCAGCTTCGGCTTCCTGTGAACGGTCGCGTCGCCGGTGCACGATGTTGCGCCACACGCCGAAGCCGAAGAACAGCACGACCAGTGCGGCGAAGATGCGGGATCCGATGCCTTCCCAGTCCGCACGCACGTTGACCGAGATCAACGAGGGCTGACCCAGTTCCGCCCCGGACGGGGTGAAGAGCGTGACGCGCAGGCTGACCGCGCCGTTTCCGACCGCCGCGGTCACGGGGATAGACACTGTCTTGGCCGAACTCGCGTCGATCACAGCCTCGACATCGTTGCCCACCACCAGGCGCCCGTTGGAGGGCACAACCTGTACCCGCACCGTGACGGCCTGGCCGAGGGCGTTGTTCAGCGTGACGGGGATGTCGACCTTGCTTCCAACGACATTGATCGGCCCCTTGGTGCTCACCGTGACCGACCGCAACACCTCGGCAGACGTCGCCAGATTGTCGTCAACGGCGGTGCGCCAGTCGTCCGGGTCGGTCCGCCAGGACGTCGCCAGCAGGGCCAGAACGGCGAGCCGATTCGGTGCCGTGACGGCGGACGGATCGGCGAGGGCTGTGGAGAAGGAGACGATCTCGGCTTCCCGGGCGATCAGTCGGCTCGCGAGGTCGACGCTGCTGCTCGGCTCGGCCTGCGGCCGGAAGGTGACGTCGGTGGAAACCGGGGCTGCTGCTGCCGCTGTCAGCGTCGTTGCGGAGTACCAGGGCAGGGCCGACAGTGCGTCGATGGTCTGCGCCAGCCGCGCCGCGGTCGGCGGCCAGCCGCGATCGAGGGTAGCGAGGAGCGTGTGCGCCTGGTCGGGATTCGCGGCGGCCACGACGGCGATCTGGGAGGACAACTCGGCCATGTACCCGCGCCAGTCGTCATCGGTCGTGGCCATGACGGCCGAGCGCATCGCCTCCGAGATCCCGGCGTCGGCAACCAGGCCGAGTTCGTTGGAGCCCAGGTCAACAGTTGTGCTGGTGGTGACGTCAGGGTCGTCCAGGGTCACGTTGCCCGATGAGAGGAGCGTCGTGGTCAGTCCCGCGGTCGCGAAGGCGGACAGGTCTGCCTGAGCGACGGCGTCGTCAGCGGGCCAGGCGATGGAGGTGGAGGTGTAGTCCCAGGCGAGCAGCTGGTCGAGGGTCGGCACAGGGTTTTCACCGGTGGGCTGGTCCGGGACCGCTGGTGCGTCGGACGAGGTCGGTGCGCCAGGATCGACGGCGCTGCCCTCGGGCTCTGGCGCGGCGGTGGGTTCGGTGGGAACGAACAGGGCCGGGTCGGTGGCGAAGGTCAACGAGGTCGGTGAGAGTGGGCTGCTTGACCCGGCCTGAACGGCCAGGGAAGGATCCGAATCTGCATACCCGAGTGGGAATATATCGTTCTCCGCCAGATCGAGGCGGTTCAGCCAGGTGATCGCGGACTCCGGCGCGCTCGTTCCGAGCACTCGGATAGAGGCGATGATCATCGGGTCGACGGCGATCGCGACGGGGCGGTTGAGAACGCCGTCGAGCTGGCGGGTGAGGATACCGGAGCTGGCGGTGTAGGCGGCGAGGTCCTCGGCGCTGATGAGGCCGGTGCTGTTCGCGGGGGTGGTGATCGGCATCGCCACGGCGAGGCTGACCGGGGTGACGACGGGGGGCTGCTGCACGGAGGCATCCGGGTACCAGACGAAGGTGGACCGACTGGACGCGCGCACCGAGTCATCAGTGTTGAGGGAGGCCGCGATGCCGCGCGGTCCCCAGGGGCTCCACTCGAACAGACCGAGCGCGGCGTTGGGGACCGTGACCGCGACCGTGACCGTGCTGTTGGCCTGCACGGGGACGGTGAGCGGGACGCTGGTCATCAGGTCGCTGCCGGTGTCGTCGTCCTCGTCCGAGGCGAGCCAGTCGTCCAGGTCCGTTGAACTGGTCAGCGCGCGCTCCGCCAGGAAGATGTCGATGTTTCCGGCGGGGATGGCGGTGGCGGAATCGTTGGTGATGGTGACGGAGAGTTTGAGGTCCTCGTTGAGGCGCAGGATCGAGGAGGTGGCCGGTGCGACGTGCAGGCCGACGGTGTCGTCGTTGGTCGCCGTGTCCACCGACCCGACGAATGTGCCCGTCGCGGCGGTTGCCGGAGTCACGGTGGCCAGCGCCGGGCAGAGCAGCAGGGGGGCGCACAACAGGGCGGCCACGATGCGACGCCGGATTCCGGGGAGCGCAGGCCGACGCGCGTGATTCGGATCGGCCAGCATGTACGGGATTCTACGGCGTACCCGGGCGAGAACCCTCCGCGCAGGCTGGGTGGCGCGCGGGTGGGACGGGCGAGCAACTACCATTGGGGCATGCAGAGCGTCACGGCAGCCCTCGCAAGACTGGGCGACCTGGCTGCGTCCCCCACGGTGTCCCGTTTGGCGAACTCGTTCGCCGCGGCCGGTTATGAACTGGCCCTGGTCGGCGGTCCCGTCCGCGACGCGTTCCTGAACCGGGTCACCAATGACCTCGACTTCACCACCAACGCCACTCCCGACCAGATCCTGACGATCGTCAAGCCGATCGCCGAGGCGCACTGGGACATCGGTCGTGCGTTCGGCACCATCGGCGCCCAGATCGCGGGCGAGAAGGTCGAGATCACCACCTATCGGGCCGACAGCTACGACGGGCAGACACGCCGCCCCGACGTGGTCTTCGGCAGCAGCCTCGATGATGACCTGCTGCGGCGGGACTTCACCGTGAACGCGCTCGCTCTGCGGCTGCCGCAGCTCACTCTCGTCGACCCGTCTAATGGGATCGACGACCTGCTCAACGGGGTACTGCGGACGCCCACCGCACCCGAGATCTCGTTTGGCGACGACCCGCTGCGGATGATGCGGGCCGCCCGCTTCACCGCCCAGCTGGGCTTCACCCTCGAGATCGACACCGCGATCGCCATGTCCGCCATGGCAGGGAGCATCAACATCATCTCCGCCGAACGGGTCGGCGATGAGCTCGGCAAACTACTCCGCTCGGAGAACCCGCGGGCCGGCATCGAGCTGCTCGTGGAGTCCGGCCTGGCCGCGATCGTGCTGCCGGAGATCCCGGACCTGCGCCTGGAGGTCGACGAGCACCACCATCACAAAGACGTGTACCAGCACACCCTGACGGTGCTCGACCAGGCCATCGGCTACGAGCGAACCCGTAAGAACCTTCCCGAACCCGACCTCGTGGTGCGGTTGGCGGCGCTCATGCACGACATCGGCAAGCCGGCCACCCGGCGGCTCGAGTCCGGCGGAGTGGTGAGTTTTTACCACCACGACGTGGTCGGTGCGAAGCTGGCCAAAAAGCGGCTGCGCGCGCTGCGCTTCGACAACGACACCATCGCTGCGGTGGGCAAACTCGTGGAACTGCACCTGCGGTTCTTCGGTTACACCGAAGGGGCCTGGACCGACTCCGCCGTGCGCCGGTACGTGCGCGACGCCGGCGACCAGCTCGAGCGGCTGCACATCCTCACCCGAGCCGACGTCACCACCCGCAACCGGCGCAAGGCCGACCGGCTGGGCTTCGCCTACGACGACCTCGAACAGCGCATCCGCGAGCTCGCGGCCCAGGAAGAGATGGACTCGGTTCGGCCCGACCTCGACGGTGAAGAGATCATGGCGATCCTGGGCCTGACGCCGGGCCGTGAGGTGGGCGAGGCCTACCGCTATCTCCTCGAGCAGCGCTTGGACGACGGTCCTCTCGGCACCGAGGAAGCCACCCGCCGTCTGCAGTCCTGGTGGGCGGCCCGCAGCGCCTGATCCGCCCGCCCCCTCGGCGAGTTGCCCACGTGCGGACGAGTTGCCCCAGCACACCGGGGCAACTCGTCCGCAGTAGGGCAGCTCGCGGGGGAGCGCCCGTCCTCCACAGGCCGAGCTCGGCCGAGTTCTGCACCGCTCGCGCACCGGTCACCGCCCGGCGAGGCCACCGGGAGACGCTTCTCGGCATGGACCCCAACGCTTCCGCGCTGTCTCAGCTGCGGCTCACCCGCGATCAGCCCGGCCACGACGCGCGCGCCCAGCGCCGCGAGTACGAACACGGCGGCACCGAGCGCCTGCGGCGTGGCATCTACGTGTCGCGGACCATCTGGACCAGCGCCGACGCGGATGCCCGCTATCTGATGCGCATCCAGGCCGCGGTGCTGTCCAGGCAGTCGCGCCCGGTGGTGAGTCACCTGTCGGCGGCCCGGGTCTGGGGGTTGCCGGTGCTCGGGCAGTGGCCTACCGAGGTTCACCTGCAGGGCGGGAGCGGACAGACGCGGACGTCGAAGAACTGGATCGCCTGGCATCACGACCCGCTGCCGGACGAGGACGTTACCGAGATCGACGGCCTATTGGTGACGACGAGACTCCGAACCCTGGTCGACCTGGCCCGGAGCCAACCCTTCCGCTCCGCGGTGATCAGCCTGGATGCCGGACTGCAGGAACAGTTCCTCCTCCCCGGCGGTGCGGTGGTCCCGGCCGTCACGCGTGACGAGGTGATGGACCGGGTGCTGCGGCTCGGAAGTGCGCGGGGCACCCGACGTGCCCGCCGGTCCGTCGGCTTCGCAGACGCGAAGTCGGGCTCGCCAGGGGAGTCCCTGAGCCGCACGGGCATCTTCCTTGCCGGCATGCCGATGCCGGAGCTGCAGGTGGTCTACCCGCACCCTTTCGGTGAAGACCGGGTCGACTTCCGCTGGAAGCGCCGGTTTCACCTGAAACGGATGCCTCTGCTCGGCGAATTCGACGGGGAGGTCAAGTACACCAGGGGCGAGTTCATGGGCGGGCGCACAATCGACGAGGTCGTCTGGGCCGAAAAGCGCCGGGAGGACCGGTTGCGTGCTCCCGGCCGGGCGATGGTCCGCTGGCTCTGGGCGGATGCCTTCCGACCTGAGCGCCTCCGCGCACTGCTCCTCAACGCCGGTCTGCGCCCCACCCAATGAGCACCACCGCAGGTGTGCGCGCCGCGAGTTGCTCTGCCGCGGACCAGTTGCCCCGGAGCACGGGGGCAGCTCGTCCGCAGGTGGGCAACTCGCGGAAGACTTCCGATGCGGAGGGCATCGGAGGGGATGGTGGCGGAATCACCACGGTTCCAGTAGTCTTGGCAGGTTGTCTGTGTGCCGGATTCCCGGCCTCCACGTTCAACACATGCACAACCCTCCTGTTGCAGAAATACTGCAGCCGTTTAGTCCGAAGGAGGTGGGTTAGTCATGCATCAGTACGAATTGATGGTAATCCTCGATCCCGAGATCGATGAGCGCACCGTAGCTCCCAGCCTTGACAAGTTCCTCAACGTTGTTCGCAACGATGGTGGAACCATTGACAAGGTTGACGTTTGGGGTCGCCGCCGTCTCGCATACGAGATCAACAAGAAGGCCGAGGGCATCTATGCCGTCGTCGACTTCACCGCAAACGCCTCAGCAACTGCCGAGCTCGACCGTCAGCTGAAGCTGTCGGAAGCCGTCATGCGCACCAAGGTGCTTCGCGCAGAAGAGGGCATCGCCCAGGTTGCCGTCGCAAGCAAGCTTGCCGCCGAGAAGGCCGCCCGCAAGGCAGCCAACCCGAAGGCTGCTGCTGCTCCGGTCAAGGCCGACGCTCCTGCCGCAGCTCCCGCTGCCAAGGTCGCCGCATCCGCGAAGCCTGCAGCTGCCCCGGCAGCTCCGGTCGCCGTGGACGCTCCTGCCGAGGCAGACGCCGACAAGGCAAGCGACAAGTAGCCCATGGCCGGCGAGACCGTAATCACCGTGGTGGGCAACCTCACCAGCGATCCGGAACTGCGTTACACGCAGAACGGGCTGGCGGTAGCCAACTTCACCATCGCTTCCACTCCGCGCAATTTCGATCGCGCAACGAGTGAGTGGAAAGATGGCGAGGCACTGTTCCTGCGCGCGAGCGTTTGGCGTGAATTCGCCGAGCACGTGGCCGGTTCATTGACCAAGGGTTCCCGTGTCATCGCTTCCGGGCGTCTCAAGCAGCGTTCGTATGAGACCAAGGAAGGTGAAAAGCGCACGAGCATGGAGCTCGAGATCGACGAAATTGGTCCTTCGCTGCGCTACGCCACCGCCTCCCTCACGCGCGCGCAGTCATCCTCTGCTCCCCGCGGCGGCGCGCCCGTCGCGCAGCAGCAGGGTAACGACGAGCCCTGGGCACCCAGCGCCCCCGCAGCCAACACTGGCGGCGGCGACGTCTGGAACACCCCGGGCAACTTCAGCGACGAGACCCCCTTCTAAGCCGAACCTCACGGTTGACGGCTGCACTCACACGTTTTAGAAAGTTAGGAAATCATGGCTGGAAAGTCGAGCGGCGACCGCCGCAAGCCGCTCCGCGGTGCTAAGGGTGGCAAGAACGCCGCTCCCGCGAAGTCGATCCGGGTTGGTGTCATCGATTACAAAGATGTCCCCACTCTTCGGAAGTTCATCTCAGAGCGTGGAAAGATCCGCGCCCGCCGCATCACCGGCGTCTCCGTCCAGGAGCAGCGCCTGATCGCGCGTGCCGTCAAGAACGCCCGCGAAATGGCCTTGCTGCCCTACGCCGGCTCAGGCCGGTAAGGAGCCCTCACATGTCGAAATTGATTCTGACGCACGAGGTCTCCGGCCTCGGTACCCCCGGTGACATCGTTGATGTCAAGAACGGGTTCGCTCGCAACTACCTTCTCCCCCAGGGCTTCGCTGTTGCGTGGACCCGCGGTGGCGAAAAGCAGATCGAGCAGATCAAGGCCGCCCGCGTAGCCCGCGAGCACGCCACCCTCGAAGAGGCCCAGGCTCTCAAGGCAACCCTTGAGAACACCAAGGTCAAGCTGGTCGTCAAGGCCGGCGCCGGCGGACGCCTGTTCGGCTCCGTCAAGACCACCGACGTGGCCGACGCGGTTGCCGCGGCCGGCCTCGGTGCCATCGACAAGCGCAAGATCGAGCTCAGCCCGATCAAGCTGACCGGTGAGCACACTGCGACGGTTCGTCTGCGCGACGAGGTCAGCGCGACCATCACCCTTCAGGTGGTAGCCGCAAAGTAGTCTCGTTTCATCAGGAGTAGCGGCGGTTTCGAAAGAAGCCGCCGCTACTCCTATTTAACGCCCAAGCGCGTAGCCCCCATTCTTGGCACATTTGTCCCGTGTTTCACACCGCTTTGTGCACAGGTGTCCACCTATTTCATCAACATTCAATCGAGCATTGAAACTAGTTTTTCCACACACATGTGAATAGTTTTAATACCTGATCAAACGCTACTTTCAGTTAAATACTCGTGAGTTGTCCACAGCCCAGTGCACAGGTTGTGCACAAGTCGTGCGGCGTTTCGCGCAGATTACTCACAGAGTTATCCACAGGGTGGTTTGGCTGGGCAGACGAGTCTCTCTATGGTGGGCAAGCAGGTATTCGCTCTTGTGCGCCTGCCTGCCGGATGACCGCTGTCAGCGGCTCCTGATACACCAGAACCACACCAACACGAGGAGGCTCGGCGTGTCGATAGCTCACCTGGGTTACGCCGATCAACGCGGCTCAGATCAACGCGGCTCCGAGTACCGTGGCAGCTCCGAACCGCGCCACGCCGAACGCACGCCACCGCACGACCTGCTGGCCGAGCAGAGCGCCCTGGGCGGCATGATGCTGAGCAAGGATGCCGTCGCCGATGTCGTCGAGACCGTCCGCGCGGCCGATTTCTACGTTCCCAAGCACGAGATCATCTTCGACGCGATCCTCTCGCTCTACGCGCAGGGTGAACCCACCGACGTCATCACCGTCACCGACGAGCTGACCAAGCTCGGCGAGATCTCCCGCGCCGGCGGCGCCGACTACCTGCACACCCTCACCAGCCTGGTGCCCACCGCTGCCAACGCCGGCTTCTATGCCACCATCGTGGCCGAACGGTCCATGCTCCGTAAGCTCGTCGACGCCGGAACCCGGATCGCGCAGATGGGTTACGCGGGGGAGGGCGAGGTCCTCGACCTGGTGAACACCGCCCAGGCCGAGATCTACTCGATCACGGGCAGCACCGAGGTCGAAGACTACGTCCCCCTCACCGACGCCGTCACGGCCGCCATCGAGGACATCGAGGCCGCCAAGCTCAAGGACGGCCAGTTCACCGGTGTACCCACCGGCTTCGCCGACCTCGACGAGCTCACCAACGGCTTCCACGGCGGCCAGCTCATCATCGTCGCCGCCCGACCGGCCCTGGGTAAGTCCACCCTCGCGCTGGACTTCGCGCGGGCCGCCTCGATCCACCACGACATGCCGAGCATCTTCTTCTCGCTCGAAATGGGCCGCAGTGAGATCGCCATGCGTCTGCTCGCCGCCGAGGCATCCGTGCCCCTGCAGAGCATGCGTAAAGGCAACGTCGAAGCGCGCGACTGGACCACCATCGCCGCCACCCGCGGCCGCATCAATGATGCGCCGCTCTACATCGACGACAGCCCCAACATGACCCTCGTCGAGATCCGCGCCAAGTGCCGACGACTGAAGCAGCGTGTGGGCCTCAAGCTCGTCGTGATCGACTACCTGCAGCTGATGACGTCGGGCAAGAAGGTCGAATCCCGCCAGCAGGAGGTGAGCGAGTTCTCCCGGGCGCTCAAGCTGCTCGCCAAGGAGCTGCAGGTCCCCGTGATCGCCCTGTCCCAGCTGAACCGTGGCCCGGAGCAGCGAGCCGACAAGATGCCCGCGATCTCCGACCTCCGTGAGTCCGGTTCGCTCGAGCAGGATGCCGACATGGTGATCCTGCTGCACCGCGAGAGCGCGTACGAGAAGGACAACCCGCGCGCGGGCGAGGCCGACCTGATCGTGGCCAAGCACCGTAACGGCCCCACCCGCACCGTCACCGTGGCCTTCCACGGCCACTACTCCCGCTTCGCGGACATGGTGCCCGGCGCATAGCGCTCAGCTGACCGCAGGGTGTGTCGCGGCCCTAGCCCAGGGCAGCGCGGCGCGTGGTGTGCCGGGTGGGTACGGCGGACCAGGGGTCCTCCGGCCAAGGGTGCTTCGGGTAGCGTCCGCGCATCTCCGCTCGCACCTGCGAGTACGGACCTGCCCAGAAGGATGCGAGGTCGTCGGTCACGGCAAGGGGATGCCCGGCGGGGGAAAGCAAGTGGAACAACACCGGCACTCGTCCTCCGACGATTCGTGGCGTCTCTGCCCATCCGAAGCACTCCTGGAGTTTCACGGCCACAACGGGACGAGCCGACGAATCATCGGCGGGTGGGTAGCTGAGACGGACATGCGAACCGCTGGGAACCCGGAAGCGCTCCGGAACCAGAGCGTCAAGGTCGACCGCGGCGGGCCAGGGCAGGGTACGGCGGAGTGCAGGGGCAAGGTCGATGCGCGCGGCTGGAGTGCCGGCGGCCAGGTCTGACAGCTCGGGGCCGAGCCAGGCATCGAGCGTAGCGAGCAGAACGGTGTCTGAGACATCCGGCCAGGGCGATCCGAGCTCGCGATACAGCAGCGCGAGGCGACGCCGCAGAGCGTCCGCGGCGTCCGACCAGATGAACACTCCGAGGCCGTGCGCTGTGACGGCACGGCGGACGGCATCCCGTCCGCCATCGTCCGCCGGTACGCGCACCGGCACGGACGAGCGAATGATCGCACCGATCCGACGTTCGCGGCGGGCCACGACGCGCCCGTCCACGAACCGTGCTTCGACCCGGTCTGTGCAGAGATGGGGCGCCACCTGCTCCGCCTGGTTCTCAGAGATGACGGCGGCAGAGCGGATGAGTGCTCCGGTTCCTGCGGCCGCTCGTCCCTCTGCCCGAGTGACGTCCGCCACCGCCAACCAGTCGGCACTCGCGAGCTGACCGGTGATCCCGGCACGGGTGCCGGAGGCGAGAAGAAAGGTTGCACCGTTGGGCGATTGATCGACGCGGCGGGCGATCCACTCGGGAAAGGCGAGCGCGATGATCAGTCCGGTCTGATCAGCGCCTCCTCGCGCCGTGTCAATCGCCCCGGCGAAGCGCTCGAGACGGCGGACATCCTGCTCCCATCGGCGGGCATCCGGGCTTCGTCCAGCGCGCAGCGCGTTGAGAGTGGCCTGGGCGTCTCCGTCGTGAACGCGGAGGTCACCTGTGAGCAGCGCGATGACCTCGGCCGCTGTGCGCCCGCCGACCAGGTCACTCCCGGCGCGCAGTGCGCGGGCGAGGCGCGGAGCTGTCGGGACGCGGGCGAGCGCTCGGCCTTCGTCGGTGGCGCGGCCATCGGCGTCGATCGCGCCGAGCCCACGCAGCGCGGCGAGGGCCTCGTCCAGGCTGCCAGACGGGAGCGGATCGACCAGCCGCAGGCCCACGCCACTTGGGGCGCCCCAGCAGGCGAGGAGCAGGGCTGCATCGGTGAGATCTGCCGCCTGGATCTCAGGGGTGGCGTGCGACGGCGCCGTGGCGAAGGTGCGCTCGTCGACGCAGCGGACCACGACGCCAGGCCCCTGCCGGGTGGCGCGCCCCGAGCGCTGGATGGCGGAGGCCTTGGGCGTCGGGCCGGTGACGAGACCGCTCATGCCGCGCGCAGCATCGCGCTGCGGAGCACGAGACAGGCAGGTGTCGACGACCAGGCGTACGCCGGGCACGGTCAGAGAGGATTCGGCCAGTGACGTCGTGACGATGATCCGTGCCGCAGCATCGGGGCTCCGCCCACTGACCACCGCATCCTGCTCTGCGGCGGGGATCTGGCCGTGCAGTTCCCGCACGTCGAACTCCGCGGCGAGACCACGGATGCGTCCGGCGATCTCGGAGACCTCACGCGCACCCGGCGCGAAGACGAGAGCATCGGCGGCCGGATCGGTGCGCACGAGGGTGCGGTGTGCGGCAACCGCGGTGCTCGCGACGTGGTCGAGGAAAGCCCAGGTGACCCCCCGCTCATCCAGTCGAGGTGTGGGAGAGGGCGCCCAGCGCACCTCGAGCGGATGGGCCGGTGCGCTCTGGGTCACGATCGGGGCCGGGCCCGCATCCGTACCGAGAATTGACGCGAACCTCTCGGCGTCGAGGGTCGCGGACATCGCGATGAGGACGAGGTCGTCGCGCAGCTCGCGGACCTCGCCGAGTAGCCCGATCAGCAGGTCCGTCTCCAAAGCCCGTTCGTGCACTTCGTCGATGATGACCGCATCGATCCCGTCGAGACCAGGGTCATCGAGCAGTCGGCGCAGGAGCACGCCGGCGGTAACGAACTCGATCAGGGTGGATGGACTCACCTGGCGTTCGCCACGGACGGTGTATCCGACGCGAGAGCCGAGAGAGGATCCGTCCAACTGCGCGAGTCGTCGGGCCGCGGCGCGGGCAGCGACCCGGCGTGGCTGAGTGACGATCACACGACCCGGAACCCGATCGGCGAGGATAGGCGGCACGAGTGTTGTCTTTCCCGTGCCCGGCGGCGCGCTGACGACCACGGTGCGGCTCCGATCAAGCGCAGCACTCAGATCATCGATCGCCGAGGCGAATGCGAGCCCGCGACCGAGTCTGGACGGATCGAACGAAAGACGGGTCACGTCCTCAGTCTGTCGCGTTTGGGGGGTGTGTGCTCACGTGTCGTAGGTACCGAGCCTCGACTCTGGGCCCACGTGACTTGCCTCAGCGAGCCACTGGCCCGCTTCGGCAGCCGTCGATAAAGGCCTGACCGCGGGGATGGCCTCGCCTGTCAGGCCCTTTCGGTGTGCGGCGCGTCAGGCCCGGCCGGCCCGGTTCGCCAGACGGCTCACGACGTGCGCGGGTCCTCCGGGTCGGCGTCCGGCGCGAGAGCGGCATCCGGCGTCACGGCGTCGGGTTCGGCGTGGTCTGCCGCCGACGGGTGCGCCGACGACGTGTCCGCAGTGGGCTGCGGGTCCTGAGGCATCAGATCGCCCAGGTCCTGCATCTCTCCGATCTCCTCCGGGGTGAGTTCGCCCAGGTCGGGGCGGTCGACCAGGGGGGTCTGGCCGCGCGGTCGGCGTGGCCAGAAGGCACGTCGTTCCCGCGTCTGGATGGAGACGTTGCCGGCGGCATCCGTGATCGCGGCGCTGATGCGGCCGTCCATCTGGTCGCCGAAGTGGTCGTCGAAGTTGTTCTCCAGATGGTTGGTGACGCTCTGGCTGATCCGGCGGGCCATTTCCTCCCGGCGGACCCGGCGTTCGACCTGCACGAGCACCTGGTGTTCGGCCCTGAAGGCCCGATAGGTGGCGATACACATGCCGATCATCACCACACTCACCGGGATGGCGGTGAGGATGGCGCCGGTCTGCAGCGCGGACAGGCCACCGGCGAGCAGGAGAGCGATCGCGACGACGCCGACCAGGCTGGCCCACAGGATACGGCTCCACTTGGGCGGATCGGTTTCGCCGCCGGAGGCGAGCATATCGATCACGAGGGAGCCGGAATCGGCCGAGGTGATGAAGAAGATGGCGACGATCGCCACAGCCAGCACCGCCAGCACCGGCCCGAACGGAAGCGCGGCGAGGAAGTCGAAGAGCACGTTCTCCGGCACGATGCCCACCTCGGGGTCGACCAGTGCAGCGGGGTTCTCCCACACCTGCTTGATAACGCTGCCACCCATCACGGCGAACCAGAGGAACGTGACGAGGGTCGGCACCAGGAGAACGCCGGCGACGAACTCGCGCACGGTGCGGCCACGGGAGATCCGGGCGATGAAGACACCGACGAACGGCGCCCAGGAAATCCACCAGCCCCAGTAGAAGACCGTCCAGCTGCCCTGCCAGTCCAGACCCGCCTGGCCGGTGAACGCGCTGGCGTCGAAGGTGAGTCCGACGATGTTCTGCAAGTAGCCGCCGAGGGACTCCACGAAGACCCGCAGCAGATACATCGTGGGGCCCAGCAGCAGGACGGCGACCAGGAAGAGCGCGGCCGCGCCGAGGTTGATGTTCGACAGCCACTTGATGCCCTTGCCGACGCCGCTGACGACGCTGGCGATGGCGATGAGGGTGATGATCACGATCAGGACCACCAGCAGGGTGTTGCTGACGGAATCGACGACGCCCAGGTGGCGCAGTCCCGCGGCGATCTGCTTGACACCGAGCCCGAGCGACGTGGCCACACCGAACAGGGTGCCCACGATCGCGGTGACGTCGATGGCATCGCCGAGGCGACCCTTCACCTTGTCGCCGAGCAGCGGTTCCAGGGCCCAACGGATCGAGACCGGCCGGCCCTTGCGGTGAATGGCATAGGCAAGGGACAGGCCGACCACGGCGTAGACCGCCCACGCGTGGAAGCCCCAGTGCAGGAAGGTCTGGGACATGGCTGCGGCAGCAAGCTCCGGGCGGCTGCCGTGCACGCCCGGCTTGGGCTCCAGGAAGTAGGTGAGCGGCTCGGCGGCACCCCAGAACACCAGTCCGATGCCCATGCCCGCGGCGAAGAGCATCGAGAACCAGGACATCAGCCCGAATTCCGGCTTGTCGTCGTCCTGGCCGAGCTTGATGTCACCGAACCGGCTCAGCCCCATCCACAGTGCGAAGATGACGAAGAACGCCACCAGCACGAGGTAGTACGGCCCGAGGCCGGCCACCACCAGGGTCTGCAGTTGCGCGAGGACGGCACCGGTGCGCACCGGGAAGAAGATGCTGACCAGGACGACGGCCGCGATGATGCCCAACGCCGGATAGAAGATCCGAGGGGCCGGCACGTGCACGCCGAAACGTCGGGGCCGGCTGGTCGAGGTGGCTGCTGTTGGCGGGGCTGACGGGGACGGGGCGGCGCTGGGAGCGCCCGCCGCGTCGGCGGGTTCGGTGGAGCTGATAACGGACAACCAATCGGGTTGGGGCATCCGTTTTCCGGGCGCTGCTCGGGTGTGGATGCCGGCGGCAGTGCGGGAAGATCAGGCAATTTGTGCGGGGTGGGCGCCACAACAGCGGCCCGGGCAATCCTTCAGCCTACGAGGTCGAGGGTGCTCTTGGCCACCCGGGCAGGGTCTTTCGGCCCTGAAAAGCGCCCCGGGCCGGCAAAACCCGACGGTACGCTACGGAGTGAGATCGCCCTGGGACGCGCGAACGACCCCGTTTCGCTCGTCAGGTGGCAGATGCGTCAAAGGAGTGGTTACTCGTGAAGGTTGGCATAGGGCGTGAACGCCGAGAGGGCGAAAAACGCGTCGCAGCAACACCGGAAACGGTGACCCAACTCACCGCGCTGGGGGTCGACGTCACCGTCGAAGCCGGCGCCGGACTGGCTTCGGGCTACTCTGACGCCGCCTACGAGAAGGCCGGCGCGCGGCTGGTCGCGGACTTCGACGCCAGCGCGTTCGATGTGCTCTGCCACGTGCGTCCGCTGAGCCCGCAGCTGGCCGCAACGCTGCCGGCCGGAATCATCACGGTGGGTCTGGCGTCGCCGGCGTCAGAACTACCCACGGTGGCAGCCCTGGCCGCCGCACAGGTCACGTCGTTCGCGCTGGAACTGGTGCCACGTATCTCCCGGGCCCAGTCGATGGACGCGCTCACCTCGCAGGCCCTGGTCGCCGGCTACCGTGCCGTGCTCGAAGCCACCATCCGGTTCCCCCGATTCTTCCCGCTCTACATGACCGCGGCCGGCACCATTCCGCCGGCCCGGGCGCTCGTGCTCGGCGCCGGCGTCGCCGGGCTGCAGGCCATCGGCACCGCCAAGCGCCTCGGCGCCAGAGTCTCGGCCTATGACGTGCGGCCGGCGTCGGCCGACGAGGTCACCTCGATGGGCGGCACCTTCATCACCCTCGACCTGGCTGCCGTCGAAGGCACCGGCGGTTACGCCAGCGAACTGGCCGAGGACCGCGCCGTGCGCCAGCGCGAACTGCTGGCCCCACACGTGGCCAAGGCGGATGTGCTCATCACCACCGCCGCGATCCCTGGCCGGCCAGCCCCGCTGTTGGTGACCCGGGAGATGGTCGCGGCCATGCCCGCCGGTTCCGTGGTGATCGACCTCGCCGCCGAAACCGGCGGCAACGTCGAGGGCGTGCTCCCGGGCGTCGACCAACTGGTGCCCACCACGGCCGGTGACGGCTTCGTCACCCTCGTCGGCATGCAGGACGCCGCCTCCGCGATGGCCTCCGACGCGTCGCGGCTGTACGCCAAGAACGTTGCCAACCTGCTCGCGCTGATGATTCATGACGGCCAGGTCGTACCCGACTTCACCGACGAGGTCATCGCCGGAGCCTGTCTCACCACCGGCGGCGAGGTGCGGCACGCACCGACCGCCGCCGCGCTGGAAGGAAAGAACTGATGGATCCGATCACCCTGCTCACGGTCATCGTGTTGACCGTCTTCGTCGGCTTCGAGGTGGTCTCCAAGGTGTCCAGCACCCTGCACACCCCCCTGATGAGCGGCGCCAACGCCATCCACGGCATCATCCTGATCGGCGCGATCATCGTCGCCGGCCAGCTGGACGACCCGTGGCTGATATCCGTGGCCCTGCTCGCCGTCGCCCTCGCCACCGCCAACCTCGTCGGCGGCTTCGTCGTCACCGACCGGATGCTGGGCATGTTCCGCGGCCGGAAGCCCGCCGCCACCCCGAAGGACACCACCAAATGAGCCTCCTGTCCGCCGAGTGGACCGCACTGCTCTACCTGGCCGCGGCCGTCTGCTTCATCCTCGCCCTCAAGGGCCTGAGCTCGCCCCGCACCGCCCGCCGCGGCAATCTGATCGGCGCCGCCGGCGCCACCCTCGCCGTGATCACGGTGTTCCTGTCGGCCAAGCTCGACAACATCCCGCTGATCCTGCTGGCGATCGCGGTGGGATCCGCGATCGCGGCGCCCATCTCCCGTCGGGTGCAGATGACTCAGATGCCCCAACTGGTCGCGCTGTTCAACGGCGTCGGCGGCGGCGCCGCGGCGCTGGTCGCGATGCTCGAACTCGGTCACAGTGAGGGTCCCTGGGTACTCGTGGCGGTGGTCTTCACCATGCTCGTCGGCGCGGTCTCGTTCGCCGGTTCCGCGATCACCGTGGCCAAGCTGCAGGAACTGATCACCACCCGCCCGGTGGTGTTCCCCGGCATGAAGTGGGTCATGACCCTCGCGGTCGTGGCAGCCCTCGTGATCGGCGGGGTCGTCGTGGCGACAGGGTCCATCGGCTGGGCGCTGCTGCTCCTGGTGCTCGGCCTGGTCGTCGGCTTGCTGCTCGTGCTGCCCGTCGGCGGCGCCGACGTGCCCATCGTCATCTCGCTGCTCAACGCGTTCACCGGACTCGCGGTCGCCGCATCCGGTGTGGTGTTGGACAACGTGCTGCTCGTGGTCGCCGGCACACTGGTCGGTGCCAGCGGTACGATCCTCACCCGCGCCATGGCCTCCGCCATGGGTCGTGGCGTCAGCGGCATCATGTTCGGTGCTTTCCGCGGCGGCTCGACCGCCGGCTCCACCACGCAGAGCGACCGCCCGGTGCGCTCCTCGAACCCCGAGGACGTCGCCGTGATGCTCGCCTACGCGCAGCGTGTGGTGATCGTGCCCGGCTACGGCCTGGCCGTGGCCCAGGGGCAGCACACCATCGCCGAGCTCGCCACGACCCTCGAGGCGCGCGGCGTCGACGTGGCCTTCGCGATCCATCCGGTTGCCGGGCGGATGCCCGGTCACATGAACGTGTTGCTCGCCGAGGCCAACGTGCCCTACGAGTCGCTCAAGGAGATGGCCGAGGTCAACCCCGAGTTCAAGAACACCGATGTGGTGCTCGTGGTCGGCGCGAACGACGTCGTCAACCCGGCCGCGAAGACTTCGCCGGGCGCGCCGATCTACGGGATGCCGATCCTCGAGGTCGAAGAGGGCCGCCAGATCGTCTTCCTCAAGCGGTCGATGCGCCCGGGCTTCGCCGGTATCGAGAACGAGTTGCTCTTCGACCCGAAGACCACGCTGCTGTTCGGTGACGCCAAGGACTCGCTCACCAAGGTGCTGGGCGCCGTCAACGCCCTCTAACCCGGGTTGCGTCCCTTCGACGTGCCGCAAAACACCCTCAAAGCCGCCGCCAACGGGACTTTTGCGGCATGTCGGGGAGCTGCATTCCACCCACGTGCCGCATGGTGCCCCTCGCGGACGCGCTGAGGGGTGTTGTGCGGCGAGTCAGGGCGGTGCGACCCAGCGCCTCGGAGGACAGAGCGCGGCTCAGCCGAGGGTTCCCCAGAGGTTGCGATCGGCGAGCACCGACCGCAGCCGCGCCTTGGCATGGTTCGAGCGCACGATCCAGCGGGCATCCGGGTCGTCGCTGGCGGTCAGGCGACGAAATGCGGTGAGGCCCGCCGCCGGGCTCGCGGCGATCGCCACGCTCCAGCCGTAGCCCAGGGCCTGGCGCAGCACCCGGTGCGCCTCGCGGGCGCGTACAGGGTCGGTCGGGTTCGGTTCGCCGCGAAGCAGCAGGGCCGTGGCCCGGTCGCAGACCCGCAGTGCCAGCGCCTGGGCGTCGTCATCGGCCAACAGCCGTGGCTCACAGATCGCGGCCACGGCGGCGCGCGCCAGCCAGGCGTCCGTGGACTCCGACCAGTCCTCCACGACGGCGTGCATCAGGGCCGGGTCGGCGTCCCCGATCAGCTGCAGCGCCCGCGCGGCGCCCTCCCGGACCCGCCAACGCTCGTCGGCGGCGGCCCGACGAAGCGCCGTGAGGGCAGCGGGCCGCTCGTCGGGGGAGACCGCGAGCCGTCCGAGCCCCTCGGTGCCGCAGAAGGCCAGGTACTCGTCGGCCGAATCGACCAGGCTCCAGATCAGTTCGGCCGGCGCCGTACCGGCGAACGCATCGGCGAGCGGGAGGTTCGCCCTCGGGCCCGGCAGCCCGGAGCGACCGGTGAGGAAACCGGGCACCTCGGCCGGCGCCCGGGCGAGCAGGTCCGCCAACGCGGCCGCGTCTTCCCTAGGGCTGACCCGCACACTGCCGGCCGGTACGTTCGAAGTGACCACCGTTGGACCCCCTGTCCCGTCCGACGGTAGTCGCGGATGCGGGCGCCCGCTACGCCCGGGCACCGAACCCGGCCGAAAGCGCCGCGTAGACTGGCAGGACTCCCTGCGACGAAAGAGGTGCCCGCGTGGCGCATGCCCCGGCAGCAGCCGTCATCGGTACCCGGTACTGGACCGTGCCCATAACGCGCGCCATCGTGGCCTTCGTACCGGCGGCCGTGATCACGTTCAACGCCGACCACTCCGCCGGTTTCGGGCTCGTCGTGTTCGGCGCCTTCGCGCTGGTCAGCGGCCTGATCACCGGGCTGCTCAGCTGGAAGACCGTCACCGACCCCCGCGACCGCAGCATTTTCGCTGTTCAGGGCGCGGTCGGTGTGCTCGCCGGAGTGCTCGCGCTGGCCATGCCCGCCGGCGGGCTCGGCTTCTTCCTCTACATCGTCTCGGTGTGGGCTGCGGTCACCGGCGCTCTCGAGCTGTACACGGGTATCCGTATTCGCGGACGTGGCCAGGTCGCCCGCGACTGGCTGGTCGTCGGTTCGCTCACCGCGGTGCTCGCGCTGGTGTTCCTGCTGCTGCCGCCGCACGCCGTCGTCGCGGTCGGGCTGCTCGGCGCCTACTTGGTGATCATCGGCGTCTACCTCGTCATCGCCGGCGTCTCCCTTTCTTCTGCGCACGCGGATGCGCCGCGCGACCTGGCCTCCTCCTCCACAGATTCGGACACCCCGTGACCCAGAACAGCCCCCACAAGCCCAGCCGGTCCGAGATCCTCAAGCCCGTCGAGCTGGTCGCCATCTCCGCCGGAATGGGGCTCTTCGTCGGGCTCACCATCCTGCTGGCCACCCGCAACTGGGCGCTGTCGTCGATCGCCCTGGGCATCACCTTCATCGTGGCCCTGGTCGTCATCGCGATGCTGGCGCTGGGTATGAAGCCCGACGCGGCCGAGAAAAGTGACCTCGACGAGCAGAACAAGACCGGCGAGACACCGGGCCACTAGCCTCGTCCGCCGCCCCCAGGGTGCTTTAATGGACCCATTGTGGTCCGCTTCCCGGCGTTTCCTCCCCTAACGGGGCAGCCATGACCACCGACGGCTTGGCCGGGTCCGACGCGGCGCGTCCAGACCGGCCCTATGCCCGCACCGTCGAGGCCGTGTGCGCCGACCTGCACACCAGCCGGCACGGTCTCGACGAGGCCGAGGCCGCCGCGCGGCTGGCCCGGTTCGGCCCCAACGCCCTGCCCGTCGTGGCGAAGAAGAACCCGGTGCTTCGCTTCCTCGGCCACTTCAACGACGTGCTCATCTACGTGCTGCTCGGCTCCGCGGTGCTCACGATGGTGTTCGGCGACTGGGTGGACGCGTCGGTGATCCTCGCCGTGGCCGTGATCAACGCGGTGATCGGGTTCCTGCAGGAGGGCCGGGCGGAGAAGGCGCTCGACGGGATCCGCCGGATGCTGTCGCTGAACGCGAAGGCCCGCCGCGGCGGACACTGGGTGAACACCGACGCCGCGACCCTCGTGCCCGGCGACATCGTCCGGGTGAAGTCCGGCGACAAGGTGCCCGCCGACCTGCGCCTGATCGAGGGCACCAACCTCAGGGTCGAGGAGTCCGCGCTGACCGGCGAATCCGTGCCGGCCGGCAAGGACGTCGCCGCCGTAGCCGCGGATGCCGGCGTCGGGGACCGGCACTGCATGCTCTTCTCCGGCACCATCGTGGCGGCGGGCAGCGGCCGGGGCGTGGTGACCGCCACCGGATCGGACACCGAGATCGGCCGCATCCAGACCCTGGTCACCGACACCGAAGCCCTGGCCACCCCGTTGACCCGGCAACTGGATGTGTTCAGCACCCGGATCTCGCTGGGCATCCTCGCTGTCTCCGGGCTGATGCTCGTGATCGGCCGGCTGGTGCACGACCGCGGTTTTGCCGACCTCTTCGCCGCCACCATCGGCTTCGCGGTGGCGGCGGTGCCGGAGGGGCTGCCTGCACTCGTCACCATCACGCTGGCCCTCGGCGTGCGGCAGATGGCCACCCACAACGCCATCGTGCGGAAACTCACCGCGGTGGAGACCCTCGGGTCGGTGACCACGGTCTGCACCGACAAGACCGGCACTCTCACCCGCAACGAGATGACGGTACGCACCGTGATCACCGGTGCGGCCCGGTACGAGGTGCAGGGGATCGGCTACGAGCCCGACGGCGCGGTCCTCAGGGACGGCCGGCCCGTGACCGTGGCCGACCAGGACGACCTGGCCCGGCTGGTGGAGGTCATGGCCGTCTGCAACGACGCCAGGGTCAGCGCCGACGACGGCGTCTGGCGGGTGGTCGGCGAACCGACCGAGGGGGCGCTCTGCACCCTCGGGCACAAGGCCGGTTTCGACCCGGCGGGCTTCGATCGGCTGGCCGTGATCCCGTTCGAGTCGGCCAACAAGTTCATGGCCACCCTCAACCGGTGGGACGACGAGCCCGCCCGCATCCTGGTCAAGGGTGCACCGGCCCGGCTGCTCGAGGGGTGCAGCAGGCAGCTGGATGCCGCGGGGCTGCCGGAACCCCTCGACGAGGCCTTCTGGGAGCAGCAGGTCGACGAGCTCAGCTCCACCGGGCTGCGTGTCCTCGGCGCGGCCGTCGGCGACGCCCCGGCCGATCTGAGCGCCCTGCACCTGGGTGATGTCGAGGACGGCCTGTTGTTCCTCGGCGTGGTCGGCATCGTGGATCCGCCCCGGCCGGAGGCGATCGCGGCGATCGGGATCATGCACGCCGCCGGCATCCGGGTGAAGATGATCACGGGAGACCACCACGGCACGGCCGTTGCGATCGCCAGGGAAATGGGCATCGTGTCCGGTGAGCCACGGGTGCTCACCGGTGGCGAGCTGCAGAAACTGTCCCAGGACCGGCTGGCCCAGGTGGTGCGCGACGTGGACGTGTTCGCCCGTACCAGCCCCGAGCACAAGTTGCGCATCGTGAAGGCGCTGCAATCGCACGGTGAGGTCGTCGCGATGACCGGTGACGGCGTCAACGACGCCCCGGCCTTGCGCCGGGCGGATGTGGGCGTGGCGATGGGCATCAAGGGCACGGAGGCCACCAAGGAGGCCGCCGACATCGTGCTGGCCGACGACAACTTCGCCACCATCCAGAAGGCCGTCGAAGAGGGCCGGCGGATCCGGGACAACCTGCAGAAATCGATCATCTTCATCCTGCCCACCACCGCGGCCCAGTCGCTGGTGGTGCTGCTGGCCGTGCTGTTCGGTTTTGCGCTGCCGCTGCAGCCCACCCAGATCCTCTGGGTGAACCTGATCACCGCCGTCACCCTGTCGCTCGCCCTGGCCACCGAGCCCGCCGAGCCCGGGATCATGCTGCGCCGGCCCCGGCCGGCCGGCGGCGCGGTGCTTGACTCCGAATACCTGGGAAGGCTGCTCTGGGTCTCGGTGCTGATCACGGCCGCGACCATCGGGGTGTTCTTCTACGAGCTGTCGATCGGGTCGCCGCGCGCGGTCGCGCAGACCACCGCGGTGACGATGCTGGTGCTCAGCCAGCTCGTGTTCCTGTTCAACTGCCGGTTCTTGCGCGCATCGAGCCTCACCCCGGCCGTGCTGCGCGGCAACCGGTCGGTGTGGATCTCGGTGGGCACGATGCTCGTGCTGCAGCTGGTCTTCATTTACACGCCGGTGATGAACGTGTGGTTCAGCTCCACGCCGATCGGCCTGCGCGAGTGGGTGTACACGCTGGGCCTGGCCCTGGTGATCTTCCTGCTCGTCGAAGTCAACAAGATGATCGGCCGGCGCGGGGCCCGCCGCCGCGCGGACCGTGCGGCGGGATCCCGGGGTGCAGCACCCCGGGATGCCCGGCCGTCGGACGGTCAGCCCAGGTAATCCACCAGCGGGTCGGCCAGGCCCACGTAGCCGGCCGGCGTCAGCTCGAGCAGGCGGGCCTTGGCGGCGTCGCCGATCTCGAGTTCCTGCACGAACGTGACCAGGTCGGCGCGGTTGATCCGCTTACCGCGGGTGAGTTCCTTGAGCAGCGCATACGGGTCGGCGATGGTGGAGCGTCCGGAGCTGACCTCGGCGCGGATGACCGTCTGGATGGCCTCACCGAGGATCTCCCAGTTGGTGTCCAGGTCGTGGGCGAGCAGCTCGCGGTCCAGGTCGATCTCGCCCAGGCCCCGCACCAGGTTGTCCAGCGCGAGCAACGAGTGCCCGAAGCCGACGCCGATGTTGCGCTGGGTGGTGGAATCGGTCAGGTCGCGCTGCAGCCTGGAGGTGACCAGGGTGGCAGCCAGCGAATCCAGCAGGGCGCTGGAGAGTTCGAGGTTGGCCTCGGCGTTCTCGAACCGGATCGGGTTGATCTTGTGCGGCATGGTCGACGATCCGGTGGCGCCGGCCTGCGGCACCTGACGGAAGTAGCCGATCGAGATGTAGGTCCAGACATCCGTGGCGAGGTTGTGCAGCACCCGGTTGGCGTGTGACACCTTGCCGTACAGCTCGGCCTGCCAGTCGTGTGACTCGATCTGGGTGGTCAGCGGGTTCCAGCCCAGGCCCAGGCCCTCGACGAACTCGCGGGACACCGACGGCCAGTCCACGGCGGGATCCGCGGCGACGTGCGCGGCGAAGGTGCCGGTGGCGCCGCTGAACTTGCCGAGGTACTCGTTGGCCTCGATCTGCTTCTGGATGCGCTCGAGCCTGTAGACGAAAACCGCCAGCTCCTTGCCCATGGTGGTGGGCGTAGCGGGCTGACCGTGGGTGCGGGCCAGCATGGCGTCGGCACGGTAGTCGCCGGCCAGGGCGCGGAGGGCGCCGATCAGGGCGCGGAACTTGGGCAGCCAGACCTCACGCACGGCGTCGGAGACCGTGAGGGCGTAGGCGAGGTTGTTGATGTCCTCACTGGTGGCGGCGAAGTGGGTCAGTTCACTGATCGATTCGAGGCCCAGCGGCACCAGGCGGCGGCGCACGAGGTACTCCACGGCCTTGACGTCGTGCCGGGTGACGGCCTCGAGCGCGGCCAGTTCGTCGATCTCGGCCTGACCGAAGTCGGTGACGAGGGCGCGGAGGCCCGACTTCTGGTCCACGGTGAGCGGCGTGGATCCGAACAGGCTGCGGTCGGTGAGGGTGATCAACCACTCCACCTCGACCTTGACCCTGGCCCGGTTCAGTCCGGCCTCAGACAGGTACTCGCCCAGTTCGGTGACGGCGGCTTGATACCGGCCGTCGAGTGGACTGAGGACCTGCGGGGGTAGAGGACTCATCGGACTCCCTGTCTGATTGCGGGTGCGAGCTGCGCGAAGAGCGCAAAATTGGCTCTCTCAATCATGCCTAATACGGAGTCAAACAGCGCATCGTCGGAATAGTAGGGGTCGGGCACGTCCCGCAGGGTGGCCTGATCCCGGTCGAAGCTGAGCAGCAGGCGCACCTTGTTGCGGTCCCGTTCGGTCGGCGCCCAATTGCGCAGGATTCGTTCCTGCGACCTGTCGAGCACCACGACGAGGTCGAGGTCGTCGAACCAGCCCGCGTCGAATTGGCGGGCCCGGTGGTGACTGCCGTCGTAGCCGCGCTTGGCCAACGCCGAGATCGTGCGGGTGTCGGCCTGCTCGCCGACGTGCCAGTCGCCGGTGCCCGCGGAGCTCGTCGTGATGAGCCGACCCAGTCCGGAGCGCGTGACGAGGTCGCGCAGCATCACCTCGGCCATGGGCGACCGGCAGATATTGCCGGTGCAGACGAAAATGATCCGGAATGGCGTCGACTCATCTGGACTGAGCGCCGCGAAATTCATGTGTCCATTGTGTTCCACATTCCCCTCCTCCACATCCGCGACCCTGGGCAAATTTTCCCCGGGTTGAGCGCAGACCACGCTGCCACGACCGGGCCGGTCCAGGGTGGGCCGCACAGTCTGGACCGAGGAGGCGCGGTGGAATCACTGGGTGGCAGCATCCTGCCGGATGCGGGCAATGGGCCGGATGCCGAAACCCTCGCGCGGCTGCGGGAGCAACGGCGGCTGTTGAGAGGGGTACGGGACGGTGTGGAGGAATCGGGGCGTCGGCTGGCAGGCCAGGCGTCCGGCGCCGCCTGGCGGTCGCCGGCCCAACGGGCGTACGACACCCGCCGGGGTGAGCTGAGCCGTGACCTGGCCGGGGTCTGGCGGGCCCTGGACGATGCGCTGTGGGCCGTGGATGAGGCCATCGACCGGGTGAAGGCGACGCTGTGACCGGCTCGGGTCCTGTGCCCGGGGGACACGACGGGACCCTGACGGTGTCCGGCGGCGGCAGCATCCAGGTCGCCACCGACACCGTGTTCGCCGAGATGGCGGCGCTGCGCCTGGTGCAGCGGGAGGCGGAGCAGTGGCAGGGGCAGATCGGCCGGGTGCGGGCGTTGGGCGTCGGTTCGGCGCCGAGTTGGCAACCGGACGACCTCGGCGCCTGCGTGTTCGGCGCGTCCGTGGCGATCGACGCGATTGCCACCCGGAGCCGCGACCTGGCCGAGGCCCTCGAGCAGGCCGCCGAGGAGTACGGCCGCCTGGAAAACGGTCTTGACCTGGTGCTGCAGGGTACGGGCGCCTGGATGGCGCACACCCTGGGGGTGCTGGCGCCGGTGCTGGTGCTGTCCCTGGCGACGCCGCTGGCCTACCTGGCCGCCGGCTCGCTGCTGTCCTCCGCAGCGCTGGGCCGCACACCGTCGGTGCTGCCACCGCCGCTCACCGACTGGCTGCGGGAGAATCCGCGGCCGCTCACCGACCCGGCGACGGTCGCAGTGGTCCGGGCGGTCGTGGGCTCGGCCGATGATGCGGTCCTGGGCCGGCTGGGCGTGCCGTACCCGGTGGCCGCGGCACTAGGCGATGGGGGTGCCGGCCTGCTCGGGGCACCGTTTTCGGCAGTCGGGCTGCTCGTCGCGGCGCGGGCGGCGGGGATGTTGCGCGAGTCGCCCGTGCGGGTGGCCCAGGTGGGATCCTCGGCCACCCCGGCGGGCGGGGCCCGGGCCGAACGACCAGGGCCGGCCGGCGGTGTCGGGGCCGGCCCGCCGGCCCTGCCCCTGAGGGGCCCCGCCGCCGGTACCGCGCCGGGGCCGCCGGGCCCGGTGCCTGCCGTGCCTGTGGCCGTGCCGCTGCGGGGCCCCGCCAGCGGCTCTGGCGCTGCGCCGGCCACGCTCGGGCCGGCCACGCTCGGGCCCGCCACGCTCGCGCCGCCGAGCCCGCCCACCGGGTTCGCCGACCTCGCCGACCGCATCCCCACCGAGGATGACGGCGGTCAGGTGCGCATCGAGCGCTACGGCGACGCGGCGCATCCGTCCTGGCTGGTTTTCATCGGCGGCACCGTGGAATGGAGCCCGACCGACTCGAGCGAACCGTGGGACATGGCCTCCAATGTCGCGGCCGTGGCCGACCAGGAGGCCGGCTCGTACCGGGCGGTACTGCAGGCGATGCAGGCGGCCGGAGTGCAGCCCGGCGACCCGGTGGTGCCGGTGGCGCACTCTCAGGGCGGGCTGATCGCCAACCAGCTGGTCTCGCGGGGCGACGTCAACGCCGTGGGGTTGGTCACCTTCGGGGCGCCGGAAACCGACCTGCCGTTGCCCGAGGGGGTGCCGGCGATCGCGGTCGAGCACGATGACGACCTTGTTCCCGCTCTGGGCTCCACGTCGGACGAGGACCAGCGCCTCTACGTGCGGCGGGAACTCTTCGCCGACCGGGAGGTGCCGGCCGACGAGGTCATGCCGGCGCATCAGCTGGTGGGATACCGCGAGACCGCCCGTCTGGTCGACGGGTCCCCGGAGCCCCGGCTGGTGGCGTTCCGCGCGCAGCTGGACGGGATCGTGGGCGAGTCACCTGGGCAGCAGAGCGTCTGGCGAGCCGAACGAGTCGACTGACCTGGCGCGGGCCTAGGAGGTGGCGTTGTTCAGCGGCCGTACGAGCAGGCCGAACAGCCAGCTGACGATGCCCAGCACGAACGCGCCGAGTACGCCCCACCAGAAACTCTCGACGACCAGACCGAAACCGAGCAGGCCGGAGATCCACGCCACCAGCATCAGCAGCAGCCCGTTCACGATGAACGACAACAGGCCGAGGGTGAGCACATAGAGGGGGAACGCGACGATCCGCACGAACCCGCCGATGAACCCGTTGACGAACCCGAAGATCAGCGAGATCAGCAGGTAGGTGAGGACAACGGCCGTCGTGTCCGGTGCGTACGAGTCCACCCGCACACCCGCCACGATCAGTGTGGTCACCCAGAGGGCGACGGCGTTGACGATGAGCTTGATCAGGAAACTACCCATGCTTCCACTATGGCAGCCGGTGCCGGTCGCCGGGTGGGTTTCCGGTGCGGCATATACGGCCAGAGCATGCGGCACCGCGAATATGTCCCGGCGTAGACTCGCCGAGTGAGCCCTTCAGACCAGCCCTCGGTCCGCCTGCGCCCTGAGATCGTTGCGCTGCCGGCGTACCGGCAGGGCAAGGCGGCCAACGCCTCCGCCTTCAAGCTGTCCAGCAACGAGAACCCGTTCGACCCGCTGCCCGGCGTCGTCGACGCGGTGAACGCCGTCTCGGCCTTCAACCGGTACCCGGATGCCTCCGCCCTCGCTCTCCGCGAGCGGCTCGCGGCCCGGTACGGGCTGACCACCGACGAGGTGCACATCGGTGCCGGATCGGTGGCGCTGTTGTCGCAGCTGATCCTGGCCGCGGCCGGCCCCGGCGACGAGGTGCTCTACTCCTGGCGCTCGTTCGAGGCGTACCCGAGCCTGGTCACGGTCTCCGGTGCCACCAGTGTCACCGCACCCAACCGCGCCGACCACGGCCACGACCTGCCCGCGATGGCCGCGCTGATCACCCCGCGCACCCGCGTCGTGATCGTCTGCAGCCCCAACAACCCCACCGGCGTGATCGCCACGGCCGACGAATTCACGGCGTTCATGGAGCAGGTCCCCGCCGACCTGCTGGTGATCCTCGACGAGGCGTATGCCGAATTCGTCACCGACCCGGAAGCCGTCGACGGTACGACGCTGTTGGGGCGCTACCCGAACCTCGTCGTGCTGCGCACCTTCTCCAAGGCCTACGGCCTCGCGGGCCTCCGGGTCGGCTACGGCCTGGGCCCTGTCGGCATCCTCGACGCCGCCCGTGCCACCGCGATCCCGCTCTCGGTCACCGGGCAGGGTTCGGCCGCCGCGCTGGCCTCGCTGGACGCCGAACCCGAGCTGCTGGAACGGGTCGGCGTGATCGCCGAACGCCGCGACGGCATCCGTGCCGCCTTGGTGACCGCGGGGCTGAACGTCCCGCCGTCGCAGGCCAACTTCATCTGGCTGCCGCTGGGCGCGGCGACCGCGGCGACCACCGACCGTTTCACCGATGCCGGGCTCGTCGTCCGGCCCTTCCACCCGGAGGGTATCCGGGTCTCGATTGGCGAGGAGGAATCTGTGGCCACGCTCCTACGGATCGGCGCTGAGATTGTTCAGGATCTACCAACGGGGCACCCGGCCCGGCGGCTAGGTTAGTACGGTGCCAGTGACCTCCAACGACGCACCCGTGCGCACCCTGACCTCTCCCACCGTGCAGCTCCTGTCCACGGACGGCACGTTCTCGCCGTCCGAATCGGCGGCCGAGTTCCTGCCGTACTTCGAACGCCTCACCGAGGCCGACTACCGCAGGTTCTACCGCGACATGGTCGTCGTGCGGAAGTTCGACACCGAAGCGGCGAACCTGCAGCGCCAGGGCCAGCTCGCCCTCTGGGTGCCCAGCCACGGCCAGGAGGCCGCCCAGGTCGGCTCCGCCTACGCCACCCGCGCGCAGGACCACGTCTTCCCCTCCTACCGCGAGCACGTCGTCGGCATGATCCGGGGCCTGGACATGGTCGACATCCTCAGGATGCTCCGCGGCGTCACCCTCGGCGGTTGGACACCGGAGGAACACGGCAACTTCCACCTCTACACTCTGGTGCTCGCCTCGCAGACGCTGCACGCCACCGGCTACGCCATGGGCATGCAGCTGGACGGCGCCACCGCGACCGGCAACCCCGACACCGATGCGGCCGTGATCGTCTATTACGGCGACGGCGCCTCCTCCCAGGGCGACGCCAACGAGGCCCTGGTCTTCGCGGCCAGCTACCAGACCCCGCAGGTGTTCTTCATGCAGAACAACCACTGGGCCATCTCGGTGCCCGTCTCTCGCCAGTCCCGGACCCCGCTCTACCTGCGGGCCGGCGGCTTCGGCATGCCCGGCATCCAGGTCGACGGCAACGACGTGCTCGCCAGCTACGCCGTCACCGCCAAGGCCATGGACGACGCCCGCGCCGGCCACGGCCCGTCGCTGATCGAAGCGCTGACCTACCGCGTCGGCGCCCACACCACCGCCGACGACCCCACCAAGTACCGCGACCCCGACGAGCTGGCCTACTGGGTCGCCCGCGACCCGATCGTGCGCTTCCGCAGCTACCTCAAGGGCCTGGGTGTCGAGCAGGAGTTCCTCGACTCCGTCGACGAAGAGGCCGCAGACCACGCCGCGGATGTGCGCCGCCGCGCCCTGGAGATCACCTCACCCGACCGCTCCGTCATCTTCGACAACGTCTACGCCGAACCGCATCCGCTGGTCGCGGAGCAGAAGGCCTGGCTCGACGCCTACGAAACCTCCTTCGACGGGAGTGAGTCCTGATGACCATGCCGGAAACGACCGCCGCCGCGCCGACCAGCGCGAACCTGCCCATGGCCAAGGCCCTCAATGCGGGGCTGCGCCAGGCGATGCTGAACGACCCCAAGGTGCTCATGATGGGCGAGGACATCGGCCCGCTCGGCGGCGTCTTCAGGGTGACGGAGGGACTGCACGCCGAATTCGGTGAGAAGCGGGTGCTCGACACCCCGCTGGCCGAATCCGGCATCATCGGCACGGCCATCGGCCTGGCCATGCGCGGCTACCGGCCGGTCTGCGAGATCCAGTTCGACGGTTTCGTTTTCCCCGGCTTCGACCAGATCACCAGCCAGCTGGCCCGGATGCGCAACCGGCACGAGGGCGGCCTCACCATGCCCGTCGTCGTGCGGATTCCCTACGGCGGCCACATCGGTTCGATCGAGCACCACCAGGAAAGCCCGGAGGCGTACTTCGCGCACACCCCCGGCCTCCGCGTGGTGAGCCCGTCGAACCCGCACGACGCCTACTGGATGATGCAGGAGGCCATCGCGTCGAACGACCCGGTGATCTTCTTCGAACCCAAGAGCCGCTACTGGCCCAAGGGCGAGGTCGACTTCACCGCGGCCGGCACCCCGCTGCACGCCAGCCGGGTGGTGCGCACCGGCACCAGTGTCACCGTTGTCGGCCACGGCGCCATGGTGAGCGTGCTGCTGCAGGCCGCCGACCTCGCCGCGGCGGAGGGCATCAGCCTCGAGGTCATCGACCTGCGCTCGATCTCACCGATCGACTACACACCGATTCTCGAGTCCGTGCACAAGACCGGCCACCTCGTGGTGGCCCAGGAGGCCGCCGGCTTCGTCAGCGTCGGCTCCGAGATCGCCGCGACCGTCACCGAGCGGGCGTTCTACTCCCTCGAGGCCCCCGTGCTGCGGGTGTCCGGTTTCGACACCCCGTTCCCGCCCGCCGCGGTGGAGACGCACTTCCTTCCCAGCCCCGACCGGGTGCTCGAAGCCGTCGACCGCTCCCTCGCCTACTAATCATCCCCTTGCTGTGAAAGGCACCCCATGAGCGTCTCCCGATTCACCCTCCCCGACGTGGGCGAGGGCCTGACCGAGGCCGAAATCGTCGAGTGGAAGGTCGCCCCCGGCGACACCATCTCGATCAACCAGGTGCTCGTCGAGATCGAAACCGCCAAGTCGCTCGTTGAGCTGCCGTCGCCGTACGTCGGCGTCGTCGGCGAGATCCTCGTGCAGCCGGGCACCACCGTCGACGTGGGCACTGTGATCATCACGATCCTCTCCGAGGCCGGCGCCACCGACGACACCGCTGCGCCCGCACCGGATGCGCCCGCACCGGCCGACGACGACCTCACCGTGGCCGCCCAGGATGCCGGCGGCACCATCTCGCAGGAACCCGCCGAGGAGTCCCCGGCCGTGCTCGTGGGCCGCGGCGCCGCCGCGTCGATGCCCACCCGCCGACGCCGGCACGTGGTGCCGACGGCAGCGCACGAGGCTCTCGCGGCCGCACCGACCGCGCCTCCGCAGGGCGGCCCGGCTGCCTCGGGGCCGCGCTCCGCCACCGCCGCGACGGGACCGGCTCGTGCGACACCGCCGGCTCGACCGGCGCCCGCGCCCGCCGCATCCGCCAAGCCGGCCGGCGCCCCGGCACGCCCCGCCGGCCCGGTGATCACCAAGCCGCCGATCCGCAAGCTGGCCAAGGACCTCGGCGTCGACCTCAGCCAGGTGGAGCCCACCGGCCGGTTCGGTGACGTCACCCGCGAGGACGTGCTGCGCGAGGCCACCCAGGCCAGCGTGTTCCGCAACATCCAGACGCCGGAGTGGCCGACCGACCGCGAAGAGCACATCCCCGTGAAGGGCGTGCGCAAGGTGATCGCGCAGACCATGGTGCGCAGCGCCTTCACCGCCCCGCACGTGAGCCTGTTCGTCGACGTGGACGCCACCCGCACCATGGAGTTCGTCAAGCGGCTCAAGGTCTCCACCGATTTCGCCGGCGTCAAGGTGTCGCCGCTGCTGATCATGGCCAAGGCCATGATCTGGGCCGTGCGGCGCAACCCCACCGTCAACTCGGTCTTCACCGACGAGGAGATCGTGATCAAGCACTACGTGAACCTCGGCATCGCCGCGGCCACCCCGCGTGGACTGATCGTGCCCAACATCAAGGAAGCCCAGGACATGAGCCTGCTCGAGCTGGCCGGCGCCCTCGAGAAGCTCACCCTCACGGCCAGGGACGGCAAGACCAGCCCGGCCGAGATGGCCAACGGCACCATCACGATCACCAACATCGGTGTCTTCGGCATGGACACCGGCACCCCGATCCTCAACTCCGGCGAGGCCGGCATCGTGGCGCTGGGCACGATCAAGCTCAAGCCCTGGGTCGTCGACGGCGAGGTGCGCCCGCGCTTCGTCACCACCATCGGCGCAAGCTTCGATCACCGGGTGGTCGACGGCGACGTGGCCAGCCGGTTCCTGGCCGACGTGGCCAGCATCATCGAGGAGCCGGCGCTGCTCCTGGAGTAGCCGTGGCGGCCCCGGTTCGCGGTGGCCCATCGCGGCACTCACTGCACCTCGTACCGGCCAGCGCGCCCGCTAGAGCGGGCGCGGCGAGCCGCAGGAGGTGCAGTGACGGGAGAATTTTCACGCCTCCGGGCGCTGGACCCCGGGACTCAGGCCGAGCGAGCGCCGATCAATGCGGTGGCGCCGATCACGACCGTGGCGTCCAGCTTCCGCGAGTGCACGACGCGGGCGGTGAGGCCGTGCCGGGCGAAGATCGCCAGAGTCTGCGGCGCCTGACTGGAACTGGTCTCCACCAACAGCTGCCCGCCGGGGGCCAGCCACTCCGGGGCCGCCGCCACGAGCCGGCGCTGCACCTCGAGACCGTCCGGGCCGCCGTCGAGCGCGACCCTGGCCTCGTGCAGCCGCGCTTCGGGCGGCATCCGGGCGATGGCATCCGTGGGCACGTAGGGGGCGTTCGCCACAATGGCATCGATCCGCCCGAGCAGGGTGCGTGGCAGCGGAGCGAACAGGTCGCCGGTGAGGGCGGTGCCGCCGCGCGGAGCGAGGTTCTCCCGGGCGCATGCCGTGGCGGCCGGGTCGATGTCGACGGCGTAGAGCGTCAGCTCCGGTTCCGCGGTGAGGAGGGCGGCGCCGACCGCGCCGGTTCCACAGCACATGTCGACCACCACCGAACCGGGCCGGATGAGCCGGGCCGCCCGCTTCACCAGCAGGCCGGTGCGGCGGCGGGGCACGAACACCCCGGGCCGCACGGTGATGCGCAGGCCGCAGAACTGCACCCAGCCGAGGACCTGTTCGAGCGGCAGTCCGGATTCGCGCAGTCCGAGCAGCTGCTCCAGTTCGGCCGGTGTTCCTGCGGCCGCCGTCAGCAACCGGGCCTCGTCTTCGGCGAAGACGCAGCCGGCCGCGCGTAGGCGTTCGATCACTTCAATCGGGGAGGCGCGGCGCGGCGACATCGCGGCTCAGGCCGTGCGGCTCTGTCGCCAGCTGCGCAGGGTGGCCAGCTCGGTGTCGGTGATGCCCGCCGCGGCGAGCACTGCAGGCAGGTCGAGGCCTGCCAGGGCCGTGCGAAAGGCGCCCTCCGTTGTGGTGCCGAAGGATCGGCAGAGCGCCTCGCTTTCGGCCTCCTCGTGTGCCCGACCGGATGCGACGGCCCGTTGGTCGCCGCGGCGCACGGTTTCCAGGTAGTCGTCCACGATGGCCTCGGGCTCGGCGCCGGCGATGGTGAGCAGCAGGAGGGCGATCTGCCCGGTGCGGTCCCGGCCCGCCGCGCAGTGGAAGAGCACTCCGCCCGGTGCCGCCCGGGCCAGCGCCGCCAGCGCGGCCCCCGACCGTTCCGGCATCGCGGCCAGGTGCGGCAGGTAGTACAGCGCGGTGCCGACCAGGCCGTTGTCCCAGTAGTCCGCCCAGAATGCGGTGTTCTCCAGCCCGTCGAGGTCGACGGGCACCGTGGTGAGCCAGTCCGGTCGCGGTTGGCTGTCCTGGGCGCGCTCGCCGGGTTGGCGCAGATCGACGACGGTACGGATGCCCGCCGCGTAGAGCTGATCCCAGCCGGCGCGGGTGGTCTGGTCCAGGTTCTCCGACCTGAAGAACACGCCCGCCGCGGTCGTACCGCCGGTGCGGTACGGGATGCCGCCCAGGTCGCGGGCGTTCGCCAACCCAGCCACCGCCAGGAGCCGGTCGGCCGCGCGGGCAGGTGCCGGCGCTGACGGGGGTGTTGACGACGGCTCGTCCATCGACCCGGCCTAGAAGGTGATGGTGGACAGGAGGCGGACTGGGGGACGCGGATCGGTGCGGAGCCGGGCGTGGGTCTCCACATCGAAACGCTCGGTGCCGTACTTCAGTTTCTGCCGCTCGATGCCTTCGGCCGCGAAACCCGCCGTGGTGGCGACCCGGCAGGAGGCCGGATTGTTGGTGCGGTGGCCGAGCTCCAGCCTGTGCAGGCCCTGCTCGGTGAAGGCCCAGTCGGCGATCGAGGCGAGGGCGAGCGTCGCCAGGCCCTGGCCCCTGGCCTCGGCCGAAACCCAGTAGTAGACCCAGCCGGTTCCGTGCCGGTGTTCCATGCTGCCCACACCCACGTTGCCCACCGCGACGCCGTCGAGGCTGATCGCGAAGTTCTGCCGCGAGACCGTCGCGGGGGCGAGGTTCTCGGTGATGAAACTCTCGCAGCGCGCGACCGTCGACAGCTCGATCGCACCGACCTGGGCGGCCAGGTCGCCGCTCACGGTGAAGGCGGTTTGCAGACTGGTCGCGTCGTCGAGCCGCCACGGGCGCAGCATCGCCACCGGGGCGGGCGGCACCGACCGGTCAGCACGGCCGGCCCGGCTGGTCCGACCGAGGCGAGTGCGTGCGGGCAGGCTCCCGGCGGGCGGGGCGGTGCCCTTGCCGGCGCGTGCTCTCATGGCAACAGAGTAGACGGCGGGCGTCGCCACCGCGACTTGCCGCACTATTCCCCTGTGCGGGCTCTGAAACGGGAGTGTGCCCGATGTCACCGTCGGGCGCAGCGCCCGAGTTGCCGCAGAATCCCCCTTCGACACCGCTGACGGGGGTGTCTGCCGCAAGTCGGGGCCGCCGCACGGCGGCGAACCGGATGCGCGGATCGGCGCTCGGCGGGGGAGGATGGGGCATGGCCTTCGAGAGCACACCATTGCGCCGGATCGAGGAAGACCCGCAGCATCCGATGCCCAGGAACGCCTGGCCAGCCACCCTGCCGCCGGTGGCCCAGCTGCTTGAGACCGGAATCGACCTCGGGCCGGCCACGGTCTTCGTCGGAGAGAACGGCGCCGGCAAGTCCACGCTGGTGGAGGCCATCGCCCTGGCCTGGGGGCTCTCCCCGGAGGGCGGCTCCACCGGCGCACGCAACTCCACCCGGGTCAGCGAATCCTCGCTCCACGACCACCTGCGGTTGGTGCGCAGCGGCGGCAGCACCCGGCGCGGCTACTTTCTGCGCGCCGAGACCATGCACGGCTTCTTCACCTACCTGGAGGAGAACCCGGGCAGTGGGCCTGAGCCGCGCTTCCACGAGATCTCGCACGGGGAATCGTTCCTCGAGCTGGCCATCGACAAGTTCCGCGGCCGGGGCCTGTGGGTTCTCGACGAGCCCGAATCCGCACTCTCGTTCTCGGGCTGCCTGGCGCTGCTCGGACACCTCAAGGAGCTGCTGGCCGCGGGCGGTTCGCAGGTGGTCATGTCAACGCACTCGCCGTTGCTCGCCGCTCTGCCCGGTGCCCGGATCCTCGAGGTGGGCGAGTGGGGACTGCGCGAGATGGCCTGGCGCGACCTCGACCTGGTCACCAACTGGGCCAGCTTCCTCGACGCCCCTGAGCGATACCTGCGGCACCTCTGACCCGCCGGCATCGGCTCTAATGGTTTTGACAATCATTATCAATAGGCGTAGCGTTTCGATCGTGAAGACCCCCAGACTCCTCCTCCCCGCCCTGGCCGCCTCCGCCGCTCTCGTGCTGGCCGGATGCTCGACGACCGCCACCAACGCCGCGGGATCGGACGGCGACCTCAAGGTCGTCGCCACGACCACCCAGATCGCCGACCTCACCCGCAACATCGTCGGCGACACCGACGGCGTCACGATCACCCAGCTGATCCAGCCCAACCAGAGCGCGCACAGCTACGACCCGTCGGTCGCCGACCTCACCGCCCTGGGCGCGGCGGATGTGCTCGTGATCAACGGCGTCGGGCTCGAAGAGTGGCTCGACGACGCCATCGAGGCGTCCGGCTTCGACGGGGTCACCATCGACTCCGATGAGGGCATCACCATTCAGGGTGTCGAGGCCGGCCACGAGGACGAGGCCGAGCACGCCGACGACGCCGCGGACGCAGCAACGGACGACGCCACCGAGGAACCGACCGACGTGGCCGAGCACGACCACGCCGGCGGCAACCCGCACATCTGGACCGACGTGAAGAATGCCGAGACCATGGTCGCCACCATCGCCGACGGCCTGGCCGCCGCCAGCACCAGCCACGCCGCCGACTTCGAGGCCAATGAGGACGTCTACACCGGCCGGCTCGCCGAACTGGATGCCTGGATCCGCGAGAACGTCGATGCCGTCCCCTCCAGCGAGCGCCTACTGGTGAGCAACCACGACGCCTTTGGCTACTTCACCGCCGCCTACGGCATCACGTATGTCGGCAGCGTCATCCCCAGCTTCGACGACAACGCCGAGCCGAGCGCCGCCGAGATCGACGCCCTCGTGGCCGCGGTCAAGGCCACCGGCGTCAAGGCCGTCTTCTCGGAGGCCTCCATCAACCCGAAGGCGGCCGACACCATCGCCGCAGAGGCCGGCGTGGCGGTGTACTCCGGCGACGACGCCCTCTACGGTGACTCGCTCGGCCCGGCCGACAGCGACGGCGCCACCTACATCGCCACCCAGCTGCACAATGTGCGCCTCATCCTGGAGTCCTGGGGCGTGACGCCCAGCGCCGTACCCGCCGACCTGCAATAGTTGAACAGTGAACGAGAACCCTTCTCAGCAGCGGATGCCCGCACCGCTCGCCCTCCGCGTCTCCGGGGCCTCGTTCGCCTACGCCCAGACCCCGGCCCTGACCGGCATCGACTTCGATCTGCATCCCGGTGAGGCCGTCGCACTGATCGGGCCGAACGGCTCGGGCAAGTCCACCCTGCTCAAGGGCATCCTGGGCCTGATCCACCGCACAGAGGGCACCGTCGAGGTGCTCGGCCACGCCACTGCCCCGGCCGGCACCGTCGGCTACGTGCCGCAGACCGACGAGCTCGACCCGGAGTTCCCGGTCAGTCTCGAACAGGTCGTCATGATGGGCCGCTACCGCGAGCTCGGCTGGCTGCGCCTGCCCGGCAGGAAGGACCGCAAGGCCGTGGCAGCTGCGCTGGAGACCGTCGGCCTCGACCACCTCGCCACAACCCGGTTCGGCGAACTCTCCGGCGGCCAACAGCAGCGCGGCCTACTCGCCCGCGCCGTGGCGGCCGGCCCCCGGCTGCTGCTGCTCGACGAACCCTTCAACGGCCTCGACCAGTCCAATCGGGACGCCCTCGTCGGCACCGTCGACCGGCTCAAGGCCGAGGGCGTCGCCGTGCTCGTGTCCACCCACGACCTCGAACTGGCCCGCGCCGTCTGCGAGCGAGTGCTGCTGCTCAACGGCAACCAGGTCGCCTTCGGACCACGCGAGAGTGTGCTCACCCTCGACAACGTGCAGCGCACCTTCCACGAGGTCGGCGTCGAGATTGACCAGCACACGCTCGTCGTTCCCGGCCACGAAGGCCACTGAATGGCCGACCTGCTCGGACCCCTCTTCACCGCGTTCACCCTGCCGTTCATGGCGCGGGCGCTGGTGGTGCTGCTCGCCCTCAGCCTCGTCGCCGGCGTCGTCGGAGTGCTCGTCAACCTGCGCAGCCTCGAATTCATCAGTGACGGCCTCACCCACTCCGTCTTCCCCGGCATCGCCATCGGCTTCGTCTGGGGCGGCCGCGAGGGACTCTTCGTCGGCGCCATGATCGCCGCCATCCTGGCCGCGGTCGTGCTCACCGTGATCACCCGGCGGGCCGTGTCGGGGGATGCGGCGATCGCGATCGTCTTCACGGCCATGTTCAGCATCGGCATCCTGGTGGTCTCCCGCCAGACCAACTACGCCGGTCAGCTCGAACAGCTGCTCTTCGGCCGACTGCTCACGGTCACGGCCGCCGAGGTGACCCAGACGCTGGTGATCTGCGCCATCGCTCTGCTGCTGGTGGGCCTCACCCTCAAGCAGCAGGTGTTCCGGGCGTTCGACCGCACCGCGTTCGCCGCGGCCGGCTACCGGCCGCTGCTGCTCGACCTGGTGTTGAACGTCGCCATCGCCCTCGTGGTGGTGGCCGCGTCGAGCGCCGTCGGCAATCTGCTCGTCCTTGCCGTGCTCATCGTGCCCGGTGCCGTGGCCCGGCTGGTCACGGTGCGGCTCTGGGCTCTGTTCCCGCTCGCGGCCGGCTTCGCCGCCCTGTGCTCCTGGGTGGGCTTGACGCTCGGCTTCGAAGCCTCCGTTTCCGCCGGCATCGACCTGCCCAGCGGCGCCACCGTGGTGCTGGTGCTCGTGGCCGGCTACCTGCTGGTGCTCCTCGGCCGCCTCGCGGTTGACCGGATACGCCGCCCCGCCCAGCCGGCCGTCGATCCGGAACCGGTGACCGCCTGATGGGCTACTTCGAGAAGGCCCTGCTCGCCGCAGCCGTCATCGGCGCGCTGAGCGGCCTGGTCGGCACCCTGGTGCTGCTGCGCCGGCGCACCTTCTTCGCCCAGGCGCTCACCCACGCCACGTTCCCCGGTGCCGTCGCGGCGGCGTTGCTGGGAGTGAGCATCCCGCTGGGGGCCGCCGTCGCCAGCGCCGTGATCGTGGCGGTGATGACCCTCCTCGGCCGGGTGCGCCGCCAGGGCAGCCAGGTCGCGTCGGGGATCATGCTGACCGCCGGGTTCGCGCTCGGTGTGCTGCTCCAGGCACTCAACCCGTCGTTGCCCGTGCACGTGGAGTCCTACCTGGTCGGCTCCATGCTCACCGTCACCGACGGCGACGTGATTCTGGCCGCCTCGGTGCTGACCGCGGCGGTGCTCGCGGCCGTTCTCTTCGGCAAGGAGATCCTGTTCTCCACCTTCGACCGCACCGGCTTCCGGGCCGCCGGGTACCGGGAGTGGCCGATTGAGCTTCTCACGCTGGTGCTCATCGCCGCCACTGTCGTGACGGCGATGCCCGCGGTGGGCGCCATCCTCGCCATCGCCCTGATCGCCGCCCCCGCCGCGGCCGCCCGACTGCTGATGCGGACCGTGCCGGGAATCGTCCTGCTCGCCCCTCTCATCGGCGCCGGATCCGGGGTCGTCGGCGTGTTGCTGTCCCGCATTCTCGATGTGGCGGCGGGGCCCGCCATCGCGCTCACCGCCGCGGCCTGCTTCCTTCTCGCACTGGGGGCACGCTCATTGCGTGCGCGCGCCGGTGGCGTTCCCACTCCTGTCCGCGCCGGGCTACGGTTGGAATCATGAAGCGAAACACCTGGCAGCGAGAGGCCGTGCGCACCGAGCTCGGCCGCGTCGAGGGGTTTGTCAGCGCCCAGGGCCTGCACTCGGCTCTGCACACCAGCGGTTCCCCGATCGGCCTGGCCACGGTCTACCGTGCGCTCGCCGACCTGGCACTGGAGGGCGACGCCGATTCGCTGCAGTCGCCCGACGGCGAGAGCCTGTACAGGGCGTGCAGCACCACGGATCACCATCACCACCTGATCTGCCGCAACTGCGGACTCACCGTCGAGATCGAGGTGGACGCCATCGAGAACTGGGCCACCGAGGAGGCGGCCAAGCACGGTTTCACCGAAGCCGCCCACGTCATCGACATCTTCGGCCTGTGCGCGGCGTGCACCGCGCTTGCATCGGACCGCCCCACCCCGTAGGCTGGGTAGCTGCTGCGCATATCTGTGCGTGCATTGCTTGTTCGTGACTTTTCCTCCCACCGAATCAGCCGCTGAAATTCACCTTTCGGCAGGCCGCTTCAGGGTGGAATCCAACGCGAACCGGCCGACAAGAGATCTTGGGAAGGGCATTCGCCCTTCGGTATTGGAGGAAAACCATGGCAGCAACCTGCCAGGTGACCGGAGCCGTTCCCGGCTTTGGACACAACATTTCGCACTCGCACCGGCGCACCAAGCGCCGTTTCGACCCGAACGTGCAGACCAAGAAGTACTTCGTGCCGTCGCTTCGCCGCAACGTCACGTTGACCCTCTCGGCAAAGGGCATCAAGGTTATTGATGCTCGCGGCATTGAGTCGGTCGTCAAGGACCTGCTCGCACGTGGGGAGAAAATCTAATGGCTAAGGCTCAGGACGTACGTCCGATCATCAAGCTGCGTTCGACGGCAGGAACCGGTTACACCTACGTGACCAAGAAGAACCGTCGCAACAACCCCGACCGTCTCGTACTCAAGAAGTACGACCCCGTAGTGCGCAAGCACGTTGACTTCCGTGAGGAGCGCTAAAAATGGCGAAGAAGAGCATGATTGCCAAGAACAACCAGCGCAAGGTCATCGTTGAGCGTTACGCCGCGAAGCGCCTCGAGCTGAAGAAGGCTCTTGTCGACCCGGCCGGCACCGACGAGTCCCGTGAAGAGGCTCGCAAGGGCCTCCAGAAGCTGCCCCGCAACGCCTCGCCGGTTCGCCTGCGCAACCGCGACGCGGTTGACGGTCGTCCCCGTGGCCACCTCTCCAAGTTCGGCATCTCGCGCGTACGTTTCCGCGACATGGCGCACCGCGGCGAGCTGCCCGGCATCACCAAGTCCAGCTGGTAACCAGCTACTGATCGCGTAACCGCGAACAGCGCAGTATCAACAGGGGATGCCCGACTTCGGTCGGACATCCCCTGTTCTGCGTCTACGCCCGAACGGCACCGTCGTCCCCGTACGGGGGCGCACAGTTCGCGCACAGCACAAACACACCCCAATACGACGGGCAAAGCGTCCCGAAACGCCGTAAATCCGCGGAATCTCGCGGATCAATGCTAGATTCAACGCGGTCGAACCGACCAACGGAGGCGTTGTCTCAACGTCGCCCGCTTCACGTGAATACCTGTTTTTTTACAGACGAAGGTCCGAGGAGGACACTCAATGGCTGACAAGTCGCTGAACAAGACCGAGCTCGTTGCCAAGGTTGCCGCAGATTCTGGCCAGAGCCAGGCTGCTGTCGACGGCGTTCTGAACGCTTTCTTTGCAACCCTCGCCGACACCGTTGCGAACGACGGCAAGGTCACCATCCCGGGATGGCTCGGCGTCGAGCGCACCGCAACCGCCGCTCGCACCGGCCGCAACCCGCAGACCGGCGAAGAAATCGCCATTGCTGCCGGCCACCGCGTCAAGCTGACCGCTGGTAGCAAGCTCAAGGCTGCCGCCAAGTAGGTTTCAGCTTTTGTAGTGCCGGTGGGCGTCGACTTCGGTCGGCGCCCACCGCTCGTTAACCGGCGGCGCCCGGCTGCGCGGTGGCCGGCCACGGCGGGTTCGGCGTCCCCCGCCGGTTAAGCTGGAGTGGTGCCCCGTTATGTGCGAATCATCGGGCCGGCAGCCCTGCTGCTGGCCGCGATTGTGGCGACGGTGGCGGGCCTGGTCTACGGCGGCGGCGCCGAGGCCCAGCTGCTCGCCGATCCCGGCGCTGTGGTGCGATGGGGCCTTCCGGTGGCCAAGCTGCTTGTCAACCTCGGCGCGGCCGGCACCCTCGGTGCCCTGGTCCTGACCTGTTTCGCCCTGAGCCCGAAGGAACGGGAGTACGGCACCGCCATCGACCTGGCCGCCGGCTCCGCCGCGTTCCTCACCATCGCGTCGGCGATCACCGGTTTCCTCACCTTCCTCCAGGTCACCAACGCGACGATCAGCTTCAACGACACCTTCAGCGCCACGGTCGGTCAGTTCTTCAGCCAGATCGAGCTCGGCCAGGCCTGGCTGTCCACCACCCTGATCGCCGCCGCCGTCACCGTGCTCTGCTTCGCCGTGCGCAACCAGACCGCGCTGGTCTTCGTCACCGTGCTCGCCCTGCTCGCGCTGCTGCCGATGGCCCAGCAGGGCCACTCCGCCGGCGCCGAGGGCCATGACGCGGCCATCACGGCGCTGGGCCTGCACCTGGTCTTCGCAGCCGTATGGCTGGGCGGAATTCTCACCATCGTCCTGCTGCACAACCAGCTGTCGTCCACGCGCCTGCGTGAGGTCGTCGGCCGGTATTCCACCCTCGCGCTGGTCAGCTTCGTGGTCGTCGCCGCCTCCGGCTACGTCAGCGCCGAGCTGCGCGTGGGCAGCTGGGACCGGCTGCTCACCGGCTACGGCGTCCTGGTGCTCGCCAAGGTGGCGCTGCTGCTCGTGCTCGGCGGCTTCGGCGTGCTGCAGCGCCGATACCTGATCGGCCGGATGCGCACCGGCGCCGGCCGCACCGACACTTTCTTCTGGTGGCTCGTGGTGGGCGAGATCGCGTTCATGGGCCTGGCCAGCGGCGTGGCCGCTGCCCTCGCCCGAACGGCCACCCCGGTCGCCCAGGTGGTCACCACGGCGATCCCCACCGCCACCCCGGCGCAGATCCTCACCGGCGAGCCCCTGCCGCCCGAGCTCACCTTCGCCAGGTACTTCACCGAGTGGAACTTCGATCTCGCCTGGGTGCTGTTCTGCGCGTTCGGCATCTTCTTCTACCTCGCCGGGGTGCGGCGGCTGCGCCGCCGCGGCGACAGCTGGCCGTTGCACCGCACCATCTTCTGGACGCTGGGCATGGTCACCCTGTTCTACATCACCAACGGCGGCGTGAACGTCTACGAGAAGTACCTCTTCTCCACCCACATGCTCGCGCACATGGCCCTGACGATGCTGGTGCCGGTGCTACTGGTTCCCGGCGCTCCGGTCACCCTGGCGGCCCGCGCCATCCGGATGCGCCGCGACGGCAGCCGGGGCCCCCGTGAGTGGATCCTGCTGGCCGTGCACTCGCGCTTCGCCGGCATCATCTCGAACCCGATCGTGGCCGCGGTGCTCTTCGCCGGGTCGCTGTGGGTGTTCTACTACACGTCGCTGTTCAGCTGGGCGACGACGGACCACATCGGCCACCAGTGGATGATCGTGCACTTCCTGATCACCGGCTACCTGTTCGTGCAGTCCCTGATCGGCATCGACCCGGTGCCGTTCCGCCTGCCGTACACGTTCAGGCTGTTGCTGCTGCTGGGCACCATGGCGTTCCACGCCTTCTTCGGCCTGGCCCTGATGACCGGCACCGGCCTGCTCCTCGCGGACTGGTACGGCGCCATGGGCCGTGACTGGGGGCTGAACGCCCTGGCCGACCAGCAGGCCGGCGGCGGGATCGCCTGGAGCGTCGGCGAGATCCCCACCATCGCGTTGGCCATCATCGTGGCCATCCAGTGGGGCCGCAGCGACGACAAGGAAACCAAGCGCCGGGACCGCAACGCCGACCGCACCGGCGAGGCCGAGCTCAACGACTACAACGACCGCCTCGCCCGCCTGGCAGCGCACGACAGATAGCGCCGGACCGGGCCCCGGAGCCGGCACCCGCCGCTAGCGCAGCTGGATGGCCAGGGCGCCGTCGGGCTGGATCGTGACGGAGAGGGCCACCGAGAACGGCACATCCTCATCGCGGGTGCTCAGATCGCCGTCGTACAGGGACTGCACGTCGACCACGATGTGTGCCTGGCCGCCGGTGCTGGGCATATCGAAGGCCGTCTCGCCGGCCGTGAGGACGACCTCCGGGTACTGCGCGATCGACCATGCCGGGGCGGACTTGACCCTGTTGTCGATCTCGATGCCAAAGGGACAGTTCGACGGTTGCAGCACCTGCTGGGTGGCGCACTCGTCGAGGAACTCATTGAGCTTGGTCTGCACCTGGCCGGTGAAGGTCGTGTTGGGCACCGCGTCCACCGTGACGTCGGCGGCACCGGAGGCCACGACGGGCACACTCTGCACGGGCGCGGTCAGCAACGTCGAATCGTGGGAGATGTCGTAGACCGCCGGAGCGAAGGCCAGGTACGAACCCCGGTTCGAGAACGTGATCGGTGCGTCGGCCGCGGCATGGGCCCGGGTGTCGAGGGTGAGTCCGTTCACCGAGAAGTCGGCCTCGTGCAACACCGTCACCTGCAGCACCGCCAGGGGACTCGCGGCGAAGCCCCAGGTGCTGAACAGGCCGGCAACGGTGCCGAGGCGTTCCACGGTGAACTCCATCGAGGTCTGGGTGCCGTCCAGACGAAAGTCGAACACCACGGTGTGCTGGCTCTTCTGGCCCAGCTCGGTGTCCGCGGAGCTGGCCGTGTCGCTGACGAATTCGATGTCGGTGATCGAGCCCAGCACCGACGGACGTAGCAGCGTGCGCGGCAGGTCCCGGGGGAGACCGGCCGCTTCGAGGTCGGCATCCGTCGGTTCGGCGCCGGGAAGTGCCAGCGCGGTGTCGGTGTTGTGCGTGGCCAGCGCGTCGAGGTACTGCCGCACGAACCCGCCGGCGCTGTACAGATCGCGGTTGAGAGCGCCGATGGTGGCGACCAGGGCGGCGCCGAGCAGGGCGCAGATAACGCAGACCGCGAGCGTGGCACGCAGATAGCGCGCCCGCCGCACCCCGTTACCGACCCCGTAGCTCACCTCCACATCCTACGGGGGCCACCTCCGAGCTCGGTGCGGCTGCGCCGCTTGATGCCGGCCGGGCTGACCGGTGCACCGGGTCGAGCTCGGTGAGTTATCCACCGGCAGGCCGGGGCGCGGGTCGTGGGCCCGGCCGGACGGTTACAGTGGAAGGGAAACGTGATGCTTCTCGTGCCTTCGCGCCGCATCGCCCCGCATCCCACCGAAAGTTCCCCGTGACCGCGCTTCCCCCCGAAATTCCGCTTTCGCGCGAGCAGGCCGAGGTGTTCGCCGCCATTGAGGGCACCAAGCAGAACGTCTTCGTCACCGGTCGGGCCGGCACCGGTAAGTCCACGCTGCTCAACCACCTCTCCTGGAATACCAGTAAGCAGATCGTCATCGCGGCGCCGACCGGCGTCGCCGCCCTGAACGTGGGCGGTCAGACCCTGCACTCGTTGTTCCGGCTGCCGATCGGGGTCATCGCCGATCACGCGATCGACCAGAACGATCAACTGCGCAAGCTGCTCAACACGATCGACACCGTGGTCATCGACGAGGTCTCCATGGTCAACGCCGACCTGATGGATGCCATCGACCGCAGCCTTCGCCAGGCCAGGCAACGCCCGCACGATACCTTCGGCGGCGTTCAGATCGTGCTCTTCGGCGACCCGTATCAGCTCGCACCGGTGCCGGGGGACCCCGAGGAACGTGCCTACTTCGCCGACACCTACCGCTCGATGTGGTTCTTCGACGCGAAGGTGTGGCAGAGCGCCGAGCTGAAGATCTTCGAACTCACCGAGATCCACCGTCAGCACGATGCCGGCTTCAAGACGATGCTCAATGCGGTGCGCTACGGCCAGGTGACGCCCGAGATCGGTGGGGCACTCAACGGTGCGGGTGCCCGCACCCCGCCGAGCGAGGGAGTCATCACGCTGGCCACCCGCAACGACGCGGTCAATCGCATCAACGCTGCCGCGCTCAAGCGACTGTCCGGCAAGTCCCTCTCGGCCAAAGCCGAGGTCACCGGCGACTTCGGTGGACGCACCTACCCGGCCGACGAGGTTCTCGAACTCAAGGTCGGTGCCCAGGTGATGTTCCTCCGCAACGACAACCCGCTCGACGGGGGTCCTCGCTGGGTGAACGGCACCATCGGCACCGTGACACGGGTCGACTCCACCGTGTACGTCGACATCGACGGCACCACCCACGAGGTGGAGCCCACGGTGTGGGAGAAGTTCAAGTACACCTACAACGCGGCGACGAAAAAGCTCAGCAAGGATGTCGTGGCCGAGTTCACCCAGTTCCCGCTGCGGCTGGCCTGGGCGGTCACGATCCACAAGTCGCAGGGCGCCACCTACGAGCGGGCGATCGTCGACCTCGGCACCCGGGTGTTCAGTCCCGGCCAGACCTATGTGGCGCTGAGCCGGCTGACCAGCCTGAACGGCCTCTACCTCACCCGGCCGTTGCGCCCGAGCGACATCATCGTCGACGAGAACGTGCTCCGTTTCATGGAGGGCCTGCGCGTCACCCCCGCCGTCGAGGGCGCCTGACCCCCTCCCGGACAACCCGTCGATTGGGCCTGGCCTAGGACGGCAACGGCCGCTGCCCACCCGTGGCAGGGTTTTTGCTGGGTATTTCGATGAGTGTTTGGCCGGGGTCGATGGTGGCCGGTGGTCGGAGCCAGTATTGGCTTTGGTGTTCGAGGA
>NZ_JAXCHV010000008.1:0-152859 GCF_035984795.1 Cryobacterium sp. MP_3.1 | reverse complement strand
TTCTCACCCGAAGACGGGTTTCCACTCGTTAACGAAGACACGGTCGTTGCAACTCCCAGAAGTACGGGGTGTTGCAACGACCGCTAGAACCCAAGCATCCGGAGGGGGCTTTTGGCGCTGGTGGGCACATCCGGTTCTCGCGAGAACGCGCAAAATGCCCCTTCGGACCTGCCGAAGGGGCATTTTGGCGCAACTCGAGGAGGAGCTAGACGTTCAGGCGCCAATCGTCGGCGTCGGCGCCGACCTCGTCAGACTCGAGCTCGTCGTCGTCGTCTTCCTGCACCTCGATCGGCGTGGTGGGCGGGTCGATGACGGTGGCCTCGTCGCGGCGGTGACGCAGAACATCCTGAACGTACGAGGTGACGGCCTCGGCCAGCGGGATGTCCCGGTTCGCGTTCTGCGCCATGTACCAGCGGTGGTCGAGCAGCTGGTGGAACACCTCGGCGGGCTCGAGCTTGCCCTTCAGTTCACGCGGGATGGCGCGCACGACGGGCTCGAAGACCCGCACCAGCCACTCGTGCGCCATCATCTCCTCGTCGGCATCGGGATTGCCGTAGGCGACCCCATAGGAGTCGAGGTCGTTGAGCAGGCGGCGGGCCTGGTTTTCTTCGGCGTCGAGGCCGGTCAGGCGCAGCAGCCGGCGCTGGTGGTGGCCGGCGTCGACGACCTTCGGCTGGATGCGCACCGTCGTGCCGTTCTCGTCGGTCTTGATCGCGAGTTCCTCGATGTCGAAGCCGAGGTGGTTGAGGCGTTCCACGCGTTCGGTGATGCGCCAGCGCTCGCTGCTGGCAAAGGACTCGGATCCGGTGAGTTCCTTCCACAGCAGCCGGTAGGCCGCGACGATGCCGTTGCTCACGTTGACAGGGTCGAGCTCGTCGGCCACGCGGCCGCCGGCCTCGAGGTCCATCAGTTCGCCGGCGATGTTCACCCGAGCGATTTCGAGGTCGTTCTCGCGCTGCCCGTTCGACAGGCCGCCGGGGTAGAGCTGCCCGGTCTCGGCGTCGACGAGGTACGCCGCGAACGCCCCCGCGTCACGGCGGAAGAGGGTGTTCGACAGCGACACGTCACCCCAGAACAGGCCCACCATGTGCACGCGCACCAGCAGCAGGGCGAGGGCATCGACGAGGCGGGTGGCCGTATCCGGGCGCAGGGCCTGGGAGTACAGCGCCCGGTAGGGCAGCGAGAACTTAAGGTGCCGGGTCACCAGCACCGAGTTGAGCGGGTCACCGTCTTCGTCGGTGCGGTTGGTGATCACCGCGAGCGGTTCGACGCAGGGAATCTCCAGGCTCTGCAGGGTGCGGAGCATCTCGTACTCGCGCTTGGCCATCTCACTGGTGGTCTCCTTGATGGCCACGACACGGCCACTGAGGTGGGCGAAGCGCACCAGGTGCCGGGAGAGACCCTTGGGCAGCGAGGCGATGTTCTCGTTCGGCCAGGCATCCAGCGGAACGTTCCAGGGAAGATCGAGCAGGGCCGGATCGGCCGTGGCGGAGGTGATGTTGAGAGAACCGCTCATGAGGAGCCTAACTATCGAAAAGGCCCGTCAGGGCCGCAAGCCGCCCCGGCCGGAATCGGAACGAAGACGAGGAAAAGGCGCCGGGGAACCCGGGCGCCGATATGACAAACTCGACCGCCGAAACTGCCGGCGGTCGAGTTTGTCGATCAGTGCTTAGTCGGTGACGGCGCCGCCGAGACGGAGGCCGGACTCTGCGTTGAACACGTGCAGGTGGTTCGGCGTCGTGGTCAGGTAGACGGTGTCGCCGGCCGACGGGTGCGAACGGCCATCGACGCGGGCGACGATGTCGGTGCGCTTGCCCTCGACGGTGGAGTGACCGTACAGGTAACCGTCGGCACCGAGCTCCTCGACCAGGTCGACGTCAACGGCGAGGCCTTCGCCCATCGTGGTCGACAGCTGGATGTCCTCGGGGCGCACCCCGATGGTGACCTTGGGGCCGTTGGCGCCGGACAGCGTCTCGCGGGAGACGGGGACCGTCGCGGTGCCGAACTTGATGCCGCCGTCGACGGCGTCGGCCAGGAACAGGTTCATGGCCGGGCTGCCGATGAAGCCGGCAACGAAGACGTTGTTCGGCTTGGCGTACAGGTCGCGCGGGGTGCCGACCTGCTGCAGGACGCCATCCTTGAGGACGGCGATGCGGTCACCCATGGTGAGCGCCTCGGTCTGGTCGTGGGTGACGTAGACGGTGGTGACGCCCAGGCGACGCTGCAGCGACGCGATCTGGGTGCGGGTCTGCACGCGCAGCTTGGCGTCGAGGTTCGACAGCGGCTCGTCCATGAGGAACACCTGGGGCTGACGCACGATGGCACGACCCATGGCAACACGCTGACGCTGGCCACCGGAGAGGGCCTTCGGCTTGCGGCTGAGGTAAGGCTCGAGGTCGAGCAGCTTGGCGGCTTCGAGAACGCGGGTGGCGCGCTCGTCCTTGTTGACTCCGGCGATCTTGAGCGCGAAGCCCATGTTCTCAGCGACGGTCATGTGCGGGTACAGCGCGTAGTTCTGGAAGACCATGGCGATGTCACGGTCCTTCGGGGGAACGTCGGTGACGTTGCGCTCGCCGATGAAGATGTCGCCGTCGTTGACCTCTTCGAGGCCGGCGAGCATGCGCAGCGAGGTGGACTTTCCACAGCCGGACGGGCCGACCAGGACGAGGAACTCACCATCGGCGACCGACAGGTCGAGGTGATCGACCGCGGGGCGGGTGGAACCCGGGTACAGACGGGTGGCCTTGTCAAAGGTTACTGAAGCCATTATTTCGTTATTCTCCTTCACCGGCAGGTACGTGCCGGACGATCCGTTGTGATGGGATTTATGTCCGGCTGACGTAGCGCCAGCGCAAGACCTCTCTAGTATGGCATGCCCGGGATGGGTGACCGCTGAATTGACAGCTCACCGCGCGCCGGAGGTACCCGGTGAGCCCGCAGTGAGCCCGCTGTGAGCTGCCGGTTGGTTATTTCCCAGACTGGGGTCCTACTATTTGGAGTGCTACCGCGCACAACCGCGAGCGCACCCCCTCAACTCGGAGCGATCATCCATGACAACTGGCGGCCCAGGCGACCCCCGTCCCTCGAAGAATCAGCGACGCGACGCAGCGCGCACGAAGGCAGCACAGATTCGAGTCGAGCAGAAGAAGCGGGATCGCCGCAACCGGGTGTTCCTGCAGGGCGGTATCGCCCTGGCCGCCATCGCCGTCGTGACGGCCATCGTCCTGATCATCGTCAACTCCGTTCAGCCCGCCGGACCGGGCCCGCGCAACATGGCCAGTGACGGTCTCCTGGTGGGCGAGGGCCTGACCGCGGTGACCACCCCCGCGCTGCAGCCGGATGCCGAGCCGGTGCCGTCCACCCCGGACGCCACCGGGACCATCGCCGACATCCGCGTCTACGTCGACTACCTCTGCCCCTTCTGCGGCACCTTCGAGACCACCAACGCCGAGCAGATCTCGCAGTGGGTCGACTCCGGCGCCGCCACCGTCGAGATCCACCCGATCTCGATCCTGACCAGCAAGTCCGCCGGAACCCAGTACTCACTGCGTGCCGCGAACGCGGCCGCGTGCGTGGCGGATTCCGCGCCGGACGACTTCCTGGCATTCAACTCGGCGCTCTTTGCGGCCCAGCCAGTCGAAGGCACCGCCGGCCTTAGCGACGACGAGATCAAGGAGATCGTGAAGAGCTCGGGTGTCTCGGAGAACCTCACCGCAATCAACGAGTGCATCGACGAGACCACCTTCAAATCCTGGGTTCTCGCCTCCACGGATCGGGCTCTGAGCGGACCGATCCCGAACTCGTCCTCCCTCGAAGCGATCACCGGGACCCCGACGGTGCTCGTGAACGGCAAGCAGTACGTCGGCGCCCTCGACGACCCCAAGGAATTCGCGGCCTTCGTGCTGCAGGCCGCCAGCGAGGCGTACTCCACCGCGACGCCGACGCCCACTCCGACGCCGGCCGGGTAACCGGTCGTTTCCCGGGCCGGATGCCGCGCCGACGCACGATTGCGTCGGCATCCGGTCGCCGGGTGATTTAGGATGAATGCTCGAGGCAGTTCGATCGCCTCATGCCGGCCTGGCGCAATTGGTAGCGCACCACTCTTGTAAAGTGGGGGTTACGGGTTCAAGTCCCGTGGCCGGCCCCATCTTCTCGGCACCTCGCGACGGCGCCACCCGGGCTACGATGTCCGCGTGCCGGCCAGTCTCAGTGCCGGCGGAATCGAGGATTCCCATGTTCACCCTGCACATCGAGCACTCCGTCGGGGACTATGACGCGTGGAAGCAGATGTTCGACTCTGATCCGCTCGGCCGTAAGACCGCCGGCGTCACCAGCTTCCGGGTCATGCGCCCGGTCGACGACAGTTCGGCGGTCCGGATCGATCTTGACTTCGGCTCCCGCACCGATGCCGAGAAAATGAAGGTGGCGCTGGAGGAACTCTGGAAGGGTCCGGGGGCTGCCCTGATGCGCAATCCGCGCGCCCTGCTCACCGAGACCGTGGAGGACGTCGCACTGTGATCGGATTCCGTCCGGACAGCGAGATCGTCGCCGACCCGACCCTGATCTCGGCAGCCGACGAGACGCACCTCGCCCGGGCCATCGAGGTGGCTCGTCTGGCGCGCGCGAACGGGAATCACCCGTTCGGCGCCATCCTGGTGGCCCGTGACGGCACGATCATCGAGGGCCAGAACAGCGTGGTCACCGCGGGCGATCCGACCGGCCATGCCGAGACCAACCTCGTTCGGCTGGCCAGTGCCCGGCTCACCAAGGACGACCTGCGCGCGAGCACGCTCTATACGAGCACCGAACCGTGCGTGATGTGTTCCGGCGCCATCTACTGGGCCGGAATCGGCCGGGTCGCCTACGCGCTGCCCGAACAGATGCTCGGCGAGATGGTGCCGGAACAAGGCGGCGAGGCGACGCTCGACCTGCCCTGCCGGGAGGTGTTCGCCCGCGGCGGCAATACCGTGATCGTCGCCGGCCCCGCCCTGATCGATGCAGCGGCCGCCGTGCACGCGGGATTCTGGGACCCCGCACCCTGATTGCGGACAGGCCGGGTCAGACCGTCGACGGGCCGGCGGAGGGGAGCGCGCCGCTCAGCCGCCGGCCCGGCGGCTCGGGTAACCGGCCGGTGATCACGTGCGCGACGACCACCGCCACGATCACCAGCGGCATCACGGCATAGGCGTCGCTGCTGAGCAACACCGTGGCCAGCAGCACACTGGTCAGCGGCAGGCGCAGCATCGACACACACATGGCGCCGATGCCCACCCCCACCGCCGGCACCAAAGCCATGCCGGGCAGGTGCGAGGCCGCGATCCCCACAGCGGCACCGACGAACATGGCCGGGAACACCGGACCGCCCCGGAACGCGCTCAGCGACAGGCCGTAGGCGAGCGCTTTACACAGGATCAGCAGCCCGACGGCGCCGAGCGGCCAGGAGGCCCCGTCATTGATCAGCGACGGCAAGGCCGACTGGCCGGAGAAGAGCACTTCGCCGGTGCCCTCCCCGGTCACCTGCGCGAACAACACGGCCAGGCCCGCGATCACCAGACCGAGCACCGGGGTCACCAGGAGCCGATGGGCGTGCACGTACGGGCGCACGATGCGGGCCAGGGCCCGGATACCCCACGCCAACAGCGGGCAGGCGACGCCGATCACCAGCGCCCAGAGGAACATGGCCGCGGTGGGGGTGGAAAACGACGGTAGGTCGGGGAGTGCGAGGGAGAACGTGCCCAGGCCGGTCCAGGAGTCCAGGCCCACGAAGACCAGGGAGCCGATGCCGGAGGCGAGCAGGCCGGGCAGCAGGCCCACTCCCAGCATCGCGCCGGCCAACCCGGATGCCTCCATCAAGAGGAAGGCGCCGAGCAGGGGCGAACCGAGGAGGGTGCTCACCGCCGCGAAACTGCCCGCGGAGGCGATCACCGCCACGGCCGACGGCGGTGAGTCCTTCTTGATCAGCCGAATCGCCAGGGCGCCCAAGCCGCCACCGAGCGCGATCAGGGGTGCCTCCGGACCGAGCACGGCGCCGAGAGCCAGGGTGGCCAGAGCGGCAAGCACCACTCCGGGCAGCTCCCGGGGTTGCGGGAAGCCGCCGGCCTTGAACCCTTCAGACGGCGGATGCCCGCTGGTGCCCGGCAGTCGCTGGATGCACAGACCCACCAGCAGCCCCGACAGGGCCAACAGTGGGAACGGCCACCAGAGCGGCACGTCGGCGAAGCCCAGAACACCGGGCAGTTCGGTGAACAGGTACTCCTGCAGCCAGTCGACCAGCGCGAGGAAGCCGTAGGCGGCGATCGACACCGGCACCCCGATGAGCCCGGCCAGCAACAGGAGGCGCAGGTAGCCGCGGGAGCGGATCACCGCCAGTGGGTCGGGCGATGGTTTCGCCGGCGCCGACGGGTCGGGGTGCGCGTCCATGTCGCGGTCCTCCTCGATCGGGTGGGCGTGCCGGCGTCCCTGTCCACGCTGGCCCGGACGAATCGACAACGCAAGGCCCCGCGGAACCGGCCGGGGGCGGGGTTGACCGGTCGCTGCATCCGGCCGTAAATGGGGGCTGGTCGGTCGAGCGCCCCGTTCACTAGGCTGACCGGCATGTATGCGCTGTTCTCCGCTGTGCTCCTGGTTCTCATCGTCGCCGCCCTCGTGGACATCATCACCCGGCAGGACGGCCAGGTGAAGCATCTGCCCAAGGTCCTCTGGGTGATGTTGGTGATCTTTCTCCCGGTGATCGGCAGCCTGCTCTGGTTCGCGATCGGCCGGGAGTATCCCGCCCCGGCCGCTCGGTCGAGCAGAAGCGCGCCCCGCCGCGGGCCCGCATCGGCCGAGGCATCCGCTGTGCTGCCCGCACGCCGGGTATCGAGCACCGAGGAGGAATTGGCCGCTCTCGACCGCGAGATCGACTTCCACGCCGAACAGGCCCGCATCCGTCGTCTTGAGGCCGAGCTGGCCGAACGACGCCGGCTGGCGGAGGGGCGTGAGTCGTCGGTCTGACGCCGACCCGGCAACGGGCTACGCTAGGGTTTGTGGTTACAGACAACAAAACACCTCAGGATTCCACTCGCTCCGAATTCGACAAGATGGTGGCGGGGGACTGGTACCGGTATCGCTCCGGTCCCGAACTCGCCGAGATGACGACGAGCACTCAACGCACCTGCCGGCAGATCACCGCGCTCTACGACGACGACCAGCCCGCGGCGCATGCGCTGTTCACCGAGCTGCTCGGCAGCGTCGGAGCCGGCGCGGACTTCCGGCCGCCGCTGTACCTGGACTACGGGTCCCGGCTGCACGTGGGCGCGAACACCTTCATCAATGCGGACTTCCTCGCTTTGGGCGGTGGCGAGATCACCATCGGCGCCAACGTGCTGGTCGGACCCAGCGCGCGCCTGTACACCCCGACTCACGCCGTCGACGTCGCGGAACGCCGCGCGGGCTTCGAGCGTGTCTCGCCGATCACCATCGAGGACGATGTCTGGCTGGGCGGCAACGTCGTGGTCTGCCCAGGCGTGACCATCGGCGCGGGCAGCATCATCGGCGCCGGCTCCGTCGTCACCAAGGACGTGCCGGCCGGGGTCATCGCCGCCGGCAACCCGGCCCGCGTGGTGCGCGAGATCGGGCCGGGCGACCGGGTCGGCCTGGGCGTGGTCTGACCTACGGCGCCGATCGGAGCGTTTGGGGGACCGCAGTACCCGGCCCCGGCCTGCTGACCTCGCAGGATCCCGCAGTGGGCGAGCGTACGCTGGAGCGATGACCCTCACGCCCCAGCACGCCCTGTCCACCGGATTCACCGCCCAGTCCACTGCGACCGAGGTGCTCGCGGGTGTCGACCTGAGCGGTAAGACGGCGATCGTCACCGGCGGCTACTCCGGCCTCGGCATCGAAACCGTCGCCGCGCTCGCCGCGGCCGGCGCCCAGGTGATCGTGCCGGCCCGGCGTCCGGAGGTGGCCTGGGCCGCCCTGGCTGCGCGCGGCCTGAACGCCGTGGCGGTCGAGGCCCTCGACCTGGCCGATCTGGTCAGCGTGCGCGCCTTCGCCGAACGCTTCGTGGCCACCGGACGCAGCCTCGACATCCTGATCAACAACGCCGCCATCATGGCGTCCGCCGAGGCCAGGGTCGGAGACGACTGGGAATCCCAGTTCGCCACCAACCACCTCGGCCACTACGTGCTCACCAACCTGCTCTGGCCCGCGCTGACGGCCGAGGGTGGCGCACGGGTCGTTGCCCTCTCCTCGACGGGCCACAAGCTCAGCAGCATCCGCTTCGACGACCCCGACTTCAGAACCGGCTACGACAAGTGGCAGGCGTACGGACAGGCGAAGACCGCCAACAGCCTCTTCGCGGTGCACCTGGATGCTCTCGGCGCCACGCGGGGCGTGCGCGCGTTCGCGGTGCACCCCGGCGGCATCATGACCGAGTTGCAGCGTCACCTGCCCCGGAAGGAGATGGTCGCCGCGGGTTGGCTGACCGAGAATGGCACCGTCAATCCGCTGTTCAAATCACCGGAGCAGGGTGCCGCCACCTCCACCTGGGCGGCCACCTCGCCGATGCTCGACGGGATGGGCGGCGTTTACTGCGAAGACTGTGACATCGCCGAACCCACCGAGCCCGGCAGCTCCACGGCCCGGATCAGCGGGGTCGACTTCCACGCCATCGATCCGGATGCGGCGGCCCGGCTCTGGGCGTTCTCGGCCGAGCTCACCGGAGTGAACGCCTTCGCCTGAGCCCAGCACCGTCCGGGAACAGTTGCGGCTCCGGAACCCGAATCGTAGGTTGGAGACATGGCTCAGGACGGTTCTGGCAGTGCGGATGCGGATGAGGCGGTCTGGCTGGCGCAGGGGATCCCTGCTCCAGCGCGGCGCGCGCTCGTGGCCGCCGGCATCCTGACCGTTGACGACCTGTGTGCGGCGGACCTTGACGTCCTCGCCCGACTGCACGGAATGGGGCCGAAGGCGCTGGCCCGGCTCCGTCCGCTGCGCGACGGCTGAGGTGCCCGGTGACCGCCCATCTGGTCCCACTACGGACAAGTGCACCCGGTGTGCCCGGTCCACTTGTCCGCACTGGTCACAGTCGCGGCCGCGGAGGCCGGCTCCGGCCTAGTCGACGGGAGTGAAGTTGAGCGAGATCGAGTTCATGCAGTACCGGTCACCGGTGGGGGTGCCGAAACCATCGTCGAACACGTGGCCCAGGTGCGAACCGCACGCTGCGCAGCGCACCTCGGTGCGCACCACGCCGAGCGACCGGTCTTCGATGAGCTCCACGGCCTCTGGCCGCACCGACTCGTAAAAGCTCGGCCAACCGCAGCCGGAGTCGAACTTCGTGCCGCTCTTGAACAGCTCGGCATTGCAGGCGCCGCAGGTGTAGACGCCCGAACGGCCCTCGTCGAGGAGCTCACCGGTCCAGGCGCGTTCGGTGGCCGCCCCGCGCAACACGGCGTACTGCTCAGCGGTGAGCTCCGCCTTCCATTCGGCGTCAGACTTGGTGACCTCGTAGTCCATGGTGCGTCCTTTCGATCCAGTCTCGGCAGAGAACTGCCTCCAGCGTAAACTCGGCCGGGGTCCCCGGCATTCCCGCAAGCGGCGCACCCGGTGATTCCCCAGCCGATTCCCACCCTCGACGCTAGCGGGTCCGTGTTGCGCGACAGGCGGCACCGGTCAGCGAAAACCCAGTCCGTGCCAAATAAGATGACGCGTATGGCGACCAGCGGGCACGACGAGAGCACGCGGGGCGCCGAGGGCTCCGTCGGGCTCAGCCCTCGTGACGAAAACCTGCTCGCGTTCGAGCGGCGACTGTGGTCACACCCCGGTGCCAAGGAACAGGCCATTCGCTCCGAATTCGGCCTGTCGGCCGCCCGGTACTATCAATTGTTGGGTGCCCTGCTCGACTCCCCGCTTGCCCTCGCCCACGATCCCATGCTGGTCAACCGACTGCAACGGATGCGTGACGCACGGTCGCAGGCGCGGTCGGCCCGAGCCATCCGCCCCATCGAGTAGGGAACCTCCTACCGTGTGTTCAGCCAAACGAGGATCGAACCAGACAGACGATGCCCACTTCGTACCCGAAAGACCGCTTCGATGACCTCCCGCACAAGCTCGACCGCGTGGGGGCGCACCGCGCACCAGCCAAGAAGGGGCGTCGCTGGGTTGCCGTCTGGTGGGCCCTCGCCGCGACCGCCCTCCTCATCGGGGTCGGCGCGATCGGTCTGACGGTCCTGAACAACCGGCTGAATATCACCATCCCCGGCATCGAGGCCGAGACCACGCCCGCGGAGCCCACACCGGAGCCGGTGCCCACCGCCGAGCCGACCACTGACCCCAGTGCGAGTGTCACGGTGCTCAACGGGACTCCGACGAGCGGGGTGGCCCGGTCGGTCGGCGACCTGCTCACAACCGGCGGCTGGACCGTCGGCAGCACCAGCGACGCCGACACCGAAGACGTCGTCACGACGACCGTGTACTACGCGGATGCGGCCCTGGAGGGCGCTGCACGCGGTGTGGCGGCTCTGCTGCCCGGTTCCGAGGTCCTGCTGGCGGATGACTTCGCGGGCTCGGATGCCACCCTCACCGTCGTCGTGGGCAGCGACTACGCGATGCCCGCCGGCTGACCCGGCCTGACGACTCCCTGCCCTACTGGGGTTGCCCTTCCCAGTCAACCCCCTATTGAGTTTCGCTCCCGTCACTAGTGTCTGCAGTGGTCGCTCATTTTCTCGACTGAGCGCTCTCTACCCGAGAGTGCTCATTTCGAGACGGTGGACGCAGCTTCTGCGCCAGGCCCGGTAGCACCAACGGGTGAGTGCCGAAACACAACACTGCAACAGGGGAGTTTCACATGGCGAACGGAACCGTCAAATGGTTCAACGCTGAAAAGGGTTTCGGCTTCATCACCGTCGATGGAGGTGGGCAGGACGTCTTCGTTCACTACTCCGCCATAGACATGCACGGCTACAAGGTTCTCGAGGAAGGCCAGCACGTCATCTTCGAACTCGGTACCGGAGCCAAGGGCCCGCAGGCCGAGTCGGTCCGCCCGGCGTAACCGCCAGGCGTCGAACACCACCCAGCTTCAACCAGCTGAGAACACCACGCACGTGCTCGATCACTGATCATCGGATGATCGGTCGATCACCGAGTGTCAGTCACGCCACCACCGTGACCGCCGGGCAGACATACCGGGCGGGCTAGGGTGTGTGGCGTGACTGCGTTTCGGATGTTCCCTGCTGCTGCCCGGCGAATCCGCTCCGGACGGCGGACGCCTGGCGGCGCTGCCCTGATCGGCGCGGGCCTCTGCCTGGGGCTGGGCTTGGGACTCAGTTTGGGGCTGGTCGGCTGCGCTGCGCCGGTGCCCGAAGCGACGGCGTCAGCGGCCCCGACACCGCAACCGGGCATCATGCCGCTGCGCGGGACGCCGGTGGACCCGTCCCGTGCCGAGCACCCGTCCCTGGCCGTGAAGATCGACAACCACCCGGCCGCCAGGCCGCAGCTGGGTCTCGAGCGCGCCGACCTGGTATTCGAGGAGCTGGTCGAGGGTGGCCTCACCCGCTACGTCGCCCTCTGGCACTCCGACGTGCCGGATGCTGTCGGCCCGGTGCGTTCCATCCGTCCGATGGACCCTGAGATCCTGAGCTCGTTCGGCGGCATCGTGGCGTATTCCGGCGGCCAGCCGCAGTTCGTGACCGCGATGAGGGCGGCTCCGCTGCTGAACGTGGTCTTCGACGACGATGCCGGAGGCCTGTTCGTCCGGGCCGAAGACCGGGATTCGCCGCACGACGTGGTGCTCGCCGCGGACGAGACCGTCACCCTGCACTCCGACCTCGCGCCGCCGCCCGGCCAGTTCGACTACGCCGACAGCGCCGCGGAGGCCACAGCGTCCCTCGCCGGCGATCCGACCACCACCATCGTCACCCGGTTCTCCGAATCCGGCGGGCGGGCCTGGGCCTGGGACCCGGCGGGCCCCGCGTACCTGCGCAGCCAGGACGGCGCTGCCGACCTGGACAGCACCGGTGCCCAGCTCAACGCCACCAACGTCGTGGTGCTGCGGGTGGAGGTCGATCGCGGCAGCGACGTGCCCCGCACCATCCTGACCGGGTCGGGCGCGGCCTGGGTGTCGACCGGCGGTTCGACGATGCCCGCCACCTGGTTCAAGGATGCCGCGGCCGCGCCGATCCGGCTGGCCGACGCGGTCGGGGCCACGATCGAGCTCGCACCGGGCAACACCTGGATCGAACTGGTACCCACCGACGACGGCAGCGTGGAACTGGTGCCGTAGGTCGGTCGGAACCCGGCACCGGCCCCCGCCGTTCACTTGCACTCTCGACCCCAGAGTGCCAGAATCGGTTTAGCACTCTGCTGTTCGGAGTGCTAACCCATCATCGTTTTGGTAACGTCCGGGAGGGACGAGAAACACATATGGCAAAGATCATTGCTTTCAATGAAGAGGCCCGTCGCGGCCTTGAGCGCGGCCTCAACATCCTCGCTGACACGGTCAAGGTGACCCTCGGCCCGCGCGGACGCAACGTCGTGCTGGAGAAGAAGTGGGGCGCCCCCACGATCACCAACGACGGCGTGTCCATCGCCAAGGAGATCGAGCTCGACGACCCGTACGAGAAGATCGGTGCGGAGCTCGTCAAGGAGGTCGCCAAGAAGACCGACGACGTCGCCGGCGACGGTACCACCACCGCCACCGTCCTCGCTCAGGCCCTGGTTCGCGAAGGCCTGCGCAACGTCGCAGCCGGCGCCGACCCGATCAGCCTCAAGCGTGGCATCGAGAAGGCGACCGCTGCGGTCATCGCCGAGCTCATCGCCAGCGCCAAGGAGATCGAGACCAAGGAAGAGATCGCGGCCACGGCCTCCATCTCTGCCGGCGACGCCGAAATCGGCGCGATCATCGCCGAGGCCATCGACAAGGTCGGCAAGGAAGGTGTTGTCACCGTTGAGGAGTCGAACACCTTCGGCACCGAGCTGGAGCTCACCGAGGGCATGCGCTTCGACAAGGGCTTCCTGTCGGCGTACTTCGTCACCGACCCCGACCGTCAGGAAGCGGTCTTCGAAGACCCGTACATCCTGATCGTCAACTCCAAGGTCTCCAACATCAAGGACCTGCTGCCGATCGTCGACAAGGTCATCCAGAGCGGCAAGCAGCTGCTCATCATTGCCGAGGACGTCGACGGTGAGGCCCTGGCCACGCTCGTCGTGAACAAGATCCGTGGCATCTTCAAGTCGGTTGCCGTCAAGGCCCCCGGCTTCGGCGACCGCCGCAAGGCGCAGCTGCAGGACATCGCCATCCTCACGGGTGGCCAGGTCATCTCCGAGGAGGTCGGCCTCAAGCTCGAGAACGTCACCCTCGACCTGCTCGGTAACGCCCGCAAGGTCGTCATCACCAAGGACGAGACCACCATCGTCGAGGGTGCCGGCGACGCCGAGGCCATCGCCGGTCGTGTTCAGCAGATCCGCAACGAGATCGAGAACACCGACTCGGACTACGACCGTGAGAAGCTGCAGGAGCGCCTGGCGAAGCTCGCCGGTGGCGTTGCCGTCATCAAGGCCGGCGCCGCGACGGAGGTTGAGCTCAAGGAGCGCAAGCACCGCATCGAGGACGCCGTTCGCAACGCGAAGGCAGCCGTCGAAGAGGGCATCGTCGCCGGTGGTGGCGTTGCGCTGATCCAGGCCGGCAAGACCGCATTCGAGGGCAAGGCAATTCTTGACCTCGTCGGCGACGAGGCAACCGGCGCGAACATCGTGCGTGTTGCCATCGACGCTCCGCTCAAGCAGATCGCGCTCAACGCCGGCATGGAGCCGGGCGTTGTCGCCGACAAGGTACGCAACCTGCCCGTCGGATTCGGCCTCAACGCCGCAACCGGTGAGTACGTCGACATGATCGCTGCCGGCATCAATGACCCGGTGAAGGTCACCCGCTCCGCGCTGCTGAACGCATCGTCGATCGCCGGACTGTTCCTCACCACCGAGGCCGTTGTCGCCGACAAGCCCGAGAAGAACTCGGCTCCGGCCGGCGACCCCTCGGGTGGCATGGACTTCTAAGTCCCGCAGCCCCTGCACTAACGCACCACCTCAGGCTGGGCGTCTCCTTCGGGAGGCGCCCAGCCTTTGTCGTATCCGGTGTCGGGCTACCGGGCGAACAGCCGGGCGTTGGCCTGCTCCACCTCGGCGTACTGCTGGCCGGCCTGCCCGAGCGCCTGGTTGAGTGCATCCGCGCTCTGTTCGACGTGCAGCTGCGTGGTTCGCCACGCCGCGACGGCCCCCTGGAACTGGGCCGACGCCTGCCCGGTCCAGGAACCCTCCAGCCCGGTGAGTTGACCGAGTAGCGCCGCCACCTCGGCCTGGATGCGGGCCATGGTGGCGCGTGCCGCGCCGGTGGTGGTGATCAATGCATCGCTGTCAACCTGGAACTGGGTCATCACAAGGCTCCGTCCGCTCGTATAGGGCGTCGGGTGACGCCCGCGGGCGACGCTACGGCGTGCGGGAAGCCGCCGGCGGCCCCGAGGCGGTGCGGGGGACAACCCGCCGCCTCACCGGGCTGGGGAGGAGCGGGCCCTGCCGCCGGCGCCGGTCAGTCCAGGGTCGGCGACGTGAGCGACTGCGGGGCGGCGGGTGACTCGGCCAGCGGGAACCAGACCCGGAAGGTGGCTCCGCCGCCCGGGGTCTCGACGACCTCGATCGAGCCGTTGTGGCTGGCCACGATGGAGGCCACGATCGCCAGGCCCAGGCCGCTGCCGCCGGTTTCCCTGGCGCGGGAGGTGTCGGCCCGCCAGAAGCGCTGGAAGATCTTGTCGCGGATCTGGGGCGGGATGCCCTCGCCGTGGTCGATGATCGAGATGGAGGCCCGCTGGTTGCGGCGGTCGACGGAGACCTCGAGTTCGACCGGGCTGTCGGCCGGGCTGAACCGGAGGGCGTTGCCCATCAGGTTGGTGATGACCTGGCGCACCTTGTTCTCTTCGGCCATGATCACCGCATCCAGCTCAGGCGGAGCCTCCACGACCTCGGGGGTCTCGGCGGCGGGAGTGGCCGCATCCGTGCGCCTGGGCCTGCGCGTGCGGAGGCGGGCGAGGGTGGCGCCGGCGAACGAGATGGTGCCGGTGCCGGATGTTTCGCCCTTGGCGGCCGCACCCTTGGTCGCGGCGGCTTTGGCTGCCGCGGGCTTGGCCGGTGTCCCCTCGGCGGCAGGGGTCGGCGAAGGGGTCAGGGGGGCTGGTGCGACCTCGCCGGTGGAGTGCGCCAAATCGATGGACGAGGCCGGGGCTTCCGCGTCGAACTCGGTGGGGTGGCTGGTCAGTACCGTGACCTGACGGCCGGGGGAGGAGGCCATGGCGTCCAGCGCGGCGTCGTGGGCGAGGGGCAGCAGGTCCACACGGGTGAGGACGAGGGGTTTGGTCTCATCCAGCCTGGCGAGCTCGAGCAGGTCCTCGACGAGACCGCCCATGCGGATCGCTTCCTTCTCGATGCGCTCCATGGCCTGGGCCACGTCTTCGGGGGTCTGCAGTGCGCCCATCCGGTAGAGCTCGGCGTAGCCGCGTACCGAGACCAGAGGGGTGCGCAGCTCGTGGCTCGCGTCGCCGACGAAACGGCGCATCTGGTCGATCGTGCGGGCCCGGTCCTTGAAGGCCCGGTCGATGCGGCTGAGCATGGTGTTGAGGGACCGGTTGAGCCGGCCGACCTCGGTATTGGGGGTGGCTCCGCCCAGCCGTTGGCTGAAGTCTCCGTCGGCGATGGCCGCCGCCGTACGCTCGGCCTCGCGCAGCGGCGCGAAGGTCGTGGTGACGAGCAGCCGGGTGAGCATGGCACCGACAAGCACCACGCCCACCCCGAAGCCGAGGAAGATGCTGAGGTACGTGTTGACGGTGTTCTGCGCCGATTGCAGGGACACGGCCATCAGCAGGGTGCCGTAAGTGCCGGTGGAGTTGATCACGAACGGCACCGCCACCGCGTGGAACTCGGTGGAGCCTTCCGCGTCGGACAGCTTCTGCACGGCGCCGTTCATGGCGATCACGCTGGGCAGGTCCAACGCCATGGTCACCGCGGGCAGGCTGGAGCGCGGGCGGTCCCGCCAGGTGCGGTCCTTCAGAACACCGTTCTGGTCATAGATCGCGACGAAGTAGTCGGAATCCACCCCGGCGGCGCTGCCGTTGGCCATCGAGTTGCGATAGTCCATCAGGGTGGTCTGCGCCTCGGTCTGCAGGCTGGCATCCACCTGCTGCACGACGTAGTTGCGCAGGATGACCATGGTGCCCACCCCGGAGACGAGCAGGCCGAGGGTCAGCATCAGCACGGTCACACCGGTGATCTTGGAGCGGAGCGAAATCCGGCTCCAACGGTCCATCAGGGCCACATGCATGGTTCCAGTCTATGGAGGGGAAACTGGGTCTATGCCTTGGCGGCCTTGAGCATGTAGCCGAAGCCGCGCTTGGTCTGGATCAGCGGCTCGCTGGAGTGCATGTCCACCTTGCGGCGCAGGTAGGAGATGTAGGACTCCACGATGCCCGCATCTCCGTTGAAGTCGTACTCCCACACGTGGTCGAGGATCTGCGCCTTGGAGAGCACCCGGTTCGGGTTGAGCATCAGGTAGCGCAGCAGCTTGAACTCGGTGGGGCTGAGCTCGATGGGCTGGTCGCCGACGAGGACCTCGTGGGTGTCCTGGTCCATGGTGAGTTCGCCGGCGCGGATGACCGCGTCTTCGTCGGCGTGCATGGTGCGGCGCAGGATGGCCTTGATCCGCGCCACGATCTCGTCGAGGCTGAACGGCTTGGTGACGTAGTCGTCACCGCCGACGGTGAGGCCGGTGATCTTGTCTTCGGTGTCGTCCTTGGCCGTGAGGAAGAGGATCGGCGCGGTGTAGCCGGCCGAACGGAGGCGTTTGGTGACGCCGAAGCCGTTCATGTCGGGCAGCATCACGTCGAGGATGATGAGATCGGGCTCTTCCTCAAGCACGGCGGAAATCGCCTGGGCACCGTTTCCCACGGCGCGCACGGCGAACCCGGCGAAGCGGAGGCTGGTGGTGAGGAGATCCCGGATGTTGGGTTCGTCGTCAACGATAAGGATGCGGGGGCCGTCAGTCATGCCCCTAGTATCTGCGCGTTAGCTGGTGCTTTCCTGTGAGTGGGCGGTATGTGCGCGGATGATCCGGTGACAGTGCTCTCGCCGTGTCGAGGTCGTCTTCCGCGGTGCGTCAGGGCAGACCAGCGCCGACTGGCGGATGAGAGCATAGCCTGGGAAGACCTGCTCGATCCGTCACCGGGCGCCGCCTGAACGCCCACCCGTCGCCGTCGCACCGCGGCCCAGCACCACAAGGAGTCAGATGGTCAACTCGCCCGACCCGACCGGGGTCATCCGGCCGCGGCTCGACGTGCCCCGGCGCCGCATGAACGGGCGGGACTTCGACTTCGCGCGGGAGGTGGCTGTGATGGCGGTGATCAACCGCACGCCGGACTCCTTCTACGATCAGGGCGCCACCTTCGCGCTCGATCAGGCCGTGGCGGCGGCACATCGGGCCATCGACGACGGCGCCGACTGGGTCGACATCGGCGGGGCCAAGTTCGCCCCGGGTCCCGCGGTTCCGGTCGCGGAGGAGATCAACCGCGTGGTACCCGTCGTCGCCGCCCTGCGGGGCACCGGCGTCGTGATCTCCGTCGACACCTTCGACCCCGACGTGGCCAGGGCCAGCATCAACGCCGGCGCGCACGTGATCAACGACACCACCGGTGTGCACGACCCGCGGATGGCCGAGGTCGTCGCGGACAGCGACGCCACGCTGGTGATCACGCACAGCCTGGCCCGGCCTCGCACGCCGTACCCGGCGCCGCAGTACACCGACGTCGCCGCCGAGGTGTCCGGCTTCCTGCAGGCCAGGGTGCAGCGCGCCCTGGACCACGGGATGCCGGCCGACCGGCTGGTGATCGATCCCGGGCACGACCTGAACAAGAACACCCGGCACTCCCTCGAGCTGACCCGCCGGTTGGCGGAGATCACCACGCTCGGCCTGCCCACGCTGGTGGCGGTCTCGAACAAGGACTTCATCGGCGAGACCCTCGACCGGGGCCGCGACCAGCGGGTGGAGGGCACCCTCGCCGCCGTCGTCTACTGCATCATGCAAGGCGCCCGCATCGTGCGGGTGCACAACGTGTCGGCCGCGGTGGACGCCGTGCGGATGACCGAAGCCATTCTCGGCTGGCGCGAACCGGCGTACCTGCGCCACAACCTCACCTGATGAGTGCCATCGATCCCGGCGACGTGCTGGCCCGCTACACGGTGCACGACAGGTCCGCCCCGCACCTGCGGGTGAACTTCATCAGCAGCCTGGACGGCGCCGCCACCCACGACGGCCTGAGCGGCGGGCTCGGCGACGACGCCGACAGGTTGGTTTTCGACACCGTGCGGATGCTCACCGACGTGATCCTCGTCGGTGCGGGCACCGTGCGCGCCGAGGGCTACGGCGGCATCCGGTTCACCGACGAGGCGGTGGCCTGGCGAGTTGCCCACGCGCTGCCGGAGCACCCGCCGGTGGCGCTGGTGTCCGGCCGGCTCGACCTGGACCCGGCGCACCCGGTGTTCACCGCCGCCGCCACCCGGCCGATCGTGATCACCCACGCCCAGGCCCCCGCCCAGCGCCGGGCGGCGCTCGCCGCCGTGGCCGACGTGTGGGTCTGCGGGGAGGCATCCGTCGACCACGCGTTGATGGTGCGCACCCTCACCGCGCGGGGCTACCCGCAGGTCCTCTGTGAGGGCGGCCCGAGCCTGTTCGGCTCACTGCTGGCCGCGGATGCCGTGGACGAGCTCTGCCTCACCCTGGCCCCGCTGCTGGAATCCGGCCGGGCAGCGCGCATCGCCGGCGCGCCGGACGCATCGCCGCGCCGGATGCGCCTGGCCCACGCCCTCCCGGCCGGCGACACCCTGTTGCTGCGCTACCTTCGCGCCCGCGAACTGTGAGTTGAGCCCCTGAAACTCGCGGGCGCATTCTCGGGCTTTTCTCTCAGTTCGCGGCCACGGTGGGACGGGTGAGGGAGTGCGCATCGAGGATCGTGTACGAGTAGCCCTGCTCGGCCAGGAAGCGTTGGCGGTTCTGGGCGAAGTCTTGATCGACGGTGTCGCGAGCGACGAGGGTGTAGAAGCTGGCGGTGAGGCCGGACTCCTTCGGGCGCAGCAGCCGACCGAGGCGTTGGGCCTCCTCCTGCCGGGACCCGTAGGATCCGGATACCTGGATGGCGACGGAGGCCTCGGGCAGGTCGATCGAGAAGTTGGCCACCTTCGACACCACGAGCAGGTTCTCCTCGCCCACCCGGAACGCCTGGTACAGCCGTTCTCGTTCATCCACCGGCGTGGCCCCGGTGAGCTTGGGCGCCTGCAGGGCCTCGGCGAGCTCGTCGATCTGGTCGAGGTACTGGCCGATCACGAGGATGCGTTCGCCGGGGTGCATCGCCACCAGCTCCTTGACGATGTCCAGCTTCGCCGGCGCGGTGGCGGCCATCCGGTAGCGCTCGTCGTCCGGCGCGGCGGCGTAGCGGAGCCGCTCGCTGTGGGGCAGGTCGATGCGGACCTCGAAGCAAGCGGCGGGGGAGATGAAGCCCTGGGCCTCGATCTCCTTCCACGGGGCGTCGAACCGCTTGGGCCCGATCAGGCTGAAGACGTCGCCCTCGCGGCCGTCCTCGCGGACCAGGGTGGCGGTCAGGCCGAGCCGGCGCCGGGCCTGCAACTCGGCAGTGAGCTTGAACACCGGGGCGGGCAGCAGATGCACCTCGTCGTAGATCACCAGGCCCCAGTCCATGGCGTCGAGCAGCTCGAGGTGCGCGTACTCGCCCTTCCGCTTGGCGGTGAGGATTTGGTAGGTCGCGATGGTGACGGGCTTGACCTCCTTGACCTGGCCGGAGTACTCGCCGATCTCCTCCGCCGTGAGGGTGGTGCGCTTCTGCAACTCGTCGCGCCACTGCCGGGCCGAGACGGTATTGGTGACCAGGATCAGGGTGTTGGTCTTGGCGGTGGCCATCGCGCCGGCGCCCACGAGGGTTTTGCCGGCGCCGCAGGGCAGCACCACGACGCCGGAGCCCGCCTCGAAGAAGTTCGCCACGGCCTTGTGCTGGTAGTCACGCAGCGCCCAACCGTCTTCCAGCAGCGCGATGTCGTGCGGGGTGCCCGGGGTATAACCGGCGAGGTCCTCGGCGGGCCAGCCGAGCTTCACCAGCTCCTGCTTGAGCTGCCCGCGCGCCCACGGTGCCACCAGGAACGAGTCCGGGGTGGGCTGGCCGATCAGCAGCGGGGCGATGCGCCGCGCACCGGCCACCTCGGTGAGCACCGGCGCGTCAAGACTGCGCAGCACCAGCTGGCCTTCGGGGTCCCGGTCGATGACCAGGCGGCCGTAGCGGCCCACGGTCTCTTCGAGGTCGACCGTGACGGTCTGTGGAATCGCGAACTTGGAGTATTTCTCGAGCATGGCCAGCATGTTGGCCGCGTCATGCCCGGCGGCGCGGGCGTTCCAGAGGCCGAGCCGGGTGATGCGGTAGGTGTGGATGTGTTCCGGCGCGCGTTCCAGTTCGGCGAACACGGCCAGGTCGTGCCGGGCATCCTCGGCCAGAGGGTGCGCGACTTCGAGCAGAACCGTGCGGTCACTTTGGACGATCAGCGGGCCATCGGACATAAGCAACAATGCTACGCCCGTGGGCTGAGACCGTGCCTACCCGCGTACGGGGGTGCGCCCGACCGGCCCCGCCGCCGGGTCAGGGAGCGGGGACGATGCTGACGACGCTGGAGAGGGGCAGGGTGCGCTCGATATCGGCCCGACGGTCCCGGGCGCGGAACCGGCCGCCGCCGACGCTGGCCGGTTCGAGGAGGTAGTCCACCACGTCGCCGTCGGGCATCTGCACGCTCACCAGCACCGTCTGCCGGTGCTTGATGGCGGAATCCAATTGCCGGGCCAGCCAGGCGTGCGCGGCCTTCGCCTCGCCGCCGTCGGTGGCACGCAACTCCTCGACGAGCGCGACCGTGGGGTCCGGTATCTCCACCCGGCTCGACCGGATGACGGGATGCCGGCGCGGATGCACCACCTCACCGGCCGCGTTCTCGGCGGCGACGGGGTACCGGGCATCGGTGAGCGCCCAGAACACAGTGTCGGCGGGATGGGGGCTGGTGAGGCGGCTGGGGGAGACCGTTGTCAGCGCGAGCGCCGTGAACGTCTGGTCGACGGCGATGGCGCCGAGCACCGCGGTGTCCTCGGACGCGATGTAGCTGGGCCCGGCCGGGTTCTCCGGGTCGATGCGGCCCACCCGCACCGTGCCGTACCGGCTGGCGGCGTCACGGATGAGGTAATCCACCGGCTGCGGGACACCGGTGAGCGAGATCGTGGCCAGGTAGTGCAGGATGGAGTCTGCGTCGTCGCCGGTCGCGAGGGCGCGGTTGACCGACGCACCGCTCAACCGGTAGCTGGACGCCAGCTCGCGGCTCTCGACATCCGCGAAGGTGCGCAACCGGGCGTCGATCGAGGCCGACAACGGGCCGGGCGCCACGATCGAGAGGTCGTGCTGCAGGTAGACGGTACCCACCTCGGCGGGCAGCGACGCGGCGATGGTGGCGATGGCGGCGTCGATGTCGCCGCGGAGCACCGAGGCGCCGGCCGGGCTGGTGGACTGGCGTGCGGTGATGCCGATCAGCTCGCCCTCGTGGGCGAAGTCGGCGATGCGGTCATCCATCCAGGTGCCGCCGGCCGGGTACAGCCAGGCCACAAAACGGTGCAGGGCATCGCCCCAGGCCACGCCGGGCCGCTCGGCGACGATCTGGCGGACATCGGCGGGCAGGGCAGCCAGCCAGGATGCGGCCAGCACGCCCCAGCGGGCCGGTGCGTTCTCGAGCAGCCAGGCCACTCCCTCGGCGGACTCCGACCAGTAACCGGAGCCCAGGGTGACCAGTTCGGCGCGGGCGGCGATGCCCACGAGCGGGGCAACGGCGTCCAGGTCGACCCGCATGGCGACGGAAAGACGTTTGGTGTCCGGCAGGCCGAGGCCGCCCCGACTGAGTTCGCGGGCCGGCTCCTGGCTGAGTTCGGTGAGGAGTTCGGCGATCGAGGAGACGGCGGTGAAGGCACGCTCGGCGGCCAGTCGCTCGGTGAAACGGCTGTCGGTGGCCGAGAGCGGGGCCAGTGGGGTGGGGGCGGGCACCCCGGCCAGCTCGGCGGCGCTGGACAGACCCTCCTCCGGCCAGGACCGAAGGCGTTCGGCGACGGCGGCATACGGCCGCACGGTGTCGTCGGTGCGCACCAGGAGCATCAGCTCGTCGAGGCGGTCGACGCGAGCGGAGATGTCGGCGGCGTTCAGGGTGTCGTGCCCGAGGTCGGCCAGTCGCTCGACAAGGTCGCCCATCGGGGCGGTGCCCAGTTCGCCCGCCACGGCCAGAACGGCGAGGGTGCTGCGGTCCAGGTGCGCGAGCGTCGACTGGATGGCTGCGGGCTCGAGGAGCGCTTCGGCGAGGTCGAAGAAGTCGTGGATGCCGTGCGGGGGAATCGATCGGAGCACGATAGTGCGGCGCAGTGCTGCGTCGTTCAGTGCGCGGAGGCGTGAGGCGAGCGTCAGCATGTCGGTTACTCCAGTTTCTGTCGAGCCTCGCGAGCACGGCGGACTCCGCTGACGACCATCAGGGCGATGATCAACAGGAAGCCGAGGGGAAGACCGAAGAGGGGCAGAGTGAGCACGGCGGGCCAGACGCCCGTGCTGAACCCGTCGTTGTCGCCGGCGCCTGCTGCGGTACCGAGAATCACGGCGAGGAAGGCCAGGATGGACAGCCCGACCACACCCGCAACCATGTAGGCCAGAATCTTCTCGAGCCGGCCGGGGTCGTGGGGAGTTTGAGTGGTCACAGACCTAAGGATACGGGGCATAGTCAGCTACAACGGAATATGCTGAGTGAAGCGGCGCGTATTCTGCGCGCCTCAAAATCACAGCGAGGTTCAGATGCCCACCGGCAAAGTCAAGTTCTACGACGAGGAGAAGGGCTTTGGCTTCATCACGTCCGATGAAGGCCACGAGGTCTTCCTGCACGCTTCCGCAGTGCCCGCCGGAGTGACCGTGAAGGCCGGGATGAAGCTCGAGTTCGGCATCGCCGACGGCAAGCGCGGCGCTCAGGCGCTGTCCGTGCGCGTGATCGAGGCTCCGCCGAGCCTGGCCAAGCTCAGCCGCAAGCCGGCCGACGACATGGCCATCATCGTCGAGGACCTGGTGAAGTTGCTCGACGGTATCGGCTCGAGCCTCCGCCGCGGTCGGTACCCCGACTCCGCGCACAGCAAGAAGATCGCGGCCGTGCTGCGCAAGGTCGCCGAGGAACTGGATGCTTAATCCTTTCGACCCCACCCCGCCCCAGGCCCCGCCGGTCGTTCCGACCGACACCCCGGCGGCTGAGGCTCCCGTCGACGAACCCACGGCCGACGAGACCACGGTCGTCGACGACGGCCGGGCGGATGCGACAGGGGACGGTCCCGCCGAGGACGCCGACGAGGTTGCCGACGACGAGGTCTTCGAGGCCGATGAGGTGCTCGTGGCCGCCGTCGACCAGGCCAGGTCCGCTCTCGAACTGATCACCCCGGCCGACACGGTCGGTGAACCTCTCGGTTACATCGTCGAGGGCGAGCACGTGCTGTCGCTGCTCTTCGACTGCCTGATGACCGGTTACCCGGGCTGGCGCTGGACGGTCAGCCTGTCCCGCATCGACGGCGACTCCGAGCCGCAGGTGCTGGAAACCGAACTCATGCCCGGCGACGATGCCCTGCTCGCTCCGGAATGGGTGCCGTGGAGCGACCGGCTCGCTGACTCCAAGGTCGCCGAGGAGCTGGCTGCCGCCGGGCTCGCCGAGTCCGACGACGACGACAGCGACGACGACGACGACGATGACGACAGCGACGACGACGACGATCACGATGATGACGACGACAGTGACGACGACGAGAGCGCAGAGTCCGACGACGCCGTCGACAACGGCGTCGACGTTCTCGACGGGATCGACGTGGACGAGGCGCTAGCGGCGTCTGAACAGCACGAAGCCGAGTCCGCAGAGGCCGAGGCCCAGACCGATGACGGCGCACCACAGCCACCAGCCCAGGCCGGCGTCGTTCAGTTCAGCTCGGAAGACGACGGCCAGCACCAGCAGCACTAGCCAGCCGACCGAACCCGCTGCCACCGCTTTCCGCGCATTCGCGCGGGCGGGCAGCGGGTCGGGCCGCCGTTCGCTGTCTCTGAGCCAGAAACGCATGGGCGACTAACCCAGGTTGGCCACTACGTATTCGATCGACGAGACGAGCTTGCGCACGTCCGCCGGGTCGATGGCCGTGAAGGTGGCGACACGCAACTGGTTGCGACCGAGCTTGCGGTACGGCTCGGTGTCGACGATGCCGTTGGCACGCAGGATTTTGGCAATGGCCGCGGCATCGATCGCGTCGTCGAAGTCGATCGTGGCGACGACCTGTGAGCGGTGGCTCGGGTCGGTCACGAACGGCGTCGCGTAGTCCACGGTCGCGGCCCAGTCGTAGAGCACCGAGGAGGACTCAGCGGTGCGTGCCGACGCCCAGGCCAAGCCGCCGTTGCCGTTGATCCAGTCGAGCTGGTTCTCCATCAGCAGAAGCGTCGACACGGCGGGCGTGTTGAGCGTCTGCTGGAGACGGGAGTTGTCGATGGCGTTCTTGAGGCTGAGGAATTCGGGGATGTACCGCCCGCTGGCGGCGATGCGTTCGACGCGCTCAATGGCCGCGGGGGAAAACAGAGCCAGCCAGATGCCGCCGTCAGAGGCGAGGTTCTTCTGCGGAGCGAAGTAGTAGACATCAGCCTGGTCGGCCTCGAAGTCGATGCCGGCGGCGGCGCTGGTGGCGTCGATGACGGTCAGGGCACCGGCGTCTCCGTGCACCCGGGTGACCGGAGCCATCACGCCGGTGGACGTTTCGTTCTGCGGCCAGGCATACACGTCGATGCCCTCGGTGGGTACGGCGGTGGCGCGCGAGCCGGGGGCGGCCTTGATGACGTCGGGAGCCGTGAGGAACGGCGCGGCGGCGGCGGCGGCGAACTTGCCACCGAACTCACCGAACACGAGGTTCTGGGCACGGGTCTCGATGAGCGAGAACGCGGCGGCGTCCCAGAACGCGGTCGAGCCGCCGTTGCCCATGATGAGCTCGTACCCTTCCGGGGCGCGGAACAGGTCGGTGAGGCCGGTGCGGACGCGCCCGACCAGGTTCTTCACCGGTGCCTGGCGGTGGGAGGTGCCCAGGATGCTCGCGCCGGCGCCGGACAGGTAGTCCAGCTGCTCCTGACGGATCTTGGACGGGCCGCAGCCAAAACGTCCATCGGCGGGCAGCAATTCTGTGGGGATCTGTAGGTCCGGCATAACAGGATTCTAGTTGCCCGCCCCGCACGGGTAGTGTTGTGGCGTTGCACATATGGCCGAGCGGGAGGCTGCGGATGACTGACCTTATCGACACGACCGAAATGTATCTCCGCACCATCCTCGACCTCGAGGAGGAGAACATCGTTCCCCTCCGAGCCCGCATCTCCGAGCGGTTGGGTCACTCCGGACCGACAGTGTCCCAGACCGTCGCCCGGATGGAGCGCGATGGTCTCGTCGTCGTCTCCGGCGACCGGCACCTCGAGCTCACTCTCACCGGCCGCACCAAGGCCGTGCATGTGATGCGCAAGCACCGCCTCGCGGAACGCCTGCTCAGCGACGTCATCGGTCTGGAGTGGGAGTTCGTCCACGACGAAGCTTGCCGCTGGGAGCACGTGATGAGCGAACAGGTCGAGCGCAAGATCCTCGAAATCCTCGGTCACCCCACCGAATCCCCGTACGGTAACCCCATTCCCGGCCTCGACGAGCTGGGCGACTCCCCGGCCGTGGCGTTCATGGCGGGCGTCACCAACCTGCTCGACGTCGTCGCGGCGTCGGAGGCCCCCGTGACCGCCGTCATCCGTCGGCTGGGGGAGCCCGTGCAGTTCGACCCGGTTCTCCTCGCTCAGCTCAAGCAGTCCGGTGTTCTGCCGGGCAACACCGGTGTGTTCTCCGCTGTGGGCTCCTACGTTCTGGTGCAGGTGGAGGGCTTCGGCGCCGGCCTGGAGCTACCCAACGAGGTCGCCGGTCACATCTTCGTGACCAGCCCCGTCACCGGCTCCTAGCCGGACCGGATTTCCGGCGAAATTCACCACCCTGTTACCAATTCGTTAGAAATCGTCCATTTTGGGTGACAAATCGGATTCGGTCACGTAGCCTCGACCTGCCCACAGATCACAGACCGATCGTCGGGCCCGCGCAAGACGTCTCTACCCTTCCCGTCGCTTGCTGCGGAAATTCACGCGTTCACTCGCACCTGGACGGGGCAACTCCCTAGTGTTGTCGAGGCGCCGGAGGTCCGAATTGACTCTGTTAAGAAGAAGACTGTCCCGCCGCGGTCGACGTGCCACTGCTATGGCCATACGCCCCGCTCCCGCCGATCCGATGCGCGCGACACAATCCGAGGTGGGGCCGCGCATCGTCATGAGGCCGGGGGCGCCCGTCAGGCGATCCAGACTCCGCAGCACCGTGGGTCCGGTCGTGATGATGACCCTGGCCACCGGCCTCGTCGCCACCATGGCGCTGCCGGCCTACGCGTTCGCCCCGGCGGACCCCGCGGGTACCTTCGCGGCCACGGATGCCACCGAGCTGACCCAGGCCGGGGCCCAGGGGGTGGCCGTCGATGACGGTGCCGCTTCGGTCTCGGTCGCCCAGGACGCCTTCGCGGCCACGCCGCAGGCCGACATCGACGCCGCCGAAGCTGCCGAAGCTGCCGAAGCCGCCGAAGCCGCCGAGGCCGCGCGCGCGGCCGCGGCGACGTCCATGACCACCTATGCGGAGTCGTTCACCGGCCCGTCGGCGGCCGACTACCTGGCCAGCTCGGCGTACCCGAGCTTCAGCCTCTCGTCCGTGTACAGCGTTGCGTTGCAATATCAGGGCGTTCCCTACGTTTACGGGGGCGCCACCCCGGCCGGGTTCGACTGCTCCGGCTTCGTGATGTACGTGTACGCGCAGTTCGGCATCTCCCTGCCGCACTCCTCCACCGGGCAGGGCGCGGCCGGCACCCGGATCGACCTGGTGGATGCCCAGCCGGGCGACCTGGTGATCATGGACGGCCACGACGGGTTCTACGCCGGCAACGGCAACATCCTGCATGCACCGTACGAAGGGGCGGCGGTTCGGGTGCAGCCGATCTGGACGGCTGACTACTACATCGTGCGATTGGGCATCTGAGCCGTTCGATCGGGCAGCTCCTGAGACCGCCCGGGTAAACACTGGGTAACGCATAGCACAAATGGTGCGACACGTTTTCGTAGCGCACCATTTGTGGGTTAACCTGATGCCCTGATGTTCTGCGGGATTTTGGGAGAGCCAATGCGCAAGCTACGCACGATCCACACCATGGATGTGCGCGGACACTTCGCGCTGCGGCACAGCAGTCAAATCTGTCTGGGTGTCGTGTGCCCCGAGCACACCGAAGCCCATGGGGCGTTGTCATGATGACGACGCCCTTTTTGTTTGCCCGCATCTCCTCCCCGTCGACGCCAGACAGCAGTTCGAATGGCTGGAAGCCGTCCAGCCTTTTTCGAAAGGGAGCGCATGCGCACACTGGTCCTCAACGCGGGATATGAACCTCTCGCGGTCGTGTCGTTCAAGCGGGCACTCGTGCTCGTCATGAACCAGAAGGCAACAATCATTCAGGCGGACCAGGGGCACCCGGTCTGGGCGGCGACGGAATCGTGGGAGCGGCCCAGTGTCATCCTGCTCACCCGGTACGTGCGCCTGCCGCGGTCGCGGGCCGTGCCGGTCAGCAGGCGCGGAGTGCTGCGGCGCGACGACCACCGCTGCGGCTACTGCGGCAAAAACGCCAGCACCATCGACCACGTGCAGCCGCGGTCACGCGGCGGCCGCGACACCTGGGACAACCTCGTGGCCTGCTGCCTGCGCTGCAACAATCTCAAGAGCGACCGCACACCCGCGGAAATGGGCTGGGACCTGCGCTTCGACCCCCGGATGCCGCAGGGCACCACCTGGGTGGTCAGTGGCGTGGAACGACCGTTGCCGCAGTGGGACGAGTTCCTGGCACCGGCCGCCGCGTAGTCTCACCGCTCGGCTCGACGTTGTGGATGTGCACCCCTTTGTAGTGCCATTGTCACGAAAACGTAACGCTCAACGTGACAGCCGACCCACGCATCGCCTACAGTTGAAAAGTCCCCCTTCCGGTAGTGGCTGTTTAGAGGTTTATCTGTGACTCATTCCGGCCCCGCCGGCTCGCCTGAGGGCGTCGGCGCGTTACCTTCGCGCCGCGAGGCCCGGGCCCAGCGGGCAGCCGCTGAGGCATCCGGCACCTCCGCCATCGTCGTTTCATCCGAGGCCGTTGCCGTGCCCGCCGAGGCCGTCATCGTTTCCGCCGAGTCGGTTGTGGTTTCCGCTGAGTCCGTCGACGTCACCGCCGGGTCCGCTGTCGTTTCCGCCGAGGCGATGGTCGTCACCGCGGTTCCCGTACCGCCGGTTTCGATCCGGTCGGTGTCCCCGGACCTCGCCGTCATCGTCGGCAGCGCGAGCACGTCCGCCGACGAGTCGTCAGCAAAGGACGACACCGTTCCGCCGCGTGCGGTCCGCCCGGCCCGGTTCCGGCCGTTCTCCACGCCATCCGCACCGTCTACGGCACCCGCCGGCGCCCGCACCGGTCCCGCCCGGCGGCCCGTCAAGCGCCGCAAGCAGTTCGCGAAGATGGTGACCCTGCTGGCGATCCCGGCCATCTTCCTCACTGCCGCGCTGCCCGCCTACGCGTTCACGCCGCAGGGTGGCTCGGCCGCTCTCAGCGCCAAGGCCTCCGGGGACACCCAGGCCGTCACCGTGGGCGCCGCCGCTGCCGCCGTGACTATTTCGGCCGACAGCTTCACCGCCACGAGCCAGGCCGAACTCGACGAGATCGAGGCGAACATCGCGGCGGACCTCGAGCAGCAGCAGGTTGCCGAAGAGACCCGCAGCTCCGCGGCCGAATACGCCGTGGTCGGCATCCGGGCCGAGGGTGACGACTACCCCTGGCGGGACGCCGCCACCGAATCCCAGGGCGGCGGGTTCTCCCCGCTCGGCTACTACTACCGCGAGTGCGTGGACTTCGTGGCCTGGCGGCTCAACCGCGACGCCGGCGCCACCGGCCCGTTCAAGTGGACCTGGTCGACGATGACTCCCGGCGGCGGCAACGCATCCGCCTGGGCCAACGCCTGGGCGAACAAGGGTTGGGCCAGCAGCAAGGCGCCCGTCGTGGGCGCCGTGGCCTGGTTCACCTACAACCACGTCGCCTATGTGCAGTCGGTGCCGGGGGACGGCACCGTTGTGCTCGAGGAATACAACTGGAACGGCTCGCACGCGTATCACACGCGTACCGTGCCGGTCAGCGAGGTTCCGGTCTACCTCTACCCGCCGACCTAGTTCCTGTCGCGGCGTGCCCGCCTCCGAACGGGGGCAGCGCGGCGTACCTGCGCTCAACCGGCGCGGATAACGGCTAAACTTTCCCGGTCAGCCTCTGTAGCTCAATGGAAGAGCAGTTCCGTCCTAAGGAAAGGGTTGGGGGTTCGAGTCCCTCCAGGGGCACCCCGCACCGCCGCACCAGTTTCAGCTCCCTCACCGGGGAAAGTTCGTCGCGGAAGGTTGGTACCTTCGAGGAATGAAGACTACGCGGTGGGCAATCCTAGGACCTGGCGATATCGGCGGCTGGTTCGCCCGGGCTCTGCCCGGCTCGGCTCACGGCACTCTGCACGCTGTCGGTAGCACCAATCCCGAGCGGGCGGCCGCCTTCGCGGCCACGTACGGGGCGCCCGTCACCGGTACCTACGAGGAGCTCCTCTCCCGGGACGACATCGACGCCGTGTACATCTCCACGGTGAACACGACCCACGCGGACCTCGCCGTGGCGGCGCTGCGAGCCGGCAAGGCGGTGCTGTGCGAGAAGCCGGTGGCGCCGACCGTGGCGGAGGTCGAACGGGTCCTGGACCAGGCCGCGGCCTCCGCTCTGCCGTTCGTGGAGGCGTACAAGCACCGGTTCGGACCGTTCGCCCGGGCCCTGGACGCCGCCGTCGCCAACCGGGAGGTGGGCACTTCGTTGCAGCTGGTCGCCTCGTTCGGTTTCGCGGCGGGGCAGCGATCGGGACGCCTGTTCGATCCGGAGCTGGCCGGCGGCGCGATCCTCGACGTGGGCGGCTACCCCGTATCGCTCGCGGTGGCACTTGCCGCTGCCGCCGGCGTGGACCCGGCAGAGCTGACGGTCACCGGCGTCACGGGCGAAGTCGGCGACACCGGCGTGGACGAGCACGCCAGCGCGACCATCGCCGCGGCGGGATTCTCCGCGGAGGCGGAGTGCTCCATCGTCGCCGAGCTGCCGCGGTCGGCGAGGCTCAGCGGGAGCGCCGGGGTCATCGAGCTGGCCGATGTGTTCGGCAGCCGCAGCGACTCGGCCGCGTCGTTCCTCGTGCGGGCGGATGGCCGTGACCGACTGGTGGAGGTGCCGACGGTGGACCCGTTCGCGGCAGAAGCCGATGCCGTGTCGCTGGCCCTGCTGGACGGGCGGACCGAGGCGCCCGAGGTGCCGTGGGCGCACAGCCGCAGCGTCGCGCGCCTGCTCGCCCAGTGGCGGGCCGGACTGGACGCGGCACCGCGCGGCTGAGCGCCTCCGTCGCCGGCTTGACGGGTGAGGCGGGTCAGGCGCCGGTGTGCGGGTGGCGCGCCACCCGCACACCGGCGCGGCACCCGCGTCACGCGGTCGGGATGCCACGTGGGGGCACCGGTCACCGGAACTGGGTCAGCTTCAGGACCAGATGCTCGTCTCGAACCCGGTCCAATTCCCGGCGGGCCGAGATCGACTCGGGAGCGAGAGCGGGACGTTCCCGGCGACGAGCCCTGACGGGCCGGCGACCCCAGCGGATCAGCGCGACACCGAGGTGCATGGCAGCGCGATCGATCAGGCCGACGCGGCGCACCGGGTGCGTCTCGGGCGAGCGAACGGGTTGGGGTGGGTGATCGTGGCGGCCCGGAACGGGCGCCAGTTGCGTATTCATGATGATGCGTTCCTTAAAGAGGACGGTTCGCGAATCCGGGCGCCCTGGAAGAGCGTTCGGGCTCGCCGAATGAAGGGTGGCCGCGCACGGCGGCACGAGGGCGACGCGCGGAGTGCGCGCCGCTCACGGGGTGAGTGACCCGGGCAGACGGATGCAGAGGGTACGGGATGCACCGAATGCGGATGCTGCCTGGTCGGGCTTCGAGAGCGTCACCACCGTCTGGACCGGTGGGTTACCTACTGGCCGATCAGGCGGTGAAGACGCCGACGAAGCCGGCGGCGGTACGGAATGCGAATGCAATCTTCTGAGTAATCACGCGGGGCTCCTTTCGTCGTATGGCGTAGGCATCACCGTAGCGGGCAATCCGCTCTTCGCGCAACACTTTCTCGCACTTCCGCGGCCGGGCCCGGCTGGGTACCCTCGAAGTATGTGTCGGAACATTCATCAGCTTCACAATTTTGAACCTGCCGCCACCGACGACGAGGTGTATGCGGCGTCGCTGCAGTTCGTGCGGAAGATCAGCGGGTCGACCAAGCCGTCGAAGGCCAACGAGGCGGCCTTCAACCGTGCGGTCGAGGAGATCGCCCACATCTCGCGGCACCTGCTGGAGGACCTGGTCACGACCGCTCCGCCCAAGAACCGCGAGGTGGAGGCGGACAAGGCCAGGGCCCGCTCGGCAAAGCGGTTCGCCGCGGCCTGATCGACCGGCAGTGCTGGGCCGGGTCAGGACTCCTGGAGTTCCCGCGGCACGGTGATCGCGTCGACCAGGGCGCCATTGCGCCAGACCGTGATCTCGATGGGTGTGTCGATCGCGGCCTCGACCATCAGCTGCTGCACTGCCGTGGCCGTGACCACGGGTTGTCCGGCCAGTTCGACCACGATGTCGCCGCGGTGCAGCCCCGCCTCGGCCGCCGGGCTGCCCGGGGACACCGCCGCCACCCGTAGGCCGGTCGGTGAGCCGATCCGGGCCGCCAAGGTCGGTGGCAGCGGCACCTGGGCGCCGGCGATGCCCAGCCAGGCCCGGCGCATCCGCCCGGTGGTCATCAGCGCTGTGATGATCGCCCGGGTGCTCACATTGATCGGCACCGCCAGCCCCACCCCGATGCCCGCCACCGCGGTGTTGACCCCGACCATGCGCCCGGTGCTGTCGGCCAGCACCCCGCCGCTGTTGCCCGGGTTGAGGGCGGCATCGGTCTGGATCACCTCGTCGATGACCCGCCCGGACCGGGTGGGGAGCGACCGGCCGAGCGCCGAGACAATCCCGGCGGTGACGCTGCCGGCCAGACCCAGCGGATTGCCCAGGGCCACCACCACCTGGCCGACGCGCAACCGTGCGGCGTCGCCGAACCGCACCGGCGGCGGGGTGGCATCGCGCGCGTGCAGCACGGCCAGATCGGAGAGGGTGTCGCGGCCGACGACGTCGACCCGGCTGCCGGTGCCGTCGGCGAACCCGACGTCAGCGGTGTCGGCGCCGGCGACGACATGGGCGCTGGTGAGGAGGAATCCATCGTCGGTGATGACACTCGCGCTGCCCGCTCCCGCTCCCTGGGAACTGCGCACCGAGACACTGGCCACGCTGGGCAGCACCCGCGTGGCCACGGCCGCGACGGTTCTCGAGTAGGCGTCGAGCAGCCCGTCGTCATCCATCGCCGGGATATCGTTCATGGCACCAGAGCGTACGTCCGTCGGATGGGACTGTGGGCGCCGTTCGCTGCCAGCAGACGAGGACATCCGGGACGGCGGGACGACGGCGTGCCGCGAGGGTCAGCGGCGCCGCCGGCCGGATCAGTCGCCCTCCTCGAGGGAGTCGGCGACCCCGCGTGCGTCGCGGGCGCGGGTTCTGGAGTCCTCCACAGCGGTGTGCGCCTGGGCGCGGGCGTCCGCCAGGGCGCTCTCGTCGGCGACGACGGAGGCGAGCGCCGCGGAGGCCGTATCCAGCTGTTCCCGAAGCTCCGCCATCTCGGCCTCGAGGCTGGTCCGGCGAAGCGTGAGCCGGTGGGCGCGACGGTCAAGGGCGTCGACTTCCGCCTCGGCGACGTCCGCATCGCGCTCCAGACGTTCCGCTTCCCGCCTGGCCTCCTTCCGGCGGCGGACATCGGCGAGTTGAACCGGATCCGGCACTGCCGCGCCGCGGGAACGGCCCCGAGGCGCCGGCCACGACTCCGGATCAGACACGGCCACGGCACCGTCCAGGTCGACGGGCTCATAACCGACCGCCCGCAACGGCTTGACCAGCAGTCCGCTCGCGATCGCCGCGGCGGCCGCCGAATCGGTCGTCGCGGCCTGAAGGGTCTGCTCGACCTCGTCGACCACGCTCGCCGTGGGCGGGTGACCGAGGCCGGTGGCGAGGTCCGTGCCCGCAGCGGCGAGGGCGGCGATGGCGACTCGGCGCTCGCCGCCGAGCCGCCTGAGCGCGTCCCGCTCGAGATGCTCCTGCGCTGTGCGCATCTGCTCGCCGAGGTCGAGGAGCGCAGCGAGGTCGTCGATGTTCTCCCGGGCGAGGAGGTTGACCACCCAGGCCGCAGGAGAGGGTTTCTTCATGACCGCGACCTGCTTGGCGAGAGCGGCATCCGAAGATTTCAGCTCCTGTGCCCTGGCATTGCGCGCGGCCGTGAAGTCCTGGGGCCGGAGCCCGTACAGTTCCCGAGCGACATCCGTGAGACTTGCGACCATGGGACCATCCTCGCCCGCACCGGCGGCAGCCGCCAGCACCACGCGGTCCCGGGCACGGATGGTGCCTCAGCGGATGCGCACCCCCGAGGCCTTGAGCTCCAGTGCGGCGAGTGAGCGCATCACCTCGGGGTCGCCCCGGCGCCACGCGGACACGGGGTCGGCGTCGACCGCCGCAAACACCGACAGCTTCTGATTCGTCAGGGCCCGCAGCGCGAACAGGTCCACGGTGATGCCTGCGCGAACCAGCCGCCGTGTCGTGGCCGCCCGCCGCGTGAACCGGAGGCGGGGTACGAGCCAGAACAGCAGGATCGTCGCGACAGGCACGACGGCGATTCCCCACCCCAGGCCGACGGCGAGATTCAGCACGGCCTCCTGCTGGCTGCGGCCGGCCGCCTCCAGGCTCTGGCCCGCGCCGCTGGCCGCCTCGAACGGTGCCCGGATGCCGCCGCCGATGAGCGGCATACCGCCGAACCTGTCGCCGATGTCAGTCATCGTGGTCGAGAAGTCGGAGCCGGCGGACTCCATCTGCTCGCCGAACCGGGCGAGGTCGATCACCAGCGAGTAGACGAAAGCGCCGAGCCCGATCCATGCGGCGATTGCGGCGACGGCGATCACGTCGACCGCGACCTGACGGGAGCGATGGGCGGCGTAGTCGGAGTAGATCTGCATCCCCTCACTATCGCGTACACGGCGATGTCGCCGTGCGGGCTCCCTGCGCGCCGATGCCGTTTGCTGACGATCCGATCGGACCCGGCGGCCGCTCTGCGGCGGTATCGCTCCGTGGTCAGCACGGTTAGCCTGGGTGCCATCGGGTAGTCAGCGAGTTCTCACGGGAGTGGAGGGTCTGATGGCATCGGACGGTCGTGGCAACGTGACGGTGGGAGACGGGGGGTGGGGCTTCTTTTTCCTTCTGGCCTACGTCGGAGCGGCCATCTACTTCGTCTCCACGTCGGACGGATCGTTCTGGGGCTTCATCCTGGGCTTGCTGCAGGCCATCGTCTGGCCGGTCTATCTGACCTATGAGGTGTTACTTCTGCTGGTCGGGCCCTGATCGGGGCAGCCCCACGGTCCCTCAGGCGGTGGTTTACGCCGCGCGGTTGATCCCGGCCGGCTGGGCCGCCCACAGCGCAATCCGGTCGAGGGAGTGGGCAGGCACCCGGTCGACGGCCACGGGCGGGCCGGCGGGCACGTCAGCGGGACCGTGGGTGCCGGCCGACACCATGACCAGGGTCGCCGTCATGACGATGGGGCGCAGGGACCGGTGGGCGGGACGGGTGTGCAGGATCGTGGTCATGGGGTTCCTCTCGACGGGCGGCTGCCGATCGGGTGAACGGGATCGGTACCTCCATCGTCGCGAAACAAGGGTTCGCAGACATCCCCTGGACGGATGAACCCGGGTACTACCGGCGATGTAGTCGGCGTACCGTGCTGCTTAGCCGCGGGACTGCAGGAAGACCATGACGAGGGTGCCCGCGCCGTAGAGCAGCAGCTTGCCCTTGTACCCTGCCCACCACTGACGCGGTGCCGGCTCGGTGTCGTCGAGGTCCTCGGGGAGATCGGCATCCGTGTCACCGTCGACCGTCGTGTTGCCGTCCGACCGGTCTCTGGGGCTGGGCCCGATGGGCGTGCCGACGCCCGGTCCGCCGGCGAGGCGCTCGAAAGGCCGGGCCAGAAACTCGGGTATCTGGATACGGTCGAACTCGTCGCGCGGTTCGTCGCTCTTGTTCTTGCTCATCCGAAAATGCCCCCTTCGCTCTCAGTCTAGGGACTCCGCGCGCCCCTCACATCGCCCGGCGTGCCCGGTGTCGGACCTGGCAGAAGACACCCAGTATTGTCGTGCCGAGCACAGGAGTCCCGATGACCGAACACGAAACCTTCACACGCACCCGAGTCTGGGCGGCCGAGCCCGTGCAGACCGACGACGCGATCCTCGAGAACACCGGGCATGCGTGGGAGCAGTGGGTCGATCTCATCGACGACGGCCCCGGCCGCCAGGCCGGGCACACCGCCATCGCCGCCTGGGTGCACGCCGCGCACGGCGTGGACGGCTGGTGGGCGCAGGGCGTGACCGTGGGTTACGAACGCATCACCGGCCTGAGGCTGCCCGGCCAGATGCCCGACGGCAGCTTCAGCGTGAGCCGCACCCGGGTGCTGGCACTGGACCGCGACGTGGTGCGCGAACGGCTGCTCGACGAGGGTGCCCGCGCCGATCTGTTTCCCGGTCTCGACCTGGTGCTGCGCTCGAAGCCGGCGTCGAAGGCACTGCGATTCACCCTCGCGCGTGCAGACGAGCCGCTGGGGTCGATCCTGTTCTCCACCGACCTGCTGCCCGACGGGCGGCTGCGGCTGGGCGTGACGCACGACAAGGTGGCGTCGTTCGACGAGGCCGAGCGGTGGAAACTGTTCTGGGCCGAGTGGCTCGCCGCCGCCGACCGGCTGGCCTAGGGCAGCAGTCCGGCGATGGTCGCCACGGCGGCCTCGAAGAGCTCTGGGCGGGCGCGGGAGTAGTTCAGCCTGAAGAAGGAACCGGTCGGCTCGGCCGGGAACCAGTCGCCGCCGGGGGAGAACAGCACCCCCTCGGCGCGACTGCGCCGGGCCAGGTCGGCCACGTCCACCCCGTCGGCAGCGCGCACCCACAGGTTCAGCCCGCCCCTGGGCACCAGCTCAAGGGCGTCCGCGCCCAGCTGTCCGCGCACCTGCCGGGCCAGCTCGTCGCGGCGGCCGCGCAGCGACCCACGCAACCGGGTGAGGTGGCTGCGCCAGCCCGGGTCGGTGAGCACATCGACCGCCGCCGCCTGCAGGATCCCGCTGACATACAGGTCGTCCACGGTGCGGTCCACCTGGATCCGGGCCAGGGCGGGGCCGCGGGCCACGACCGCCGCGACCCGGATGGCGGGGGAGAGACTCTTGGTGAGCGAGCGCACGTAGACGATGTGGCCATCGGCGTCGTCGGCGGCGAGGGTGGCCACCTCCGCTTCGATGCCGAAATCATGCGCCCAGTCGTCCTCGATCAGGTATGCGCCGCGGGCGCGGAGGACCGCGGTGATGGCACTGCGATCGGCGCTGCTCCACAACGCGCCGGTGGGATTGGCGAAGTGCGGCTGCGCGTAGAACAGGCGGGCCCCGCTGGCGCCCAGGGCGTCGTCGAGGTCGGCGGCCGCGGGGGCACCGGCGCCGCGGGAGATAGGCACGATGCGCAACCCGGCCTGCCGGGCGGCGGCCATGGCGCCCCAGTAGGTAGGGGACTCCATCACGATAGCGTCGCCCGGAACGGCCAGCGCCCGGAAGATCGACGACAGCGCGCTCTGGCCGCCCGGGGTGATGACCACGTCGTCGGCGGCCGGCGGGGCGGCGGCGGAGGCGCCGACCGGTGCCAGTTCCGCCGCAAACCAGCTGCGGAGCTCCGGCAACCCCGAAATCGGGGCCCGGTCGACGGCGGTGCCGGTACGAGCCGCGCGGACCAGGGCGGTGCGCACCAGCCGGGTGGGCAGCAGCTCCTCGGCCGGGTACCCGGAGTGCAGGGCGATCACGCCCGGTCCGGCGCTCGCCATGGCGGTGCCGATCGCGTCGGCACCGGTGCGGGCCGCGCCGAGCGCCGTGGTCTGCCAGCCGAAGTCGGCCCGGTGCACGGCATGCGGCCGCGCCACGAAGCTTCCCGCGCCCGGTCGGGTCTCCACCAGGCCCTCGAGCACCAGCCGCTGCAGCGCGCGCTGCACAGTGAGCGGGCTGGCGGCATGGTCGAGCACCAGGCTGCGGGTGGAGGGCAACCGGTCGCCGGCCGGCCGGCTGGCGACCAGGTCCCGCAGACGGCGTTCGATGGCGAGGTGCGCCGATTCGTTGTCCGCGGAACCCGCTCGGGTGCTATCCTCTTGCATGAAAATACAGAATAGCGCTATCGACTCTGCGCCGCCAGCGCTATCGCCACCGGAAGCGTCGCCCGCCGCCGGCCTGGTCTTCGGGCTGCTGGGCGTGCTGGCCTTCTCGTTCACCCTGCCGCTCACCCGGGTGGCCGTGGCCCAGCTCGACCCGCTGTTCGTCGGTGCCGGCCGCGCCGTCGGAGCCGGCATTCTCGCCATCGCTGTGCTCGCCGTGCTCCGGCAGCGTCTTCCCCGGGGCAGCCAATGGGGGCGGCTGGCCGTGGTGGGGGCCGGCGTCATCGCGGGCTTCCCCATCCTCACCTCCTTCGCCCTGCAGAGCGTGCCGGCCGCGCACGGCGCCGTGGTGATCGGCCTTCTCCCCGCCGCCACCGCGGTGGTCGCTGTCGTGCGAGCCAGGGAACGGCCCACACCTCGCTTTTGGCTGGCCAGCGGACTCGGCGTGGTGGCCGTGGTCGGATTCGTGGCGCTCACCGCGGGCGGGCTCAGCAGCCTGCAGCCGGCCGACCTGTTGTTGGTGGCGGCCGTGGTGCTCGCGGCGATCGGCTACGGAGAGGGCGCGCTACTGGCCCGCGAGCTGGGTTCCTGGCAGACCATCTGCTGGGCGCTGGTCGTGGCGCTGCCGGTGATGGTGCCGCTGATGCTGGCCGGACTCGCTTCCGGCCGGCCCGCGGCTGATGCGTCGGCCTGGCTGGCCTTCGCCTACCTCGCCGGGGTGAGCATGTTCCTGGGCTTCTTCGCCTGGTACCGGGGCCTGGCCATCGGGCCGATCGCCCGGGTGAGCCAGATCCAGCTTCTGCAACCGGTGCTCACCATCGCGTGGGCGGCGCTGCTCCTCGGTGAAGACCTGGACCCTCTCGTGCTGATCGGCGCGCTCGCCGTGATCCTTTGCGCGGCCGGCGCCGTGCGTGCCCGCATCCGCTGACCGGCCGTCGTGTGCGGCACGGTGGGGCCGGCGTGGGGTCAGCCCTCGCGGGCGGCCCGGCGCACCGAGGCGTCGTGTTCGAGGTGAGCCCGGCGGAGCAGATCGGCGAGCTCCGCGTCGTCCTGGACAGCCTGCCGGTACTTCGGGCCGAGTTTATGGATGGACTCCTCCTCTTCCCGCAGCGCCGTGTACACCCGGATGCGTTCGGTGTGGTCCTCGGTGTAGCCGAGGTCCAGGTAGTCGGTTGCGTACCGCCGGGCGTTGGCGGTGGCCGCTTGCGCCCGGCCCGCCGGGCTGAACAGCGATGCCAGCACGGTGACCAGGAGCACACCGATGATGACCGTCAGAGAGACGCCCGTGCTGATCTCGAACACCGGCACCGGCTCACCGCCGTTGATGAACGGCAGGTTGTTCTCGTGCAGGGCGTGCAGGATCAGCTTCACGCCGATGAAGGCGAGGATCGCCGCCAGCCCGAAGGAGAGGTAGATCAGCCGGTCCAGCAGGCCGTCGAGAAGGAAGTACAACTGACGCAGGCCGAGGAGCGAGAACGCCGTCGCCGTGAACACGATGTAGACATCCTGGGTGAGGCCGAAGATGGCGGGGATCGAATCGAGCGCGAAGAGGAGGTCGGTGCCGCCGATGGCGACCATCACCAGGAGCATCGGGGTCAGTGCGCGCCTGCCGTCGTGGATGGTGAACAGTTTGTCGCCGTCGTACTCCGGGCTGGTGTGGAAGACCTTGCGCGCGACCCGCACGATGAAGTTGTCCGCGGACTTGGACTCCGAGCTCTCCGGTTTGAGCATGTTGCCCGCCGTCATCAACAGGATCAGGCCGAAGAAATAGAACACCCAGGCAAAGGTGTTGATCAGGGCGGCGCCGAGGAGGATGAAGCCGGTGCGCGCGATGAGCGAGAACGTGATGCCGAACAAGAGCACCTTCTGCTGGTCCTCCCGGGGCACGCGGAAGCTCGTCATGATGATGAGGAAGACGAACAGATTGTCGACCGAGAGCGCCTTTTCGGTGATGTACCCGGCGAAGTACTCGAAACCGGGGGCGCTGCCGCCGATGATCAGGACGCCAAGGCCGAAGAGGATGGCGATCCCGACGTAAATCGACGACCAGATTGCCGCTTCTTTCAGCGTGGGGGCGTGGGCCTTCCGCACGTGAAAGACGTAGTCGAAGGCGAGGAGCCCGACGATTCCGAGGACCGTCAGGGTCCAGACGAGAGGTGAGGTATCCATTCGGTCGGCTTTCGGTCGAAGACGTGAGGCGCATCCGGTATCAAAAGGCTACGCGGGCAGGGCGCCGGGGGACCAGGGGTGGCGGGGAAAAACCCGCCGGACACGGGAATGCGCCCGAAGAATGTGCTCGTGTGACGCGTGTTCACCCGCCGGTCACCCGGTCGTTCTAGGCTGTCGCCATCGCGGATTCTCGCGAGCCCGGACAGGAGTATGCGTGACCTCGTTCCACCCCGATCCCAGCACCCGGTCCGCCGGCTCGACCGTCGCACCGGCAATCGTGCGTCCACTGCCGGCCGCGCCGACGCCCGGCCACGAGCAGGGCGTGCTGGATGCCGGTCATCTGGTGCACCCCGAGCGCACCCTGATCGACATCCTGCTGGCCACCGCGGAGGAGCACCCCACCGCCCTGGCCCTCGAGGACGCCGCCGGGGCCCTGAGCTACCGGCGGCTGGTGCGGCTGGTCAACGACCAGGCCGTGCGGCTGAGCCGGGCCGGGGTGCGCCGAGGCGACACGGTCGGCATCCGCATCCCGTCCGGCACCCGGGACCTCTACCTGTCGATCCTCGCCACCCTCACCGTCGGCGCCGCCTACGTGCCCGTCGACGCGGACGACCCTGAGGAACGGGCCCGGCTGGTCTTCGGCGAGGCCCGGGTCGTGGGTGTCATCGGCGACGGCGGTGTGTTCGAGGTGCGCGACGGCCTGGACGCCGGAGTGCTCACCGAGCGGCCCCTGTCCGCCGAGGAGGACCCGTCGCTGGCGCACTGGGGCGAGCCGATGCCGGGCCCGCACGACGACGCCTGGATCATCTTCACCTCCGGCTCCACCGGGGTGCCCAAGGGTGTCGCCGTGACCCACCGCTCGGCGGCGGCGTTCGTCGACGCCGAGGCCGGCCTGTTCCTGGCCGGCGAACCCATCGGCCCCGGCGACCGGGTGCTGGCCGGCCTGTCGGTGGCGTTCGACGCCTCCTGCGAGGAGATGTGGCTGGCCTGGCGGAACGGCGCCTGCCTGGTGCCGGCCCCGCGCTCGCTCGTGCGGAGCGGCGCCGACCTCGGCCCCTGGCTCATCGCGCACGGCATCACCGTGGTCTCCACCGTGCCCACCCTCGCCGCGCTCTGGCCCGAGGAGGCGCTGGAGAATGTGCGCCTGGTGATCTTCGGCGGCGAGGCCTGCCCGCCCGAGCTGGCCGCCCGCATCAGCGCCCGCGGCCGTGAGGTGTGGAACACCTACGGCCCGACCGAGGCGACGGTCGTGGCCTGCGGCGCCCTGCTCGACGGCAGCGACCCCGTGCGCATCGGCCTGCCGCTGGACGGCTGGAGCCTGGCCGTGGTGGATCCGGCCGGCCAGCGGGTGCGGGCCGGCGAGACCGGCGAACTGATCATCGGCGGCGTCGGCCTGGCCCGGTACCTCGACGCGACCCAGGATGCGGTGAAGTACGCCCCGCACGCCGGGCTCGGCTGGGAGCGCGCCTACCGCAGCGGCGACCTCGTGCGCTTCGACCCCGCCGGGCTGGTGTTCGTGGGCCGGGCCGACGACCAGATCAAGCTCGGCGGCCGGCGCATCGAACTCGGCGAGATCGACGCCGCCCTGCAGGCGCTGTCCGGCGTGGCCGGCGCGGCCGCTGTCGTGCAGACCACCCCGGCCGGCAACCAGGTGCTGGTGGGTTACCTCGCGCTCGCCGATGAGGCGGCCGGAGCCTTCGACCTGCCCGCGGCCACCGCGGCCCTCCGGGTCGCGCTCCCCGCCGCCCTCGTGCCGCTGCTCACCGTCGTGGAGTCCATCCCCACCCGCACCTCCGGCAAAGTCGACCGTGCCGCCCTGCCCTGGCCGCTGCCCGGCCTGGCCGGCGCCGAGACGGCCGGCGCGGATGCGCTCAGCCCGACCGCCGCCTGGCTCGCCGGGCATTGGGCCGCGATCCTCGGTGTGCCCGTCGCCGACGCCGACAGCGACTTCTTCGCCTACGGCGGCGGCTCCCTCTCGGCGGCCCAATTCGTGTCCGCGATTCGGGAGCGCCACCCGAACACCCGGATCAGCGACATCTACGACCACCCGCGGATCGGCTCCCTCGCCGACGAACTCGACGGCCGCACTCCGACGGTGGCCCGCGCCACGCGGCAGGTGCTGCCCACCCCGGCCCGCACCGGGCTGCTGCAGGGCCTGCTCAGCGTGCCGTTGCACCTGCTCGTGGGCGCCAAGTGGCTGGTGTACCTGGCCGCGGCCAACAATCTGCTCGCCGCCGCCGGCGCATCCTTCGCCCCCACGGTGTCATGGTGGGCGGTGCTGGCCGGATTCGTGCTGCTGGTCACCCCACTGGGCAAGATGGGCATCTCCGTTGCCGCCGCCCGGCTGCTGCTCCAGGGCGTGAAACCGGGCAACTACCCGCGCGGCGGCTCGGTGCACCTGCGGCTCTGGCTGGCCGAACAGGTGGCCACCTTCGTCGACGCGGCCAGCCTGGCCGGGGCGCCGTGGATCAGCTACTACGCCCGGCTGCTCGGCGCCACCATCGCCCCCGGCGTCGACCTGCACTCGGTGCCACCGGTCACCGGGCTGCTCTCGATCGGCGAGCGCGCCGCGATCGAACCCGAAGTGGACCTGGCCGGCCACTGGCTCGACGGCGACACCCTGCGGATCGGCCGGGTGCGCATCGGCGCGGAGGCCGTGATCGGCTCCCGCAGCACCCTGCTCGGCGGCGCCAAGATCGGCGACGGTGCCGAGATCGAACCGGGCTCCGCCGTCTCCGGCCGGGTGCCACGGGGCGAGCGCTGGGCCGGCTCACCGGCCGCCCGGGTCGGCTCGGCCCGCCGCTCCTGGCCCGCGGAACGGCCGGCGAACGCCCGCCGCTGGCTGCTCGCCTACGGCGCCGGCTCGGTGGGACTCACCGCCATTCCCACCCTGGCGGTGCTGCTGGGCGTGCTCATCGTCGGCGTGGTGATCGGCGACGCCGGCACCCTCGGCGCCGCGGCCGCCCGCGCCGCACTGGCCGTGCCGCCGGCCGTGCTCGCCGCCGGAGCGCTCTACGCCGGCACCGTGATCGGAGCCGTGCGCCTGCTGGGCCTGGGCCTGACCGAGGGCCACCACCCGGTGCGCAGCCGGGTGGGCTGGCAGGTGTGGATGACCGAACGACTGCTCGACGGCGCCCGGACCCTGCTGTTCCCGCTCTACGCCAGCCTGCTCACCCCGGTCTGGTTGCGGCTGCTCGGCGCGAAGGTCGGTCCGGGCGTCGAGGCGTCCACGGTCCTGCTGGTGCCCTCGCTCACCACCATCGCGCCCGGCGCGTTCCTCGCCGACGACACCATGGTCGCCTGCTACGAACTCGGCGGCGGCTGGATGCGCATCGGCCGCGCCAAGATCGGCCGCCGGGCGTTCCTGGGCAACAGCGGCATCGCCGGCCCCGGCCGCACGGTGCCGAGGGACGGCCTCGTGGCGGTGCTGTCGTCCACCCCGCGCAAGGCCAAGCGCGGCTCCTCCTGGCTGGGCAACCCGCCGACACGGCTGCGCCGCCGGGTGACCGACATCGACGAGGCCCGCACCTTCCACCCGCCGGCGCGGCTGGTGTTGGCCCGGTCCCTCTGGGAGGTGCTGCGCCTGGTGCCGGTGTTCGCCTCCGCGTGGATCGCCCTCGGCGTGCTCGTGGCCCTCGAGGTCCTCTGGCTTTTCGGCGGTCCTGGCCTGGCGCTGCTGCTCTCCGGCTTCGTGGTGATCGGCGCAGGCGCTGTCGCGGCCGCGCTGACCACCGCCGCGAAATGGTTGCTGGTGGGGCGCATCCGCGCCTCCGAGCATCCGCTCTGGTCGTCGTTCATCTGGCGCAACGAGGTGTCGGACACCTTCGTGGAGATGGTGGCGCGGCCCTGGTTCGCGCAGAACGCCGCCGGCACGCCCTGGCTGGCGCTCTGGCTGCGGTCGCTGGGCGCCACGATCGGGCGCGGCGTGTGGTGCGAGTCGTACTGGCTGCCGGAGGCGGACCTGGTCACCCTGGCCGCCGGTAGCAGCGTCAACCGCGGCTGTGTCGTGCAGACCCACCTGTTCCACGATCGCATCATGCAGCTGGACACCGTGCACATCGGTGCCGGTGGCACCCTCGGGCCCAACAGTGTGATCCTGCCGGCGGCGCGCATCGACGATCACGCCACCGTTGGACCGGGTTCGCTGGTGATGCGCGGGGAGCGGGTGCCCACCGATTCGCTCTGGTCCGGCAACCCGATTGCGCCGTGGCACCGGCCGCCATGGAAGACTTGATCCCTATGTTGCAGCCCACACCCACCATCCTGGGGTCCGCGTCCGCGGGTGACCCCTACCTTCCCGCGAGTGGCAATGGTGGCTACACGGTGGCGCACTACGACCTCGAACTGGACTACAGGGTCGCCACGAACCGGCTGACCGCGACCGCCACGATCACGGCGCGGGCCCTCACCGCGCTCGGCCGGTTCAGTCTCGACCTGGCCGGCTTGAGCGTCGACAAGGTCACGGTCAACGGTGTTGCGCCGGTGAAGACGGTGCACGCCGCCCGCAAGCTCGTGATCACTCCCGCCGTGCCGCTGGCCGCGGCGGAGACGTTCGAGGTGGTGGTGCGCTATCGGGGGGCGCCGCATCCGGTGCGCAGCCACTGGGGCGAGCTGGGCTGGGAGGAACTCACCGACGGTGTGCTCGTGGCCGGTCAGCCCAGCGGGGCGCCGTCGTGGTTCCCCTGCAACGACCACCCGAGCGACAAGGCCACCTTCCGCATCCTTCTCACCTGCGAGGCGCCGTACACGGTGGTCAGCAACGGCCCGCTGGTGGCCAAGAGCACCCGGTCAGGGCGCACCTCCTGGACCTTCGACGTGCGGGAGCCGATGGCCGCGTACCTCGCCAGCGTGCAGATCGGCCGGTATCGCCGGCACGACATCGCCGCCACCCCGGTGGCGCCCAGCCTGTTCTTCCCGCCCGCGCTGGCCCGGCCGGTGGCGGTGGACTTCGCCCGGCTCGGCGAGATGCTCACGGTGTTCAGCGAGGCCTTCGGCCCGTACCCGTTCCCCGCGTTCTCCGTGATCGTCACCGCCGACGACCTCGAGATCCCGCTCGAGGCACACGGCCTGGCCGTGTTCGGCCGCAACCACGTCGACGGCCTGCACGGCAGCGACCGCCTGATCGCGCACGAATTGGCGCACCAGTGGTTCGGCAACAGCCTCACGCTCACCCGCTGGGCCGACATCTGGCTGCACGAGGGCTTCGCCTGTTACGCCGAGTGGATCTGGGCCGAGGCCAGCGGTGGCCTGACCGCCCACGCGAACGCCCTGCTGCACCGCGCCGAGCTGGACCGGTTGCCCAAGAACATCGTGGTGGCCGACCCCGGGCCGCACGACATGTTCGACGACAGGGTCTACAAGCGCGGGGCCCTGGCCCTGCACGCCGTGCGTCAGGCGATCGGTGACGAGGCCTTCTTCACCGCCCTGCGCGCCTACACCCGCACCCACCGGCACGGCAGCGTCACCACCGACGACCTGCTCGGCAGCTTCCGCATCGCCTCCGGCACCGGGGTCGCCGACAAGATCATCGCCCGCTGGGTGTCGGCGAAGAGCCTGCCGCGGCTGCAGTCCGCCGCGCCGCTCGAACCCGCCCCCTGATCTCTCGCGCGTCACTCACTAGTTGCGTTTGCGGCACGTCGGGGACGCTCTGAGCGGCGGGGACGCCCCGAAAGGATCGTCACCGATCGAGGTGTAACCGCGGGCGCCTGGCGCACACCACGGCAACAGTTGCGACGAGACCCTCGGGAGCCGCCACGGCCATCAGGTGCACCTGGTTCAGCGGGAACGGTGCAGCCGGCCAGCCGACCAGGGCCGGATCGGGGGAGTGTTCGGCGGGCACTTCGTCGGGCGCACGAGCGATGGTGAGGTCCCGCGGATCGACCCTGAGGCCTACGCCGGCGGCCTTGAGGACCGCCTCCTTGGCGGTCCAGATGGCGGTCACCGCGGCCGTGGCCGATCGCGGATGCAGGGCGGCCACGGCATCCGCTTCGGCCGTGGAGAGCAGCACGTCATCCAGGGGTGCCCGGGCGAGCGCACCGAGGGATTCGAGGTCGATGCCCACCGGGCCGGCCGCCGTGACGGCCAGAGCGAGCCGGCCGTCGGCCCGGGCCAGGCTCACGTGCACGGTGGGGGAGTCCACCGCCGCGCCGCCGAGTTCGACCCGGAGGGGGCCGTGACCGGACCGTCCGCAGTTCGGGCAGACCTGGCTGAGAGCGATGGATGCGCCGGCGACGCCGGTCAGCCGGCTCACCAGGTTCGCCAGCGCCCGGTGGTCGCCGTCCTGGGCCGCCGCTCGGGTGCCCAGCGCCACCACCACGGTGGTGGACAGGTCCACGTCCCGCACACCGTCGAGGTCGCGGGGGGAAGAGGCATCGGGCACGCCATCACCCTAGCGCCGGCGACCGTCCTGCCCGGGTGACGGCGGCGGCCCTTGTCCCGCCACCCGGCCGGTGCGAGAATCGTCGGGACCAGCCCAATCGATGGCGTGCGGGGCTGTCGAGGCTCCAGGCGCGGTGGGTGAGGTTGCAGTGAAGAGGTTCGAGGGTCTGGCGAAGCCGTCCACTCTCGCCGCCGGGGCCGCATTCCTGGTCGGCGGCATCCTGGACCAGGCGATGCGCCTCACCGGCGAACCGGTCAGCGAACTCGTGCAGACCCCGCTGTTTGCCGTGCGGTCCCTGGCCCTGCTCGGCGGAGCGCTGCTGCTGATCCTCTCGTTGGTGGCGATCTACGAGCGCCACGCCAAGCAGATCGGCCCGTTCGGCTTCTCCGCCGCGATCATGGCCGGCACCGGCACCATCCTGATCAGCGGCCAGTTCTGGGCGGAGGCCTTTCTCTACCCCACCCTGGGCCGGGTCGCACCTGACCTGCTCGACGGCGCCGAACGGCCCGGCTCCTATGCGTTCGGCTTGCTGTTGACCGCCGCGGTGTTCGGGGTCGGCTGGATGCTGCTGGGCGCCGCCATCCTGCGTGCCCGCGTCTACAGGGTGCTGCCGGCCGTCTTCATCCTGGCCGGCGGCGCCGTCTCACTGCTGCCCGGCCAGGCGCTCGGCCAGCTGGTTCTCGGAGTCGGTCTGGTGCTGCTCTCCTTCAGCCCGACCTACCGCAAGCACGAGGGTCCGCAGCGACAGGGCAGCCAACCGCACTGACGCCGGTGCACCGCACCCCGTCGCCGGTGCCACACTTGTACGGCGAGTGAGGAGCAGCCGTGGCGCTGATTGATGACGCGATCTATGTGGATGGCCTTCGGGTGGCAACCCCGGAAACGTTGCAGGACGTCTTCGAGGTACTCAAGGAGAAGGCCGGGTTCGCCTGGATCGGACTGTACCGGCCGACCGATGACGAGGTCAGGAGCGTGGCCGATGAGTTCACCCTGCACCACCTCGCCATCGAGGATGCGCTGAAGGGACACCAGCGAGCCAAGATCGAACGCTACGCCGACATCCTCTTCCTGGTGCTGCGCCCCGCCAGATACCTCGACGACGTCGAGCGAGTCGAGTTCGGCGAGCTGCACGTCTTCGTGGGTCCCGACTTCGTCGTGACCATCCGGCATGCCGAGTCGCCCGACCTCGCCTCGGTGCGCCGCCGGCTGGAAAGCACCCCGGACCTCCTCGCCTTCGGGCCGCAGGCGGTGCTCTACGCGATCCTCGACCAGGTGATCGACGAGTATGCGCCGGTGGTCGCCGGCCTGGAGAACGACATCGACGAGATCGAGGACCAGCTCTTCGACGGTGACCAGGCGGTGTCCAGGCGCATTTACGACCTCTCCCGCGAGGTCATCGAGTTCCAACGGGCCACCCAGCCACTGATCGGCATGCTCGAGTCGCTGCAGGAGGGCTTCGAGAAGCACGGCGTGGACGTGGAACTGCACAGGCACCTGCGCGACGTCCTCGACCACACCATCCGGGTCGTGGAACGTGTCGACGCGTTCCGGGAACTGCTGCAGAACGCCCTCACGGTGCACAGCACCCTCGTCGCCCAACGGCAGAACGACGAAACCCGCCGGTTGAGCGAGACCGGACTGGCGCAAAGCGAGGAGGTGAAGAAGATCTCCAGCTGGGCGGCGATCCTGTTCGCCCCCACCCTGGTGGGCACCATCTACGGCATGAACTTCACTCACATGCCTGAGCTAAAATGGCAGTTCGGTTACCCGTTCGCGATCACCCTGATGGTGGCGATGGGATTCGGGCTCTACGCCGTGTTCAAACGCAAGGACTGGCTATAGCGCCTGCGAAAACGGCTGTATCCGCAGAGAATCCTGCGAATGCGGGAAATAACCGGGTGGCCTAACCGAGAACCGGCCGGTGGAGAAATAGGGTGTGGGTGTGTGGCGCCTCGATAGAAAACCAGAAGATGACGACTTCGCGTCGGATTACCCCGACGTGCCGTCTGCCGACTCGCGTCTCGCGACCTCCCCGGACTCGGTGAGCCTGGGAGACCCGGCGCTGGTCGCCGGGAACATCGCCGAACCCACCTGGCAACGCTGGCGTGACGAACTCGCCGCCGTCGGCGGCCACTCGCCGCTGCTGCACTTCGGTGACAGCCCGCGCTCCCGCATCGAGCTGTCCGCCACCCACCCCGGCGGTCTGCCGCAGTTCATCACCGGCAAGACCACCCTGCTCTCCAACCTCATCCGCGACGAGCTGGCGCTCCGCAACGCCCGCCTGGCCGCCAACGAGATCACCCAGAAGGGCATCGAGCTGCGGTCGATGCGGGGGATCGAATCGGTGCACCTCGCGATCGGGCTGGCCCAGTGGCGCTACGGTGACGTGGACTTCACCGCACCGGTGCTGCTGCGCCCCCTGGCCATCCGCCGTTACGGTCGCGACTTCGAGCTCAAGCTCAAGGGAGCACCGTTCCTCAACCCCGAACTGGCGCGGGCGTTGCACGACCAGTTCCAGATCACCCTCGACGCCGACGCGTTCGTGGCGCTCGCCGTGACCAACGGGGCGTTCAAACCGCAACCGGTGATCGACCGGCTGCGCGGCCTCACCTCGCACCTGCCCTGGTTCAACGTGGTGCCCCGCCTGGTGGCGTCCTCCTTCGCCGACGTCGGCCGGGCCATGGCCACCGACGCGCAGAAGCTCACCCATCCGGTGCTCGACGCCGTCGCCGGCAACCCCACCGCCAAGCGCGCCATCGAAATGGCCTACAACCCGGTGCTGCCGATCGCTCAAGACGTGCGCCCGCCCGGCACCGACACGCTGCTGCTGGATGCCGACGCCGAGCAGGAGAACGTCGTCGCCCAGATCAGCGCCGGTAACTCCCTCGTCGTGAAGACCCTGCCCGGCACCGGTGGCACCCAGACCATCGTCAACGCCATCGGCTCGCTCATCGCCCAGCACAAGCGCGTGCTCGTCGTCAGCGCCCGCCGCTCCAGCCTCGACGGCATCGCCCACCGCCTCGTGCAGGTGGGTCTGCCCGGCGTCGCCGTCACCCCGCGCACCCTGCGCCGTGATCTGATCCAGTCGATCACCCGCAACGAGAAGAGCACCCAGCCGCGCGTCGGCGACGTCGACGACGCCCTCGTGCGCCTGCGCAAGGTGCTGCTGGACTACAGGTCGGCACTCACCCGCAAGGACGGCGCGCTCGGCGTGTCGGTGCTCGACGCCCTCGGTGAGCTCGCCAGGCTTGCCCAGCTGCCGGCACCGCCGTCGACGACCGCCCGTCTGGACAGGGTCGCCCTGGAGCGTCTGGCCCACGACCGGGCCAGCGCCGCCTCGATCCTGATCAAGGCCGCCGTCCTCGGCCAGTTCCGTTACGGCCCCGGCGACTCGCCCTGGTACGGTGCCTCCTTCACCTCCACCGCCGACGCCGGGGCATCTCACGAGCTGGCCAAGCGGCTGAGCAAGACCGACCTGCCCCGGCTGCTGGAGCGCGCCGGTCATCTCATCGGTCAGACCCGGTTGCGCCCGTTCGAGACCGTGCACGAGCTGGGCATCTACCTGCGCCTGCTGCTAGACATCCGCGAGACGCTGGACAAGTTCCAGCCCGCCGTGTTCGACCGCTCCCTCACCGAACTGATCGCCGCCACCTCCGCCCGCCGCGACTCACCCGAGATGACCAGCGCCAACCGGCGCCGGCTGCGGAAGCTCGCCGACGAGTACCTGCGACCCGGCGTGCACGTGAGTGACATGAACGAGAGCCTGCGGCGCATCCAGCAGCAGCGCACCCTGTGGCAGCGCTACGCCGCCGCCGGCGTCACCCCGGAGGTGCCGGTCGGCATCAACGACGTGCACGTCGCGTATCAGCGCGTCGCCGAGGACCTCGGCAAGCTCGACGTGCCGCTGGGCAACACCGGAACCCCGCGTCAGCTGGTCTCGCGGCCGCTGCGTGAACTCGTCTCCACGATGACCGGACTGGCCGCCGAGAGTGAGGTGCTCGCCAACCTGCACGAGCGCACCGCCCTGCTCGCCACCCTGCGCGAGCACAACCTCGACCCGCTGATGACCGACCTGTCCCAGCGCCACGTGTCCGAGAAGGATGTCGCCGCCGAGCTCGAACTCGCCTGGTGGCAGTCCGTGCTCGAGGTGATGTTGGGCGGCGACAAGGCCCTGCTCAACGCCAACACCCAGGTGCTGGACCGGCTCGAAGCCGACTTCAAGCTCGTCGACGAGGCGCATGCCTCCACCACCGGGCAGATCCTGGCCTGGCTGCTCGCCGAGACTTGGAAGATCGGTGTGGTCGACTGGCCCGAAGAAGCCGACCAGCTGCGCCGGCTGCTGCGCGCCGACCGCGCCACCCCGGCCCGCATCAACGAGGTCTCCCCGCACCTGGGCCGCGTGCTCGCCCCGGTCTGGCTGGCCTCGCCGTACGAGGTCGCCGCGCTCGACGTCAGAATGACCTTCGACGCCGTGCTCCTCGTCGACGCCGGCGCGACCACCCTCGCCGAGAACGTGGGCGCCATCCGCCGCGCCAAGCAGGTCGTGGCCTTCGGCGACCCGGTCACCCAGACGCCGTCCGGCTTCGAGACCGGCATCGTCGAGCCCTCAGAGGTGCCGAGTCCGCAGGAGACCAACGTCGACGCCCTGCACGCCGACTCCGCGCTGGCCCGGCTGGGCGAACTGCTGCCCACTCTCACGCTGACCCGCAGTTACCGGGCCGGCGGCGAGGACCTCGCCGAACTCGTGAACCACCGTTTCTACGGCGGCCGGATCGACTCGCTGCCCTGGGCGGGCAGCTTCCTCGGCCACGGCAGCCTCACCCTCAACTACGTCAAGGGCGGCCACGGCATGCCCGACGTCGACAGCGGCGCGGTGGAGAGCGTTGACGCCGAGGTGGCGAAGGTCGTCGACCTGGTCATGGACCACGCCGTCAAACGACCCCGCGAATCCCTCATGGTGATCACCGCCAGCGCCCGCCACGCCGTGCGGGTGCACCAGGCGGTGCTGGCCGCGTTCTCCAAGCGCACCGACCTGAGCGACTTCATCCTCAAGGACCGCGCCGAACCGTTCACGGTACTCACCCTCGAGCAGGCCGTGGCGCAGAGCCGCGACCGAGTGATCTTCTCGATCGGCTACGGTCGCACCCCGCACGGGCGCCTGCTGAGCAACTTCGGTTCCCTCGGCGAACCCGGCGGCGAACGTCTTCTCGCGATCGGCATGACCCGCGCCCGCCGGGCAATGGACATCGTCTCCTGCTTCCGCCCGATCGACATCGACGCCGACCGGCAACGGCACGGCATCCTGGCCCTGTCGCAGGTGCTTACCGAGACCGAAGCCCGCCGCAACGAGGTGGCCGTGCCGGATGCCCGCGAAGCCATGCTCGTCGACCTCGCCCGCCGTCTGGAACGCAAGGGGCTCACCGTCTCCCTCGGGCACCGCGGCAAGCTGGCGCTGGCGGCCTCGCACGCCGGCCGCGCCGTGGTCGTGGAGACCGACGCCGTGGTCAACCGGGCCAGCCTGCGCGAGTCCCTGCGGCTGCGCCCCGAGGTGCTGCGCCGCCTGGGCTGGCACTACCTGCGCGTGCACAGCTTCGAACTGTTCAGCAACCCGGATGCCGTCGCCGCCCGTGTCGCCGCCCTCGCGGGCGTCACGCCCGGCGAAGGATCGGACGGTCCGGCGCACCGTGCCTGACCCGGCGGCGCCCGACGGCGTCGTCGGGTCCGCGGACGCGACAGTGCCCGAGACAGCACCCGCGGCATCCGTCGGCGAGGGCGGATCGGCAGAGCCGCGTCAGTCGGTGGTCAAGTCGGCCGGCGCCCGCCGGGCCCGACTGACGCCTGCGCCGGACACCGACACCAGCCCCGAACCGCCCTCCCGCGAAGAGGGCGGGCAGACCACGGGCGACGGCTCTTCGACGAGCGCGAACGACGCCCGGCTGCGCCAGGACAAGCCGCCGCACTGGTAGCCCGCCGCCGCTCCGCCCGGGGTCTCGACCGGAGCGTCCCGCCGAGATGCCGCAAAGCATCACATCACGAGCGCCGAAGGGGCAGTCTGCGGCAAGTCGGTGACCCGCGCATCCCCGAGATGCTGCAAAAGGCCCCTTGGAGCGCATCCAAGGGGCCATTCGCCGCATGTCGGCAAGGTCGTGCCGTAGTGCGCAGGGGTTAGAAGGTGCGCTTGGCGGCCGCGGCGGCGGCGCTGGAGGACACCGTCTGGGCGCCGGTGGATGCGGCGAGGAGGTCGCGGATCTCGGTGAGCAGGTCGAGGTCGGTGACCGGGTTCTTCTTCGGGTCCAGCGGCACACCGGCCTGACGGCGGCGGGCCTGGTTCTCCTTGAGCTTGTTCAGCGGCATCACGAACGCGAAGTAGACCACGGCGGCGACCAGGAGAAACTGGATCAACGCGGCCAGCACCAGGCCGAAGGACAGCTCGGCGTCGCCGATCGGCACGGTGAGGGAGTTCTTCAGGGTGTCGGCGTTGAAGATCGCCGCGATCAGGGGGTTGAAGATTCCCGTGACGATCGCGTTGACCAGGCCGGTGAATGCGGCACCGATGACGACAGCGACGGCCAGTTCGATGACGTTGCCGCGCATGATGAATTCTTTGAAACCGTTGATCATGGCTGGGTGCTTTCTGGTGCAGTGCGGGTACGAGACGGGGAGAGGGTCAGGACGCCTTCGGCGCCGGCGTGGGCGTCGAGCTGGAACTGGACGAAGAGCCCGAGCCGCTCGAGGACGACCCGCTGGTCGACGCGGCGGGGGTACTGCTCTTCTCGGCCGGCTTGGCCGAGGACGATTCGGACGAGGACGAGTCGGTCTTCTTGGCGCCCTTTTCGGCGGACAGCGAGGACTTGCCGCCGGACTCGGCGCGCGAGTCGTTGCGGTAGAAGCCTGAGCCCGTGAAGCTCACGCCGATCGACGAGTAGACCTTGCGCAGCTTGCCGCCGCAGGCGGGGCACTCCGTGAGCGTGTTGTCGGTGAACGCCTGCTGGATGTCGAAGGCGGTGTCGCACTCGGTGCAACGGTAGGAATAGGTAGGCACTGCGTCTTTTCGGTTCGGGTGTGCGGAGCTGACCGGCAGGTGCCGGAAGGGAAAGTCTAGAAGACGACGATGCGAGTGGGAGTGACGAGGCCGTTCACCGGCTGGTCGTGCACCTCCCGGGGAACATCGTCGACGTATTCATTGTCGTAGACCACGGCGTACACCGGCGGGCACTTCTCCATCGACCCGAGGGTCTTGTCGAAGTAGCCGCGGCCCCACCCCATTCGCAGGCCGGTCTTGTCGATGGCCGCCGCGGGCACGATGATCAGGTCAACGTCGTTGATCGCGATCGGGCCGAGCAGCTCGCCCTGGGGCTCCGGGGCACCCGAGAGGCCCTGCACCTCGGTCTCCTCCTCGCCGACGGTCCAGTCGAGCAGCCCGTCGTCCCGCGACACCGGGAACAGCACCCGGATGCCCCTGGCCTCGGCCCAGTTGACGAACGGGCGGGTGTTCGGCTCGGTGGGGCTGGACAGATAGCAGGTGATCGACCGGGCGGACAGGTCGGTGACGATGCTCTGCAGGTTCTCGGTGAACCCCGCGGTGGCGGCTTCACGTTCCGCTGCGGGCATGTTGTGGCGGCGCTCCCGGAGGTCTGCGCGGAGCGCCCGCTTGCGGTGCTCGATGTCAGAATCCATACAAGTCATCCTAGGTGCGTAACCAATACAGGTTGCCGCTAACCTAATGCCATGGTTACTCACATAACAAAGGCCGTTATTCCCGCTGCCGGTATGGGAACCCGGTTTCTGCCGGCAACCAAGGCGATGCCTAAGGAAATGCTGCCGGTCGTCGACAAGCCTGCCATCCAGTATGTGGTGGAAGAGGCCGTGGCCGCCGGGCTGACCGATGTGCTCATGATCACCGGTCGCAACAAGAACGCCCTGGAGAACCATTTCGACCGGGTCACCGAGCTCGAGGCGGTGCTCATCCAGAAGGGTGACCGCGACCGCCTGGCCAAGGTGAACGAGTCCACCGACCTCGCCGACATGCACTACGTGCGCCAGGGTGACCCGCTCGGCCTCGGCCACGCGGTGCTCCGCGCCAAGATGCACGTGGGCCGCGAACCGTTCGCCGTGCTGCTCGGTGACGACATCATCGACGCCCGCGACCCGCTGCTGGACAAGATGCTCTCCGAGCAGATCACCCGCAATACCAGCGTTGTGGCGCTGCTCGAGGTCGACCCGTCGCAGATCCACCTGTACGGTGCGGCCGCGATTGAGAAGACCGACGACCCCGACGTGGTGCGCATCACCGGTCTGGTCGAGAAGCCGGCGGCAGAGGATGCCCCGTCGAACCTGGCCATCATCGGCCGGTACGTGCTGCGCCCCGAGGTCTTCGACGTGCTCGAGCACACCCAGCCGGGCAAGGGCAACGAGATCCAGCTCACCGACGCCCTGCAGGAGATGGCCGTCAACCCCGAGACCACCGGCGGCGTCTACGGCGTCATCTTCCGTGGCCGCCGCTACGACACCGGCGACCGGCTCGACTACATCAAGGCGATCATCCAGCTGGCCGTCGACCGCGACGACCTCGGCGTGGAACTGCGCCCCTGGCTCAAGGAATTCACCTCCACTCTCGAGTAGCGTGCAGGTTGCTCAGGTCGGCACCGGACTAAGATTCGGTCATCATCGGGCTTCGGCCCCCAAGTAGACGGGTTCATCGTGCCGACCGCGATTCCTACGCTCCGTGAGGGGGCCGTGACCCTGCGCCCGATCCGGTTACGTGACGCCAGGGCCCTCGAGCGTGAGCTGATGGAGAACCGGTCCTGGCTGCGCACCTGGGAGGCCACCAGCCCGTACGCGCCGATGTCGTTCGACACCCGGGCCAGCATCCGCAGTCTGCTCGCGCACTCACGCACCGGCAGCGGATTGCCTTTCCTGGTCGAGTACAACGGCGAACTGGCCGGCCAGCTGAACGTGTCGTCGATCACCTGGGGGTCGCTGTCCAGCGCGTCGATCGGCTACTGGGTCGGCGAGGAGTTCGCGGGCCGGTCGATCACCCCGATCGCCGTGGCCCTGGCCACCGACTACTGCTTCAGCCAACTCGGCCTGCACCGGATGGAGATCTGCATCCGGCCGGAGAACGCGCCGTCGTTGAGGGTCGTCGAGAAGCTCGGCTTCCGGTACGAGGGTCTGCGCCGACGGTTCATCCACATCAACGGCGCCTGGCGCGACCACTTCGCGTTCGGCATGGTGGCCGAGGAGGTGCGCGGTGGTGTGCTGCGCCGCTGGCAGGACGGCCTGGTGCCGCCGGGTCTGGCGTCCGTGAACGAGTTCGACACGGCCGCCGCCGCGCATCCGCTCGAGGTGGCCGACAAGTGACACACCCCCCGGTAATCAGGCACGGAAGGCCCCGCGACTCATACGTTAGGGAGCATGAGTAGCGAAGTCCTGGGTGGGGGAGTGATGGTGGCCGTTGCCGCCGCGCTCTGGGTGACGTATCTCATGCCGACATGGGCGAGACGCCGGCAATATCTCGCCACCGAACGCAATGCCGTGCGTCTGCAGCAGACCCTGCGGATCCTCGCCGAGACGTCGGAAATTCCCCAGGAGGTACGCGTGGAAACCAACGCACGCGGCGTGTCCGCCCAACGCAAACTCCTCGCCCAGGCCGAGGAAGACGCCCGGATCGCCTCGAAGGCCGCCGGCGATGCCGCCACGGCCGCCCGGCGCGCCGCGGTCCTGCGCGCCGCCGCCGCCCGACCCAAAGCTCTCACCCCGGCCGGCAAGGCCAAACGCCTGCGCACCATGCGTGCCCTCTCCACCCTGCTGCTGCTCATCGGCCTGGTGTTCACCGTCGTGGGCGCCACCATGCTCTCAGCGGGCGTGTGGACGCTCCTGGCCGGCGGCCTGGTCGCCGCGGCGACCGCCGTCGCCACCCTCGGCCGGCTCGCCACCGTCAGCCGCTCCGCCCGCGCCCCGCGCGCTGCAGCGGATGCCGACGCCGCTGCCGCCGGCCGTCGCGCGCCCGCCGGCGCCCGCGGCCAGCGTTTCGAGCCCGTGCATTTCGTCGACGAGGCCCCCGTCGTCCAGCCCAGCCCGTGGACCCCGCAGCCGCTGCCCAAGCCCCTGCACCTGTCGCCGGGCTCGATCGCCCAGGCCGCGATGGCGTCGGTGGATGCCGCCGCCCAACTGCGCCAGGCCGCCGCTGAAGCCGAACTGCAGCGCCGCGCGCTGGCCATGGCAGAGGCCATCGCCCCGTCCGAGGTCACCCCGATCACCCGCCCGGTGGTCGCCCGTGGCACCGCCCCCGCCGTCAAGACCGCCCCGCAGGCGGCGCCGAGCCGGTTCGCCAAGATGGGCATCATCGGTGACACCGAACCCGGCATGACCGACCTCGACGCGGTGCTCCGCCGCCGCCGCGCCGTCGGCTGACGGTTCGAAGGCGCCGCACTCGCGTGATATTGTAAATACGCAGTCTGGGGCTATGGCGCAGTTGGTAGCGCGTCTCGTTCGCAATGAGAAGGTCAGGAGTTCGAATCTCCTTAGCTCCACCACTGAAACAGAAGGACCGCGGCCCCCGGGCTGCGGTCCTTCTGTGTCTGAGACGACCGGAGACGACCATGACAGCCCAGCAGGACCAGCCGGCAACAGTGCCGCTCGCGGCCGTCGTCGAGGGTGTCTTCGAACTCGCCAGGGACGGTCGCACCGGCCCGCTGGGCGAGATGCTCGACGCCGGCGTGCCGCTGGACCTCGTCAACGGTCGCGGCGACAGCCTGCTGATTGTGGCCGCCTACGGGCAGCACCGCGAGACCGTCCAGGAGCTGCTGCGCCGCGGTGCCGACACCGCCATCGTGAACGGCATGGGTCAGACGGCCCTGGCCTGCGCAGTGTTCCGGAACAACGAGCCGATCCTCGTCGACCTGCTCACAGCCGGCGCCGACCCGGATCTCGGCAGCCATTCGGGCATCCAGATCGCCGACCAGTTCGCACTGCCGCTGATGCGCGCGGTCATCGAAGCGCACACCGGCGCCTGACTCGGCCACCACGCTCCCGCAACTCAACGCGCCCCTCGCCCGGGGAGGCGCCGCCGCTGTCGGTCGTCGTTGCTACCGTGACGGTCAACGACACGAGAGCGGAAGCCGGGCAACGGGATGAATGAGGAAGCGACACCGGTGGGAACCACCGTGCGGTTCCGCTGCGGGCACGGCGCGGATGCGGCCGAGGCGCGCGTCACCCTGGAGCGGCAGTGCCCGCTGTGCATGCTGCTGGCCGAGACCCAGCGCTCCCGGGAGCAGCTGCTGCGCCGCGTTGCCTCGGCCGGCCGTGCCGCCCTGGCGCGGGAGACCCGCATCGGGGCGAGCTACGAGTGGATCTGCAGCCGCGGGCACTCCCGGTACCGGGCCAGCGTGCGGGAGAGCCTCACCGGACCCGGCTGCCCCAAGTGCGCCCGGAACGCCCAGGCGCCGGCCGCCCGTCACGAGGGCGGCGTGCCGTTCATGAAGCCCGGGTTGAAGACCCGCACCTCCCAGGCCGAACAGAAGCTGCGGATGCTGCTGGGCGAACGCATCCGCCTGCCGCACCGGGTGAATGCGATTCGCATCAACCGCACCTTCTATGGCAAGCCCGAGGTGTGGCCGGACGTCATCATCCCCGCCCTCAAGGTGGCGATCGAATACGACTCGCCCGGCCGTGCCAAGACCTCGCACCGCGGCCTCAAGGAGGTCTCCGACCGCGAGAAGGACGCGGCCCTGGAGGAGGTGGGCTGGGCGGTGATCCGGGTGCGGGCCGACGGTCTGGAGGCCATCGGGCGGTACAGCATCGTCACGGCGGGAGTGACCGCGGCGCTCGTCGACGAGATCCTGGCGATGCTCGCCCTGATCCGTGGAGAGGCGGCCGTGGCTGCGCTGTTGAACCGGGGCCCGGATGCTTAGCCCGAGCCGGTCTGGGCGGCCCAGTACGTGTTCAAATTCTTGATTGCGCTGGTGGTCTCAGGCGTCTCATTGGACCGTGTCGCCACGAAGGTCTCTGATCCGGCGGCGGCCGTGACCGTGAAGACCACCGGCTGATCGAAGACCTCGATCCTGGTACTCGAGGTCTTCCAGAGCCCACCGGCAACGACCGCGTCCACGATCTGCCGTCCGGCTTCCTCGTCGTAGTGCACGGGTCCGAAGCCCAGGGTGCCGTCACTCCCCGCGCTGAACGAAACCTTGTCGTCCTCGGCGCGCGCGCCGTTCGAGGCGAACATTGCCTCGGCGGTGCTGATCTGTGCGGCCAGCGTGCCGTCACCGTTGATGTACACGGATGCCCAGTCGTGGCCGACCCGGATCCCCGTGATGAAGCCGGGCCGGGGTGCGGCATCGATGGTTGTGACTATCGAGCGGAACAGCGCCGGGTCGGAGACCCCGACAAGGATGACGTTGTCCGTCACCGAGTACGAGGCCACGCCGGGGGTGGCGTCGAACAGGGCAAACAGCGGATCCAGCTGCGGGGTGTCTGCGGTGATGGCGTACGGCGAGCCGTCCTCGGTCGCGACGCTGAACTCCATCGAGGCGTACCTCGGATCGGAAGCCAACTGCTGAACCTTTTCGACCATCGCATCCACGCCCGACTCGTCGGCGACCGCCACCTCGAGTTTCGTGCACGGCCCCAGCCAGAGCGACGTGACCCCGGGATCAAGGATGAACGTGTCGAAGTGGGCGATCAGCGGCTCAGAGATATCGCACCGCTCCGTACCTTCCTCGATGATGAAATTGGTGTGTTTGTCGTCGTCGTCTCCGTCGGCCCTGGCGGTGAGTGGACGATCCTTGGCCCCCGCATACTCGGTGAAGAGCGTCGAGACGTCGGTCTTCGCTCCGTACAGGGTGACGTAGGACCTGTTGACGTAGGCGATGGACACCCGGTCGTCATCGAACGTGGAGAGTGCCAGGTCCATCAGCTGCGACGTCTCGTCCTGCGTGCCCCCGATTTCGAAGCTCACCTTCCCGAACTCCAGGGTCATGCCCACCTCGTCGCCCCCGTGCGACGACAGGTAGTCCGTCGCGGCCTCACCGAGGCGACGAACCTCGGCGGCGGTGGCGGATTCGCGGATGGTGCCCTCGACCTCCGGATCGCACATGGCCGAGCAGCCGGTCATGGAGTGGTCAGTGGACTCGATGATCTGGCTCTTGCTGAGCCAGCTCTCGGCCGCGTTGCCCTGGATGGAGCATCCGGTGAGGCCGACGGCTGCGAGGGCCGCCAGGATCACCATGGTCGTGACTGTGGTGCGATTGTGAGTGCGGATGGAGCCCCCTTGTTCATGCGCAGCCTCCACCGTATCCACTCCGAGCGGACTGCGGTCGCCCTTATGGGAAGCGGGCCGAGTGGTTAGAGTGGCCCCAGAAGAGGCTCACGGTCGAGCGGGGGGCGGCACGTGGGCACCCGGATCAAAGGAGCTCCTGCCGTGCTGCACACCGACATACCCACCCGAGACGACGTCGACACCCTCGCAACGGTGCGCAAACATCCGTGCGTCTCGATCTACCTCAGCACCAGCCCGCTGCCCCAGGAGTCCGAAAAGGCCAGGATGGAGCTGAAAAACCGGCTGACGGAGGCCGTGCAACAGCTGCGCGATGCCGGCACCGATAAGGGACCCATCGAGGAACTGCAGGAAACCCTCGACGACCTCATCCAGGACTCGGATTTCTGGCGGTCGCTGTCGTACAGCCTGGCGATCTTCGCCACCCCGGACAGCGTGCGGACCTTCCGGCTGCCCAACCGGCTCGGCGGGGCGCTGGAGGTCTCGGACCGGTTCTACCTCAAGCCGTTGCTGCGCGCGGTCACGTTCCCGCAGGCCGCTTTTGTGCTCGCCCTCGCGCAGAACTCCGTGCGGTTGCTGGAGATCAGCGCGGAAAGCCCGGTCTACGCGGTCTCGGTGCCCGGGCTGCCCAGCGACGTCGCCGACGCGGTGGGCCTGCCGTCGATCAACGGCCGCACCCAGGACAGCCACATCATGGGCGGCCGCATCCAGGGCGCCGAAGGGCAGAAGGTGCGGATGCGCCAATACGCGCGAGCGATCGACCGGGCGCTGCGACCGGTGCTCAGCGGCCTGGACCTGCCGTTGATCCTTGCCGCCGCCGAACCCCTGGCCGGCATCTACCGCTCGGTGAACAGCTACCCCAACCTCACCGAGGCGATCATCCCCGGCAACCCCGAAGAGACCCCGGACGAGGAGCTGGGGCGGGCGGCGCGCGGCATCCTCGACGAGCTCTACGCGGCGGAGCTGGACGGACTCAAGGACCGCATGGCCCGTCGAGCCGCGCACGGCCGGGCCGTCACCGACCTCAGCGACGTGGCGCGAGCCGCCACCTACGGCGCGGTCGACACCCTGTTCGTGGACATCGACCAGAGCGTGCCGGGGCTGGTCGACGAGGAGACTGGAGCGGTCACCCTGAGCGCGGAGGACGACGCCATCACCTACGGTGTCGTCGACGAGATCCTGCGGCGGGCGCTGCTGTCGGGGGCGGAGATCTTCGCGGTGCGGGCCGACGACATGCCCGGCGGCGGAGCTGTCGCCGCGGGGGTGCGTTTTATGGTCTGACCCACACGAAACCGGTGCCGCCTGCAGGCAGGCGACACCGGTGAGGTTCGTGCGCTGGGCGCGGTGCGCCCGGCCGGAGACGAGTTAGCGCTTGCGAGCTTTTTCGGTCTCAGCGGACTTGAGCTGCTTGTCGGCGCGCTTTTCCTTCAGCGACTTGCCGGCGACCTTCTTGGTCGCATCCTTCTTGGGTGATTTGTCAGCCATGTGTACTCCTTCGACCTGAACCTGGGCGGCACGGATGATCTGACCCTACGCGGGTTCGGCACAAAGGGCACCTCGAGACGAGGGCGTGCCGGAACGCCGCCCCCGACACGGCCCGATTGGGGGCCTCTGCGGGGCCTGTGCCTTTGGAGGGTGTCGACGTAGGCTGTCTGCGATGAGGCTCCTCGTCGCTGGGACGAGAAGTCGTACGGAGAGCCGGGAGATCATGAGCGCACAGGAAACGTACAAAGCAGTGCTATTCGGTCCGAACGTGATCGGGTCCGGCACCGAAATTGAACTGCATTTCGCCAACGGGGGGTACCAGGACGTGGTGGTGCTCGAAGCCGTCGAAAACGGCCAGACGATCACCCGCACGTACCGCAAGGGTCGGGAGACCGAGGAACCCATCCCGTACCGATTCGTCGACGAAGACGTGTCTGACGAGACCGCGGTGGGGGATGTGCCCAACTGACCGACCGGACCTGCACACCGGGGGCAGCGCGGGAGGCGCTGCCGCCGGAGTGCCGGGCTAGATGCGGGCTCCCGGCTTGGAGCTGCGGCTCAGCCGTACGGGCAGTGCCATCAGCGGACCCACGAAACGACGCTGCAGGCTGCGGCCGGGACCCCACACGTACTGCACGATCAGCTGAGCCAGGATGGCGCTGGCCGCCAGGGCCACCGCGATCGCGCCGGCGGTGAGCAGGTTGAGCAGCCCGTTGATGTCACCGTCGGCCATCTCCAGCAGCCCGCGGAACAACGCCAGGCCCGGCACCAGCGGAACCAGAGCGCAGACGACGATCACCAGGGGAGGGGTGCGCACGAGGCGTGCGCCGACGGCCGCCAGAAGCCCGGCACCCATCGCCGCGGCGCCGGAGGACCAGACCAGGCCGAACCCGGCATTGCTGGCACCCAGGTAGACCGCCTCGGCCACGGCGCCGAGCAGGCAGACCACCCAGAACGCCCGCCAGGGCACCTGGGTGCCCAGGGCGAAGCCCGCCACGATGACCACCGCGGCGACCAACTGGATTGCCACGACACCCAGAGAGGCGGGCACATCGGCGCTGATCCCCAGGTCGAGCCCGAACCTGGCCAGGACCAGCGAGGAACCGGCCACACCGGCGACCAGGCCACCGGTGATGAGGAGGGCCTCGATGAGTCGCGCTGTGCCGGTGAGGTAGAACCCCGACAGGGTGTCGTGCACCGCGCCGAAGGTGGTCACCCCGGCCAAGAGCATGATGATGGTGGCGACCACGACGAGGGACGGGCTGGCGCCGGGGTCGATCAGGGGCACGATCGCGGCGAAGATCGGACCGATGGCCCCGCCGACGACGGTTTGGTAGAACAACGGCACCCGCCGTTTGTCGAGCGCGGTGGTGAGGAAGTCGATCACGAATCCGGCGACGAACGCGGCAATGATCACGACCGGGCTGCCACCGAAGAGCGCGGCCGCGCCGGCGCCGACGAGGCTCCAGCCGATCCGACGGTAGAGCAGGGTAACCTGCGGCTTCGACGAGACGATCGTGGCCAGGCGTTTGCGGGCCTCCGGCACATCCGTGGGCTCTTCGATCAGGTCGGCGATGAGCTCCGACGTGGCGGTCAGCTTGGCGTAGTTCAGGGTGCGGTACTTGACGTCCCGGCTGCGGGAGATGGCTTCGTGGGTGGACTGGTCTTCGTGGGTGAGCGTGATGATCGTGTGGGTGATGTTCGCCTCGGTGCCGCGCAGCCCGTACGCGCGCGTCAGGGCGAGCATGGCCGCCGTGGCGTCTTCCGCTCCGGCGCCGGAGGCGAAGATCACCTCGGCCAGCCGCATGGTGAGGTCAAGCACCGACCGGGTGTATGCGGCGATGTCGATGACCGGGACCGCGACGGTGGAGGTGCTCGGCGCATCCTCGTAGGCGCGCACGGCGGCGATGCCCGTGGCATCGGCGCGCAGGATCGGGATGCTGGTGGTGACCGGGCGCGGGGTGGTGGGGTGCGGCGCCCGGTAGGGCTGCTTGGGGATGGGTGCGGTCGTCGCGGCGACGGGCACCGGTTTGGTGTTCGTGGGGGGAGAGGAGGGGGGTACGGCAGTCAACTGGACAACTTCAACACTTCGAGGATCGGTGATGCGGGGAGGGAATGCGCGCGGCTGCTCAGACATCGAGCGGGCCGAGCCAGGCGGTGGCAACGGTGGCGTGGGCGGAATCGGCGGTGGAGGGGTGGAACAGCCCGGCCAGCACGTCGCGGTACAGCCGGCCGAGTTCGTCGCCGGTGAAGTAGCTGGCGCCGCCGTTCACCCGCAGCATCAGGTCCACGACCTCCCTGGCGCTCTCCACGCTGCGGTGCTTGAGGCCGGCGAGCTTGGCGAACCAGAACGGGCCATGGTCGACGAGGGTGTCGACGTCGCGGGCCAGCGTCTGAATCTGCGGGTACACGGCATCCAGCAGCAGGGCCGCCTCGGCGATGCGGCGACGGATGTCTGGATCCTGCGCGAGTGCACGACCGTCGTTCGTGGCGGAGCGGCGCCGTTTCGCGGCCGCAACACCCAGCTCCAGCGCCCGCTGGGCGATGCCGGTGTACACGCTCGAGAGCAGGATTTCGAAGGTGGCGAAGATGCCGAAGATCAGCGGGTCGTTGACCGGTCCGGGTGGGAGGGTGCGCACCACCCGGTCGGCAGGGGCGGAGGCCCCGTCCAGCTGGGTGGTCTGGCTCTGGCTGCCGCGCATGCCGAGGGTGTCCCAGTCGTCCTTCCGGGTGATGCCGGGGTCGGCGCGGTCGAGGAACGCCCACACGATCAGCGGCCGGGCCGGATCGGAGCTGTCCAGGCCCATGGTGCCCAGCTGGGTCCAGACCGGGGAGAGGGAGGTGAAGATTTTGGTGCCGGTGAACCTGTAGCCGCCGCCTTGCTGCGGTGCCGCATCCGTCGAGGAGCCGAACAGCACCAGGTCGTTGCCGGGTTCGCTGACCCCGAATCCGAAGATCGCGCCCTGCGCGGCCTCGGTGAGGACGAACTCGAGGGCGGTATCGCCCCTGTCGTGCATGGCCTTGGCGACACCGGTCCAGACCAGGTGCATGTTCACCGCGAGGGCGGTGGCCGGGGCGTGCGCGGCCAGCCGGGACTGCTCGGCCGCCAGCTGCGGCAGGCTGAGGCCCAGGCCGCCGAAGCGGGTAGGCACCAGCGCGCGCAGGTAGCCGGCGGCGGCGAGTTCGGCAACGTCGTCGAACGGGAAGGTATTGGCGGCATCGTGCGTGGCGGCACGGGAGCGGATGCGGCCGAGGAGTGCGTCGTCGAGCACCGCGCCGGAGGCGGGCAACGTCGGCGCGGGGCGGGAAGATTCGGTCACACCTGCAAGCCTACGTAGCGTTTCCCTTTCGCGTGGCCAGACGCACGATGAGAAAGACGATCCCGCCGGCCACGGCCACGATGGCAAGCCAGGGCAGGGCGAATCCGACGCCGACGAGGAGGGCGCCGAGCGCCGTCACCAGGGTGTTCCAGCCGGCCACGACGGCGGTCCAGAAATTATCGGGGGCGCCGGGGGCGACGGTGCCGGTGGAGTACAGCTCGAGGCCGATGGTGGAGTACTCGATCTGGTCGGAGAGGTAGTCGCGCTGGGACTGCATGCCCTCCAGCTCGGCCTGGCGGGACGAGAGTTCGCTCTCGATGGCGATCAGGTCGGCGGTCGTCGTCGCCTGCGACATGAGGGCCAGCAGCCTGTCGACGGAGGTGCGCAACGCCGTGATCCGGGCGTCCAGATCCTGGCTCTGCTGGGTGACGTCGGAGGAATTCAGGGACACGTAGTTCACGGTGCCGAGGTCCCGGAGGGCGTCGAGGGTGCGGTCGAGGTCGCCGACGGGGATGCGCAGCGACAGGTTCGCGCTGGCGGACTGGTTGTCGGTCTCGGGGGTTTCGGTGCGGCTGTCGACGCGGCCGCCGGCCTCTTCGACGATCATCGCGGCGTTCTCGGCCGACCGGATCGGGTCGGCCACGGTCAGCGACACCGATCCCGTCGTGATCACCGAGCGGTCGGCGACGGCGCCCTCGCCCGCGGCATCCTCCGCGACATCCCCTACGACGGCCTCGCCCGGCGCGGGCAGCTGGCCGGGCACGGTGCCGGAGTCCATTGACTCCGAGCGGTAGCCGGAGTCGCTGGCGCTCTGCGAACCGAGGGAGGTGCAGCCGGCCAGGAGCAGGCCGATGAGGGCGAGGCCGCCGGTTACGCCGACCCAGGTTCTCAGGCGGCGGGGCCGCCGTGCCTGGACGCCCCGCGCCACACTCTGGGTCTCCGTGCTGTAGCTCATGGGCCAACTGTAGGGTCGGGCCGCATCCCCTATCTGGATGGTTTCTGGGAGTCGGATCACAATCGAGTCTCGACCTTTGGCCGCGTCGTACGCTCGAAGTGGCGCCGGTTTCTTCGGCGCAGATGTACGAAAAGACTGTTCAGTTCTCGCTCTAGGAGGAACCATGGGATTCGCAGACGACGCCAAAGATGCCCTCGCGGCCACCGGCCAGAAGATCGGACGCGCGGCGGAAGACGCCAAGGAGCGCGTCTCAGACAAGCTCGACGAAGCCAAGGCCGACGCCGAGGTGAAGAAGGCCGAGGCCGAGGTCAAGCACGCCGAGGCCGAACGGGACACCACCAAGGCCAAGAACGACTACAAGGAAGGCCTGCGCTAGCCGCGGCCGCCGGGGGCGGCGCCGTGGCCGCGGGCCGCGGACGCTGGGCGGCGCTGACGGATGCCTTCCGTCGGCGCCGCGCTCCGCACCTGTTCATCCAGACGGACACCGGCACCGGGCCCGTCGTGATCCTGGTGCACGGCATCGCGTCCACCGCGGTGACCTTCCGCAAGGTCGTGCCGATGCTGGCCCCCGGGCACCGGGTCATCGCCGTGGACATCCTCGGCCATGGCGCCTCGCCGGCACCGCCGGACTGCGAGTACACCCTCGACGACCATGTCGCGGCGCTCGCCGCGACCATCCGGGCGCTGAACCTGCGGGAGCCCTTCGTTCTGGTCGGGCATTCGCTCGGCAGCCTGATCGCCACCCGGTACGCCGCCGAGCACCGCTGGTACACCCGGCCAGGCCTGCGGGTCTCCCGCCTGGTCCTCGTCGGGCCACCGATCTATCTCTCGCCCGCCGACATCGGCGACCCGTGGGTGCGCGCCAGGGTCACCGCGTACCTCCGCGCCTACGAGTTCCTGCGGTCGAACAAGGACTTCACCCTCGCCAACGCGGCGGTGCTCGGCCGGCTGCTGCCCAAGGGCATCCTGGAACTCACCGAGGACACCTGGACCCCGTTCGTGAAGTCGCTGGAGCACTGCATCGAATCGCAGACCATGGTGAGCGACATCGCCGGCCTGCGCATCCCCGTCGACCTGATCTATGGAGCGTTGGACGCCTTCGTGGCGCCGGGCAGCCTACGGGTGGTGGAGCGGATGCGGCACGTCACCACCCACCGGGTGGAGGCCAACGATCACATAGTGCGCCGCCGCATCGCGAAGGTGCTGGTGAAGGTGATCGACGGTTTCGGTACACCCGCGGCGGAACCGGCAGCAACCAGTGTGACGCGCTGACCTGCGGCCTCCCGGCAACGCCGGAGCGCGTGGTTAGGCTTGACACATGGATACACGAACTCTGGGCAGAACCGGCCGTACCGTCTCCGTCATCGGACTGGGCACCTGGCAGCTGGGCGCCGACTGGGGCGACGTCACCGAGGCCGACGCCACCGCCGTGCTCGCCGCCTCCGTTGAGGCCGGCGTCACCTTCTTCGACACCGCGGACGTCTATGGCGACGGCCGGAGCGAGCAGATCATCGGGCACTTCCTCGAGCACGGCGCCCCCGGCGTTGACATCACCGTGGCCACCAAGATGGGCCGTCGGGCCGAGCAGCTGCCGGAGAATTACGTGCTGGCGAACTTCCGCGAGTGGACCGAGCGGTCCCGCCGAAACCTCGGCACCGAGACCCTCGACCTGGTGCAGCTGCACTGCCCGCCGAGCGCGGTCGTCGAATCCGGCGAGGTCTACGACGCCCTGGACACCCTCGTCGACGAAGGCGTGATCGCCAACTACGGCGTGAGCGTGGAAACCTGCGAGCAGGCCCTCGCGGCCATCGCCCGGCCCGGCATCGCCACCGTGCAGATCATCCTCAACGCGTTCAGGCTCAAGCCTCTCGACGAGGTTGTGCCGGCCGCCCGCGCCGCCGGGGTGGGCATCATCGCCCGGGTGCCGCTGGCCAGCGGGCTGCTTACCGGCAAGTACACCCGGGAGACCACCTTCGCCGAGAACGACCACCGCAATTACAACCGCGACGGCAGCGCTTTCGACGTGGGCGAGACCTTCTCCGGCGTCGACTACGAGACCGGCCTGATTGCCGCGACCGAGTTCGCCGCGCTGGTGCCGGAGGGCCTCACGCCCGCTCAGGCCGCGCTGGCCTGGGTGGCGCAGATCGACGGGGTGTCCTCGGTGATCCCCGGTGCCCGGTCGGTGTCGCAGGCGCAGGGCAACGCGGCCGCCGGCGCCGTGCCGCAGCTGCCCGACGAGTTCATGGTCGGCGTGCAGTCCATCTACGACCGCCTCCTGCGCGAGTCCATCCACGAGCGCTGGTAGATCCCGTCCGCGAACCGTGAGCTCAGCACCTTCCTACGCGCTGGGAGGGTGCTTTTCTCACAGGTCGCGGGCTTAGCCGAGGTCGTCGGGGTCTTTCCCGGTGCGTTCGCCCGCGTCCAGGGCCGCGATGGCGGCGTGGTCTGCGGCATCCAGGGTGAAATCGAAGACGTCGAGGTTCTCGCGGATGCGCGACGGGGTCACCGATTTGGGGATCACCACGTCGCCGAGGTCGAGGTGCCAGCGAAGCACCACCTGCGCGGCGGACTTGCCGTGTCTGGCGCCGATGGCATCAAGGGTGTCGTTGCCGATCGCGCGACCGCGGGCCAGCGGCGACCAGTCCTCGGTGAGGATGCCGTGCGCGGCGTTGTACGCGCGTACCTCGGTCTGCTGCAGCCACGGATGCAGCTCCACCTGATTGACGGCCGGCACGATGTCGGTCTCGGCCAACAACCGGTCCAGGTGGTGGGTGTGGAAGTTCGACACCCCGATCGACCGGGCGCGACCGTCGGCCTTGATCGTCTCCAGGGCGCGGTAGGCGTCGACGTAGCGATCCTGCCGCGGCGCCGGCCAGTGGACCAGGTACAGATCGACGTAGTCCAGGCCGAGCTTGGCCAGGCTTTCATCGAACGCGCGCAGCGTCTCGTCGTAGCCGTGCCGGTCGTTCCAGACCTTGGTGGTGACGAAGACCTCGGCGCGGGGGAGGGCAGCCCGGGCCAGTCCCTCGCCGACGCCACGTTCGTTCTCGTACAACGCCGCGGTGTCGACGTGCCGGTATCCCGCTTCCAAGGCGATCTGCACGGTGCCCGCCGCGAGGGCATCCGGGATCTTGTAGACCCCGAGCCCGAGCTGGGGGATGGTGTGGCCGTCGTTCATCAGAAGCGTGTGGTCCATGTCTCTCATTAAACCCCGGGGCCCGCCCGGCCCGCCCCTCGCGAATTGTGAGCTGAGCCTCGAAAGTCTCGGAATTGTGGTGCTGGCTCACGGCTCGCGGGCTGGCGGGGCCTAGTCTCGGGGGATGGAACCCGCACTGCACGGTAGGACGGCGCTCGTGACCGGGGTGTCGCGGCGCAAGGGCATCGGCTACGCGGTGGCGGTGCGACTGGCCGAGCTGGGTGCCAGCGTCTTCGTGCAACACTTCGCCCCGCACGACGATGCGCAGCCCTGGGGTGGTGACGACCTCGACGCGGTGCGGGCCGGCATCCGTTCGGCGCTGACCGAGGGCGCCGTGTTCGGTGACGTGAGCGCCGACCTGGCCGAGCCGGATGCCGCGACGCTGGTCATGCGCGCGGCCGTCGGCCTCACCGGGCGGGTCGACATTCTCGTGGCCAACCACGCCCGCAGCGGCGGCGACGGCTCCATCTTCGACATGACCGCCGCGATGCTCGACGGGCACTGGCAGGTCAACGCTCGCTCCACGCTGCTGCTCACCCGCGCCTTCGCCGAGCAGTTCGGCGATGCGGCCCGCCCGGATGCGGCCGGCACGGACGCGGTCGGTGCGGCGCGGACGCCGCGGCGTCCCGGCGAACGCGGCGATCCGGCCGCCGCCGCCATCGATGAGTTCGCCACGGGGCGGGTGATCTGGCTGACCTCCGGTCAGATCCACGGGCCGATGCCGGGCGAGGTCGCGTACGCGGCCAGCAAGGCGGTTCTGGCCGGGCTCACTCCGACCGTGGCCAGCGAGCTGCTGGTCCGCGGCATCCTGCTCAACACCGTCAATCCCGGTCCGGTGAACACCGGCTATCTCGATCCGGAGACCACCGACCGGCCGCTGGACGGCATGCTCGAGTACCTGCGCACCCTCCCGTTCGGCCGGTTCGGCGCGCCCTCCGATCCCGCCCGCCTGATCGCGTGGTTGTGCACCACGGAGGCCCGCTGGCTGGTCGGCCAGGTTCTCACCAGCGACGGCGGTTTCAGCCTCGCGAACTGAGAGAAAAGCCCCAGAAACTCGAGCTTCTAAGGTGCTGAAGTCACAGTTCGCGAGGGAGGGGTCAGGAGACCTGGATGCTGATGGGCTCGGTGTCGGGGATCGGGCTCGCGTCGCGTCCGCGCAGGTCGGGGTGCCAGCGACGGCCGAGCGCGGGAATGATCGTACCGAGCGCCGCGAACCCGGCGGCCACGTAGATGGCCGCGGCCGCCCCGGAGTGGTCGATCGCGAACCCGGCCAGGGCCGAGCCGAGTGCCGCGCCGATGAGCTGGCCGGTGCCGATCCAGCCGTACGCCTCGGCGGTGTCGCTGAACTTCACGCTCGCCGAGACGATGCCGAACAGCACCGCGAACGCGGGCGCGATGCCGATGCCGGCCAGGACGAGGGCCCCGGAGAGCCACCAGAAGTTCATCCACAGGCTGGCCAGGGCCAGGCCGCAGGTGACGATGAGCATCCGCGATGCCAGTGCCCACGGCCCGATCGGCAGGTGGCCCAGGGCGAGGCCGCCGATGAGCGACCCGATGGCGAAGATCCCGAGTACCCAGCCGGCGTTGGCGCTGCCGTGGCCGAAGACGGCCACCACCCCCGCCTCCAGGGCGGAGCAGGCCGCGAGGAGCATGAAGCCGACGATGGTGCTCAGCAGCACCGCGGGCTTCTTGAGCACCACGCCGAGCTTGCGCCGGCTGCGGGGGATGCGCACCCGCCCGACCTCGGGCAGTACCACGAACCAGATGCCCCCGGCCACGAGGAAGAAGGCGGCCAGCAGGATGCCCGCTGTGCTGCTGACCTGGATGGACACGAAGGTGGCGATGACGGGGCCGAGTACCCAGATGATCTCCTGCGCGGACGCGTCCAGGGAGAACAGCGGCGTGAGCTGGCGGGAGTTGACCACCTTGGGATAGATGGTGCGCACGGCGGGCTGGATGGGTGGCATCGACAGCCCGGCGATGAAGCCGACGATCATCAGCCCCACCACGGGCAGTGGCACCAGGGCCATCGTGACGATCGCGGCGGTGCAGATCACCATGGTGGTGATCAGGACCGGGCGCATGCCCAGGCGGCCCATCAGCCGGGACGTGAGCGGGCCGGCGATGCCCTGGCCGATGCTCATGGCGGCCAGAACCAGTCCGGCGGCGGCGTAGGAGTCGAAGAGCTTCTCGATGTGGATGAGGAACGCCAGCGAGAGCATCCCGAACGGGAATCGGGCGGTGAGCTGGGCTGCGATGAGTCGGGCCACGCCGGGGGTTTTCAGAAGGGTCCAGTAGCTGCTCACAACCGTCTAGTCTATGGCCGAGACGAGCTCCCCAGCGCAGCGGGGGTCACCCGTCCGGCTAACGTGAACGGGTGCACACACTGATTTCGGCGGCAGATCTGGCCGCGTTCCTCGTCGTCGGCCCGGCTCCGCGCATCCTCGACGTGCGGTGGAAGCTCGGCGGCCCTCCAGGCCGTGCCGAGTTCCGCCGCGGGCACCTGCCCGGCGCCGTGTATGTGGACCTGGACTCCGAATTGGCGGGACACGGCGAACCGGCCGACGGCCGGCATCCGCTGCCCGCACCGGCCGACCTGCAGGCCGCCGCGCGCGGCTGGGGTTTGAACGACGGCGACACCGTCGTGGTGTACGACGACCTGGGCAACATGTCGGCCGCCCGCGCCTGGTGGTTATTGCGCCACGCCGGGGTGCGTGACGTGCGTCTGCTCGACGGCGGCCTCGCCGCCTGGCGCGCCGCCGGGCTACCGGTGGTGGAGGGGGAGGAGCCGGTGCCGGCCGGTTCGGTGACACTGACCCTCGGCGCCCTACCCGTGCTCGACGCGGATGCCGCGGCCGCGCTCGCGCAGGACGGCGTGCTGCTGGACGCCAGGGCCGCCGAACGCTACCGGGGCGACATCGAACCGATCGACCCGCGCGCCGGCCACATCCCGGGCGCGGTGAGCGCTCCGACGGGCGCCAACCTGGACGCGGAGGGGCGGTTTCTGCCGGCGACGGAGCTGCGGGCCCGGTTCGAGGCGCTCGGGCTGCCAGGCCGAGAGGCTGGCGGTGGACCGGAGACGCCCGGCTACGACGTGGGCGTGTACTGCGGCTCCGGCGTGACGGCCGCTCACGAGGCGGTGGCGCTCACCCTCGCCGGGTTCACTCCGGCGCTCTACCCCGGCTCCTGGTCGCAGTGGTCGAACCTGCCCGACCGGCCGGTGGCGACCGGGGACGCGCCCGGCGGGGCATCCGCCCGCGGGTAGATCCCTCTCGCCGGTTCGGCTGCGTCGCGGCCCGGTTTAGTCCTCGCGGCCCGCAATACCTCCGGCGGCACGTGTTAGACCGCGTGCCGCCGGCGCTCACGCATGCCGCGGGGGCTCCGGCGTGCCGCGGGGGCTCCGGCGTACATCTGCGGCGCTGGCGTGCCGCGGGGGCTCACGCGTGCCGCGGGGGCTCGCGCGTGCCGCGGGGGCTCGCGCGTGCCGCGGGGGCTGTCCCGCCGTGAGGCTAGGCGATCGGGCTCGCGGTACCGCTCACCACGATGCCGCCGGTGACGGGCACGTCCACGAGCAGCAGGCTCGGCCGGTTCACGTGCCGACCCTGGTGGATGACCACCCGCGCCGGCGGCATCACCAGCCCGAGCTCGCGCAGGTAGCCGCCCACCGCGGCGGCGGCCGAGCCGGTGGCCGGGTCTTCGCTGAGAGTGCCGACCGGGAACAGGTTGCGCGCCTCGAACTCGCCGACGCCCAGAACCGACAGGGTGGTGACGGTGCCCGCCCAGCCCTGGGCATCCATCAGACGGCGCATGGCCGCCGGGTCGAACGTGAAGGCGTCGAACCCGGCCTGATCGGCGAAAACCAGCACCGGATGCCAGTTGCCCGCGAAGGCCTGCAATGGCGGGTACTCCGGGTGGAGCGCCGAAACCGAGACGCCGAGCAGCCCGAGCAGTTCGGTCAGCGCCTCGGGCGCGATGGCCCGCACCTCGGGGTCGACGCTGGTGAAGGATGCGGCCAGGCCGGCATCCGTGCTGCGGGTCTTGATGATGATGGTGCCGACGCTGGTGTCGAACGTGAACGGGCCGACACCGTCCCGGCCGGCCAGTGCCACGGCCATGGCGATGGTGGCGTGCCCGCAGAACGGCACCTCGGCGATGGGGGAGAAGTAGCGCAGCCGGCTTCTGCGCGGATCGCCGTCCACCCCCGGCACCGTGATGAACGCGGTTTCGGCGTAGCCGACCTCGGCGGCGGCGGCCTGCATCGCCGCGTCGTCGAGGCCGCTCGCGTCGAGCACGATGCCGGCCGGATTTCCCCCGGCCGCCGCATCGGTGAGGGTCGGATCGGTGAAGGCGGCGAAACGCAGCACGGGCACGGTCATGGGTTCATACTGCCAGCGCCGGTGACTCCTCAGGTCGAGGCTGTCATACTTAGGTAATGCTTACCTCAGCCGCTCCGGGGACGGGCGCGCCCTCCCGCGGCTCGGTCGTGCCCGCGGCCGGGGACGCGCTGCGGGTGCCCCGCCGCCGTCAGCTAGTCGGACTGGCCATGGCCGTGCTCCTGTTGGCACTCGCCGTGGCCGCCTCCCTCGTGGTGGGCAGCCGGTCGATCCCGCTGGGCACCGTGCTCGAGGCGCTGCTGCGTCCCGACCTCGGGATCACCGACCACACCGTGGTGCTCGACCTGCGGGTGCCACGCACCGCCATCGGCCTGCTCGCCGGCCTCGCACTGGGCCTGGCCGGCGCCCTCATGCAGGGCATCACCCGCAACCCGCTCGCCGACCCCGGCCTGCTCGGCGTCAACGCCGGCGCCTCGCTTTTCGTCGTCGCCGGAATCGCCTGGTTCGGCGTCACCTCGGCGCTCGGCTACGTCTGGTTCGCCTTCGCCGGCGCGTTCGTGGCCGCCGTGATCGTCTACGTGGTCGGCTCGCTCGGCCGCGAGGGCGCCACTCCGGTCAAACTGGCGCTGGCCGGCACCGCGCTCACAGCCTCACTGACCTCGCTGATCACCATCGTGCTGCTCAGCGACCCGGCCGCGTTCGACAAGTACCGGTTCTGGTCGGCCGGCTCCCTGGTGGCCCGCGACCTCGGCTCCACCCTCCAGCTGGCCCCGTTCATCGGCCTCGGGGTGCTGCTCTGCCTGCTGGCCGGGCGGATGCTCAACGCGCTCGCCCTGGGCGACGACCTGGCCCGCGGGCTCGGCCAGAACCTCGTGGCGGCCCGCATCGTCTGCGCCGTCGCCGTGGTGCTGCTGTGCGGCTCCGCCACCGCCATGGCCGGACCGATCGTGTTCGTGGGCCTGGCCGTGCCGCACATCGCCCGCCGTTTCACCGGCCCGGACTACCGCTGGATCCTGCTCTACTCCGCGGTGCTCGGCCCGGTGCTGTTGCTGGCCGCCGACGTGCTCGGCCGGGTCATCGCCCGGCCCGGCGAGATCGAGGCCGGCCTGGTCGTCGCGTTCCTCGGCGCCCCGATGCTCATTGCCCTGGTGCGCCGCGTGAAGCTGGCCGGCCTGTGAGCGCCACCGTGACGACATCCACCCGGGCCGTAGCGGATGCCGCCCCGCTCGCGCTGGCCCGCACCCTGCGGCACCGCCGGGAACGCCGCATCGTGCTGGTCCTGGCCGTGCTGGTACTGCTGGTCGCCGCGATGAGCCTGATGGTGGGCGCATACAACCTCAGCGTGCCCGACCTGCTGCGCACCCTGGTGGGCCAGGGGTCCAGCAGCGAGAACTTCATAGTGTTCAAGCTGCGGCTGCCTCGGCTGACCCTGGCGATCCTCGTCGGCGTGGCCTTCGCGATCTCCGGCGGGCTGTTCCAGACGGTGCTCCGCAACCCCCTGGCCAGCCCCGACATCATCGGCGTCACCGGTGGTGCCAGCGCCGCGGCCGTGTTCGGCATGCTCGTGCTGGGCCTGGGCAGTGTCGCCACCTCGTTCATGGCCTTCGCCGGCGCCATGGTCGTGGCCGCCGCCATCTACCTGCTCGCCTGGCGCGGCGGCGTCGTCGGCTACAGGTTCGTGCTCATCGGTGTGGGCGTCGCATTCATGGTGCAGGGCCTGCTCGGCTACCTGCTCTCCCGGGCCGACCTCCGCAACGCGCAGGACGCCCTCACCTGGCTGGTCGGCAGCGTCAGCGGCGCCCGCTGGTCCGAGATCGCGGTCCTCGCCGGGTTCCTGGCGGTGCTGCTGCCGGCCATCGGGCTGCTCGCCGGGCGGATGCGGATGCTGCAGCTGGGCGACGACACCGCCAGCAGCCTCGGCGTGCGCGCCGAACGCTCCCGGCTGGCCCTGCTCGTAACGGCCGTGGCCCTCGCGGCCCTCGCCACCGCGTTCGTGGGTCCGCTCGCGTTCATCGCCTTCGTCTCGGCACCCATCGCCCGACGCCTGGTCGGCACCGGCAGCCTGGCCCTGCTGCCGACGGCCCTGATCGGCGTGCTGATCACCACCGTCGCGGACTTCACCGCCCAGCACCTGCTGCCGGGCTCACTCGAACTGCCGGCCGGAATCATCACCGGCGCGATCGGCGCCCCCTACCTGCTCTGGCTGCTCGCCACCCAGAACCGAATCGGAAAGGGCGCCTGATGCCCCAGCCCACCGGCCAGCCCATCGCTCAGCCCGCCGCCCCGCAGGCCGCCGAGCCCGCCGCATCCGCCCGCCACGCCCTCACCGCCACCGGCCTCAGCCTCGGCTACGACGGCACCCGCATCGTCGACGACCTCGACCTCGCCATCGAACCCGGCGCGATCACCGTGATCGTCGGCGCCAACGCGTCCGGCAAGTCCACGCTTCTGCGCGGTCTCGCCCGGCTGCTGCCGCCGCAGGAGGGCGCCGTCACCCTCGACGGCCGGAACATCGCCGGCCTGCCCAGCCGTCAGGTCGCCACCATCGTGGGCCTGCTGCCCCAACAGCCCATCGCCCCGGAGGGCATCGGCGTGGCCGACCTCGTCGGCCGGGGCCGATACCCGCACCAGGGCTGGTTCCGGCACTGGTCGAGCACCGACGACGCCATCGTCGCCCAGGCCATGGCCGCCACCCAGACCCTCGAGCTGGCCTCCCGGCGCATGGAGGAACTCTCCGGCGGGCAGCGTCAACGCGTCTGGATCGCTATGGCGCTCGCGCAGAAACCCGACATCCTGCTGCTGGACGAACCCACCACCTTCCTCGACGTCACCCATCAGGTGGAGGTGCTCGACCTGCTGCACGAGCTCAACCACGAGCAGGGCACCACGGTGGTGATGGTGCTGCACGATCTCAACCTGGCCGCCCGCTACGCCGACAGGCTTGTCGTCATGCGGCACGGGCGCATCATCGCCGAGGGCCCCCCGGCCGAGGTGCTCACCGAGGCGGTCGTGCTCGAGGCCTTCGGGCTCACCGCCCGCGTCATCGCCGACCCGGTCTGCGGCTCACCCCTGGTCGTTCCCATCGGACGGTTCCACGGGAGCGCCTGACCCGCTATATTAGGTGAGGCTACCCTAAACATCGGCGGTCATTCCCGCCCCTCAGAACCGGAGTTACCTGTGCCCAGACGTTTGACCACCGTGCTCGCCGCCACCGCGGCCATCGCCGCCCTCACGCTCAGCGGATGCTCCGCCTCCGACTCGGACGGCGACGCCGGTTCGGATGCCGCGGCCGGCGGCGCGTTCCCCGTCACCATCGAGCACGCCTTCGGTGAGACCACCATCGACGCCGAGCCCACCCGCGTGGTCACCTGGGGCTGGGGTAGCGCCGACGACGCCATCGCCCTGGGCGTCGTGCCCGTCGCCATCCCCTTCCAGGCCTACGGCGGCGACGAGAACGGCGTGCTGCCGTGGATCGCCGACGCCCTGGACGAGCAGGGCGCAGACGTGCCCACCGTGCTCTCCGACTCCACCGAACCGCCCTACGAGGAGATCGCGGCCGCCGCACCCGACGTGATCCTCGCCGCGTACTCCGGCATCACCGAGGAACAGTACGACCTGCTCAGCGACATCGCCCCGGTCGTGGCCTACCCCGACGAGCCCTGGTCCACCGACTGGCGCGAGCTGATCGAGATCACCGGCACGGCCCTGGGCAAGTCCGACGAGGCCACCACCCTGCTCGCCGACATCGACGACACGATCGCCGAGAAGGCTGCGGCGCATCCGGAGTTCGACGGCAAGACCGTCGCCCTGACCTCCGACACCGCCGGCGTGTTCTACGTCTACACGGATGCCGACCCGCGCGTGACCTTCGCCACCGAGCTCGGCTTTGAGAGCGCGCCCAGCGTCGCCGAGCTCGCCAACGGCGAGTCCGACTTCTTCTACACGATCAGCTACGAGCAGCTGGACAAGCTCACCAGCGACGTGATCGTCAACTTCGCCGCCACCCAGGAGGAATCCGACGCGTTCCTGAACGCCGGCTACGCGCAGGTCATGCCGCAGGTGCAGAACAAGTCAGTGGCGTCGCCGGTCGGCGCGGCCTTCGTCGCCTCGGTCTCCCCGCCCACCGGTCTCTCGCTCACCTGGGGCATCGACGACTACGTCGCGCAGCTCTCGGTGGCCGCGTTGGCCGCCGACGCCGCGAAGTAATCGCGGCCGGTAGCGAGGGCGACCGGGAGCGAGGGCAGCCTGGAGCACGGGCTGCCCGGAGCACGGTAACCTTGACCTGCCTCCGTTTCGACTGATCCCGAAGCCGAGATCGTACGAGCCGTACCCCCAGCGCAGGGGTGTTTCAGGTTCACTCCAGTCGTACAATCCACGGAGCGCTCAGTCGACTCGATCCTGTGAAGCGTCGAGACCCAGGAAAAGGTTGTGCCATGCGCGCTAGATACGTATTCCCCGCCCTCGCTGCCGTTGCGGCACTGATGCTCACCGGATGTGTCGACAATTCGACTCCGGCGGAGTCCGGGTCGCCCGAGGGCAGTGCCGCTGCGATCACGAAAGACGACGCGGCAGCGGCACTGGTCCCGGCCGCGGTGGCCGATCGTGGCACCCTGCTCATCGGAACCGAACCGACCTACGCGCCGAACGAGTTCAAGAACGAGGCCGGTGACCCGATCGGCTGGGACATCGAGCTCGCCGCCGGCATCGCCGCCAAGCTCGGCCTGACACCGACGTTCCAGGTCGCGAAGTTCGACAACATCATCCCGAGCGTGGCCGGCGGCAAGGCCGACATCGGAGCATCCTCGTTCACCTACACCCCCGAGCGCGCGGAGCAGGTCGACTTCGTCAACTACTACAACGCCGGCATCCAGTGGGCGTCGGCGACGGGCACTGACGTCGACCCTGACAACGCCTGCGGCCTGAAGGTGGCCGTGCAGACCGCCACCTTCGAGGACACCGACGAGGTGCCCGCTAAGAGCGAGGCCTGCGTTGCCGCCGGCAAGCCGCCGATCGACAAGCTGAAGTTCGACACCCAGGCCGACGTCGCCAACGCTGTGGTGCTCGGCCAGGCCGACGCGCTCAGCGCCGACTCCCCGGTCTCGCTGTACGCGATCGCCCAGACCGGCGACAAGTTGCAGCCGGCCGGCGACACCTTCGACGAGGCCCCGTACGGCATGGTCGTCGCCAAGGGTTCCGAGCTCACCGCCGCCGTGCAGGCCGCCCTGCAGTCGATGGTGGATGACGGCAGCTACACGGCCATCCTCGATGCCTGGGGTGTCACGGACGGTGGCGTGGACGAGATCACGATCAACGCAGCCGCGAACGGCTGATCCCCTAAATTCTCGCTGACCTGGGGCATCGACGACTCGACTGGAGTGCCACTGCGCAGGACCCGCTAGCCTTGACAGGCGTCGTTTGGGCTGTTCCCGAACCGATATCGCCAGGCCGTTCCCCCAACGCAGGGGTGTATTAGGCTCACAGCAGTCGTACCGTCCACTGCCATTCAGTCGATCCGACACCTCGACGCCCCAATGAAGAAGGTCGTGCCATGCGCGCTAGATTCGTACTTCCCGCCCTCGCCGCCGCCGCTGCGCTGATGCTGACCGGCTGTGTTGACAACTCGACGCCCGCGACCAGCGGCTCCGACGCCAGCAGCGCTCCCACCATCGAGGTCGACGACGCGGCCGCGGCCCTGGTGCCCGCCGAGGTCGCCGACACCGGCACCCTCGTCATCGGCACCGACCCGACCTACGCGCCGAACGAGTTCAAGAACGAGGCCGGCGAGCCGATCGGCTGGGGTGTGGAAATCGCCAGTGGCATCGCCGCCAAGCTCGGCCTCGAGCCGGAGTTCCAGGTCGCCAAGTTCGACAACATCATCCCGAGCGTCACCGGCGGCAAGGCCGACATCGGCTCGTCCTCGTTCACCGACACCGTCGAGCGGCAGCAGCAGGTCGACTTCGTCAACTACTACACCGCGGGCATCCAGTGGGCGTCGGCGGCGGGTACGGATGTCGACCCCAACAACGCCTGCGGCCTGAAGGTCGCCGTGCAGGCCACCACCTTCGAGGACACCGATGAGGTGCCCGCCAAGAGCGACGCCTGCGTGGCCGCCGGCAAGCCCCCGATCGACAAGCTGAAGTTCGACACCCAGGATGCCGCGACCAACGCGGTCGTGCTCGGCCAGGCCGACGCGCTCAGTGCCGACTCCCCGGTCACCCTGTACGCGATCTCCCAGACCGACGGCAAGCTGCAGCTGGCCGGCGAGACCTTCGATGTGGCCCCGTACGGCATGGTCGTGGCCAAGGGCTCCGAGCTCACCGTGGCCGTGCAGGCCGCGCTGCAGTCCATGGTCGACGACGGCAGCTACCAGGCGATCCTCGACGAGTGGGGCGTTGCCGACGGCGGCATCGACGAAATCACAATCAACGCAGGCGCGAACGGATAACCCATGAGTACCACGCACCCGTCCGGCCCGGCGGCGGGCTCGACCCCGCCGCCGCGAGACGCCGTATCCACCTCGGAGCCGATCAAGGCCATCCGGCTGCGACACCCGTGGCGTGTGGTGTTCGCCGTGTTGCTTATGGCGATCTTCGCTCTGTTCGTCATCGACGCGGCCTTCCGCCCGGCGTACGACTGGCCGGCGGTGGGCAAGTACCTCTTCGACCGGCGCATCTCGATGGCCGCCCTGGTGACGATCCAGCTGACGGTGTTCTCGATGGTGATCGCGATCATCCTCGGCGTGATCCTGGCCGTGATGCGGCTCTCACCCAACCCGGTGGTCAAGAGCGTGGCCTGGTTCTACCTGTGGATCTTCCGCGGCACCCCGGTTTACGTGCAGCTGACCATCTGGGGCCTGATCTCGCTGATCTACACGAGCATCGATATCGGCATTCCCTTCATGGACCCCTGGGTCTCGTTCAGCACCAACGCAGCACTGAACACCTTCACCCTGGCCATCATCGGGCTGGCGTTGAACGAAGCCGCGTACATGGCCGAGATCGTGCGCGCCGGCCTGCTCTCGGTCGACAAGGGCCAGGAAGAGGCCTCGATCGCTCTCGGTATGAGCTGGTCGCAGACGATGACCAGGGTCATCCTGCCGCAGTCGATGCGGGTGATCATCCCGCCGACCGGCAACGAGGTCATCTCGATGCTGAAGACCACCTCTCTGGTCACGGCGGTGCCGTTCAGCCTGGAACTGTTCACGAGGTCGCGAGACATCTCGGCGGAGACCTTCAACCCGATCCCGCTGCTGATCGTCGCGTCGATCTGGTACCTGTTCTTCACCTCGATCCTGATGGTCGGCCAGTACTTCCTCGAGAAGCGCTTCTCCCGCGGCGTGGGCGACCGGCAGACCGACAAGAGCGACCCGGCGCCCAGCACGGGCGCGATCACCGGTGTGGTACCCGTGATCGGGTCGGGCCAGCCCACGGTGGTGTTGCCGCCGAAGACGGATGCGCCGGGCACGACCGGCGACGGAGGAGCACGATGAGCGCGACGACAGTAGGGCCCGCGACATCCGTTGACGTGCCGATGGTGCTGGCCGAGCAGGTCACCAAGAGCTTCGGCTCGAACGAGGTGCTCAAGGGCATCACTCTCGAGGTCAAGCGCGGCGAGGTGATGTGCCTGGTCGGGCCGAGTGGTTCGGGCAAGTCCACGTTCCTGCGCTGCATCAACCACCTCGAGGTGCTCTCGGCCGGGCGGCTGAGCGTGGACGGTGAGCTGATCGGCTACCGCGAGTCCAACGGCAAGCTCTATGAGATGGCACCTAAGGAAGCCTCGAAGCAACGCCGGGACATCGGCATGGTGTTCCAGCGGTTCAACCTGTTTCCGCACATGACCGCGCTACAGAACGTGATGGAAGCGCCGCTGCGGGTCAAGGGACTGCCCAAGGCGAAGGTGGAGTCGACCGCCCGCGACCTGCTGGCCCGGGTGGGCCTGGCCGACCGCGCCGACTACTACCCCGCGCACCTCTCCGGTGGCCAGCAGCAGCGGGTGGCGATCGCCAGGGCGCTGGCGATGGAACCCAAGCTGATGCTCTTCGACGAGCCCACCAGCGCGCTGGACCCTGAACTCGTCGGCGAGGTGCTCGACGTGATGAAGGGCTTGGCCAAGGAGGGTATGACCATGATCGTGGTGACCCACGAGATGGGCTTTGCCCGCGAGGTGGCGGACTCCCTGGTCTTCATGGACGCGGGCGTTGTGGTCGAGTCCGGTCTCCCGTCCGAGGTGCTGGCCAACCCGCGTCACGCCCGCACCCAGGCGTTTCTCTCCAAGGTGCTCTAGGTCTCTCCGGCAGGCACCCCAGCGATCGGCGACGGCCGCAAATCAGGAAAAAGGTTGCAAAAAAGGACGTAATCTGCGATTACGTCCTTTTTTGGTCACTATTTCCTTTTTTGCGGGTGCGGTGGTGGCTGGTTGTTAGAACGCCCAGGGGCCGAAGCGGGTGATGGCTACAACGAGGGACAGGATGCCGAGGATCACGCTGGGCATGGTCTCCTTGGCGCCGTCGCCGGCGCGCAGGTGCCAAACCACAGCTCCGATCATGATCACGGTGAGGGCGGCCGCGGCGATCGGCACCAGGATCGGGGCGACGCCGGTGACCGCGGGCAGGATCAGGCCCAGGCCGCCGAGCAGCTCGGCCAGACCGACGAGCTTGACGCCGGCATCCGAGTAGTCGTTGACCCAGGCCATGCCGTTGGCGGCCAGCTTGGCGCGCGGTTGAGCGACCTTCATGAGGCCGGCGCCGATGAAGGCGACGGCGATGAGGACGGTGATGATCCAGATGGCGATGTTCATGGGGACTCCTGTGTTGATGCCGGCCCCTGAAGACGCCGAACGAAACGATGATTGCGGCGGAAGTAGTTGCCGCGTCAAATAAACTAGCGTGAACTACTTTCTGCGTCAAGTAAATGTCGGTATGGTGGGGGAATGGACGAACCGGAGTGGCTCTCACCCGACGAGCTGGAGGCGTGGAAGGCCCTGGCCGGGGTGCTGTTCCTGCTGCCCGGGGCGCTCGACTCGCAGCTGCAGCGCGACTCGGGCCTGGCGATGGCGGACTACATGGTGCTGGTGACGCTCTCGGAGCAGGACGACCACTGCATGCGGATGAGCGAGCTCGCGACATCCGCCAGCACATCGCAATCGCGGTTGTCGCGCATCGTGGCGCGCCTGGAGGCGGCGGGGTACGTCACCCGCGAGATGGCTCCGGATGACCGCCGTGCGGTGCTGGCCACCCTGACGGAGTCGGGTCTGGCCAAACTCGTGGCAGCCGCTCCCGGGCACGTGGCCCAGGTGCGCAGCCTGGTCTTCGACCGCCTCACGCCGGCCCAGGTGCTCGCGCTCACCGACATCTCCCGCGCCCTCGCGCACCCCGACGATCACGCGAACTGTGAGCTGAGCACCTAAAACTCGCGAATTCTGGGGCCTGACTCACGGGTCGCGGGATGTGGCGGGTCTAAGAGGCGAGGACCTTATGGATGCGTTGGAGGGAGACCGACTCTGCCGCGCGCAGCTCTTGGGCGAAGAGGCTGATGCGCAGCTCCTCGATCATCCAGCGGGCGCGCACCAGGTTCGGCGCCGCAGTCTCCGGCAGCGGGATGCGGCCGCCGGCGTCGGTGAATTTGGCCGTGGCGGACTGCACCTCGTTCATCCAGACCCGGTCGCGGTTCGGGTTGTCGAGGAGCTTGTCGATGCGGGCCGTGATGCCGCCGAGGTAGCGCGGCAGGTGCCGCAGCTGGGCGAGCCCGGTGGCGCTGACAAAACCGGGGTAGACCAGCCCGTTCAGCTGCTCGCGGGCATCCGTGAGCGCGGCGAGCAGGGCCATGCTGGTGGAGGCCTTGAGCGCCTTGTCCGCGGCGCGGGATGCCGTGAGCACCCGGGCGACGAGGCCGACGGTCTCGAACATCGAGTCCATCACCACGCCGGAGACCCGGTCGCGGATGCTGTCGAACTCGGCCTTCATGAAGACCTGGCCGTCCGGGCGCACCCGGTAGAGCACGTCGTCGACGGCGGCTGCGAGGCAGTCGTCGAACAGGGCCTGGGTGGAGCGGTATGGGCTGGTGGCCAGGGAGAGCTTCTCGCCGCCTGTGAGGTGCTGCTGCACGTACGCCACCGGTGACGCGGTCGCCAGCAGCAGCAGTCGGCGCACGCCACCGGGCAGCGTGCGGGCCTGCTCGTCGACGGTGCTCATCATGCGGATGCTCACCGAGGTGCCGTCGTCGATCAGGGTGGGGTAGCCGCGGATGGTGTTGTCACCCTGCTTGGTGTCGATGAACCGGGGCAGCTCGATGAAGTCCCAGGTGGTGAGGCCGCTGCGTTCGATGGCGTTCTTGGGTGTGGCGGCCGAGGCCTTGGCCACGGACTCGCGCACCTTGTTGCCCAGGCGCCGCTGGAGCTCGGTGAGGTCCTTGCCGGAGGCGACGGAGCGGCCGCGCTCGTCGACGACCCTGAAGGTCATCCGCAGGTGCGCGGGCACCCTGGAGAGGTCGAAGTCGCGCACGGTGACGGGCACGTAGGTGAGGCGCTGAATGAGGGCGGCAAGGGTTTCGGCGAAGGAGGGGTCGGTCGGTTCCGCCCCGGCGCCGATGGTGGCGCCTCCGGACGGCGCAACCACTCCGGGCGCCGGGGGCAGCTCGGCGAGCAGGCGCACGGCCCAGTCGGCGGCGGGCACCACATTGCGGCGGATGGCCTTGGGCAGCGACTTGATCAGCGAGGTGACCAGGTCGGCGCGGAGGCCCGGTACCTGCCAGTCGAAGCCGGTGGGGGAGACCCGGGCGAGCAGCGCGAGGGGTACCTGCACGGTCACGCCGTCGTCCTCCTCGCCGGGTTCGAACCGGTAACTCAGCGCAAAGCGCTGGTCGCGCTGCTGCCAGGCCGGCGGGAAGAGCGATTCGTCGATCTCCGGTGCATCCTCGGGTACGAGCGCCTCGGCGGTCATGGTGAGCAGGTCCGGCGTCTCGGCGCGGGCGACGCGCCACCAGGTTTCGAAGGTGCGGGTGCTGTGCACGTCGGCGGGGATGCGGCGGTGGTAGAACTCGAAGACGGCCTCGTCGTCGAAGAGGATGTCGCGGCGCCGGGTGCGCTCCTCGAGCTCGGCGAGCTCCTTGCGAAGGGCGGTATTCGCGCGGTCGAACGCGGTGACGCGCTGGTCGACCCGGTCCAGGTCCCACTCGCCGTCGACGAGGGCGTGCCGGATGAACAGCTCGCGCGCGTAGGCCGGGTCCACCCGGGAGAACTGCACGCGGCGGCGCGGCACAATCGGCACCCCGTACAGGGTGACCCGCTCGTAGGCGACCACGGCGCCCTGCTTCTTCTCCCAGTGCGGCTCGGAGTAGCTGCGCTTGCAGAGGTCGCCGGCGAGCTGTTCGGCCCAAGCCGGGTCGACGACGGCGTTCATCCGGGCGAACAGCCGGCTGGTCTCCACCAGCTCGGCGCTCATCACGGCGTTGGGCTGCTTCTTGGCCAGCGCAGAGCCGGGGAACAGCACGAAGCGCTGCTGCCGGGCGCCGATGTAGTCCTTCTTCGCCACGTCCTTCAGGCCGATGTGGGAGAGCAGGCCGGAGAGCATCGACCGGTGGATGCCGTCCGGGTTCACGCTGGGGTCGCCGATGTGCAGGCCGAGCGGCTTGGCCAGCTGGCGGAGCTGCTTGTAGACGTCCTGCCACTCGCGTACCCGCAGGTAGTTGAGGTACTCGTTCTTGCACAACCGTCGAAAAGCGCTCGAGCCGAGTTCCTTCTGCTGGTTCTCCAGATAGTTCCAGAGGTTCAGCAGGGACAGGAAATCACTGGTGGGATCTGCGAACCGGGCGTGCTTCTCGTCGGCGGACCCGCGGCGCTCCAGCGGTCGTTCGCGCACGTCCTGGATGGTGAGGCCGGCGACGATGGCCATCACCTCGCGGCTGGTGCCCTGCACCTTGGACTCGATCACCATGCGGCCGAACCGGGGATCGATGGGCAACTGGGCGAGCTGCTGGCCCACCCGGGTGAGGGTGTGCGTGCCGGCCGTGACGGCCATCCGCCCGCCCTGCGGCCCACGACCGCCGCGCCCGCGGCCGCCATCGCGGCCACCGGAGCGACCGCCGGCCTGGCTCGGGTCTTCGGTGGGGGTGCCCGTGGGCGCCACGGTGGCCTTGACCGCGCCGAGCTCGGTGAGCAGGTCGAGGCCGTCCTTGATGTTGCGGGAGTCCGGCGGGGTGAGGAACGGGAACTGCGCGATATCACCCAGGCCCAGCGAGATCATCTGCAGGATCACCGCGGCAAGGTTGGTGCGCAGGATCTCCGGCTCGGTGTACTCCGGGCGCCGGGTGAAGTCCTCTTCGCTGTACAGCCGGATGGCGATGCCGTCGCTGGTCCGGCCGGAGCGGCCGGAACGCTGGTTGGCCGAGGCCTGCGCGATGGCCTCGATCGGCAGCCGCTGCACCTTCGAGCGCACGCTGTACCGGCTGATCCGGGCGGTGCCGGCGTCGATGACGTAGCGGATGCCCGGCACGGTGAGGCTGGTCTCGGCCACGTTGGTGGCCAGCACGATGCGGCGCCGCACCCCGGCCACGGTGGAGGGCTGGAACACCTTGTGCTGGTCGGCGGAGGAGAGCCGGCCGTACAGCGGCAGCACCTCGGTGGGGCTGGTGCGGTCGCGGGAAGCGAACTTGCCCTGCAGGGCATCGGCCGCGTCGCGGATCTCGGTCTCGCCGGAGAGGAACACCAGCACGTCGCCGTTGGACTCCTGCTCGAGCTCGTCGAGCGCGGCGGAGATGCCCTCGATGTAGTCGCGGTCCACGCTGGGCGCGGCATCCGTGATCTCGTCGTCGTCGTCGATCACGGCCTCGGCCACGAGCGGGCGATAGCGGATCTCGACGGGATAGGTGCGGCCGGAGACCTCGATGATTGGCGCCGGGGTGCCGTCGGCGGCGGCGAAGTGCTTGGCGAAGCTGGCCGGGTCGATGGTGGCGCTGGTGATGATCAGCTTGAGCTCGGGTCGTTGGGGGAGCAGCTGCTGCAGGTAGCCGAGCAGGAAGTCGATGTTGAGGCTGCGCTCGTGCGCCTCGTCGATGATGATGGTGTCGTACTTCCGCAGCATCCGGTCGCGGTGGATCTCGTTGAGCAGGATGCCGTCGGTCATCAGCTTGATGCGGGTGTCGGCGCCGACCCGGTCGGTGAACCGCACCTGGTAGCCGACGAGTTCGCCCACCTCCTGGCCGAGCTCCTCGGCGATGCGCTCGGCGATGGTGCGCGCGGCGAGCCGGCGCGGCTGGGTGTGGCCGATCGACTCCCGGCCCAGCTCCAGGCAGATCTTGGGCAGCTGGGTGGTCTTGCCCGACCCGGTCGACCCGGCCACGATCACGACCTGGTTGTCGCGGATGGCGCGCGCGATGTCGTCGCGGCGCTGGCTGATCGGCAACTCGGGCGGGAAGGTGATTTTCACGGGAATCATTAGCCCTCCATAGTATTGCGTCGCGGGGGTACCCCACTTCGGCTCGAACCGTTGTGGAGCAAACTACTTTGTGTTACAAAGTAGACATGGATGATAACAGGACCCCCGCCACCGCCCTCGATGAGCCCCTGGGGGACCCGCGCGAGATGCTCGCGATGCTCGAAGAACAACAGCGCCGGGTGGCGGATGCCCAGATTGCGCCCGTCGTCTGGCTGTACTTCATCTGGGGGGTCGCCTGGTTCGTCGGCTTCCTTGCCCTCTGGTCGGGCGATGTGGATGGCAACCCGTGGTTCACGATTCCCGCGGGCGTGGCCACGCCGCTGTTCATCGTGCTGCTGGCGATCTCGATCGTGTCCTCCGCCGTGATCGGCCTGCGCATCAACCGCGGCGTTCGCGGCCTGTCCAGCTTCTCCGGGGCCGTCTACGGCCTGTCCTGGTCGGTCTGCGGCACCGCGTTCGGGCTGCTCGGCACCGCCCTGATCAGCCACGGCATGTCCACCGACCTCGCCAACCTGTTCTTCCCGTCCGGCTTCGCGCTGATGTGCGGCACCATTTACCTCGGTGGCGCCGCGCTCTGGCGGGACACATCGCAGCTGGTCCTCGGTCTGGTCATGCTGGTCGTCGGCGCGGGGGCCCCCTTCGCCGGGTCGCCCGGCAATGACCTGGTCTTCGCGCTCGGCGGTGGTGGCGCCTTCCTCGTCACGGCCGCCGTCATGGCCGCGCGCCTGCGCCGGAACCGCTGATGGACGAACTCGACCCGGTGATCCACGCATCCGCCCGGCTCAAGATCACCGCCACCCTGGCCACCCTCGAGGTGGGCGACCAGATCGCCTTTCCCCGGCTGCAGGAGCTGCTCGGCATGACCGCCGGCAACCTGTCCACCCACCTGCGGAAGCTCGAGGACGCGGGCTATGTTGACGTCGTCAAGTCCCACCAGGGTCGCAGCCCGGTCACCTACCTGACCCTGTCGCGCACCGGCCGGCGCGCGTTCGAAGACTACCGAGAAGCCCTGCGCGGGCTGTTAGGGGAATCCTCATGAGCGTTCTCGCCCGGCTCGATCACGTGACGCGGCGCTTCGGCGACGTGCTCGCCGTCGACGACGTGAGCCTGGACATCCATTCGGGCAGCATCCTGGGCCTGCTCGGGCCCAACGGAGCCGGCAAATCCACCGTGCTCACCATGCTGCAGGGGCTGCGAAGGCCCAGCAGCGGCACGGTGTCGCTGTTCGGTGGGTCACCGGGCGATTACCGGATGCGCCAGAAGCTCGGCGGTACCCCGCAGGAGACCGCGCTGCCGCCGACCCTGCGGGTGGGTGAGGTGATCGACTTCGTGGGCCGGCACTTCGAGACCCCGCTGTCCACCGCGGCCGTGGCCGAGGAGTTCGGGTTGGCGGAGCTGCTGAAACGGCAGACCGGCGCCCTGTCCGGCGGCCAGAAGCGCCGGCTCAGTGTGGCGCTGGCGTTTGTGGGCCAGCCGCGATTGGTGCTGCTGGACGAACCGACCACGGGCCTGGACGTGGATGCCCGCCGCACCCTGTGGGACGCCGTGCGACGCCAGCACGAGCGCGGCGCCACCGTGGTGGTGACCAGTCACTACCTCGAAGAGATCGAGGCGCTCGCCGAACGGGTGGTGGTGATGGGGCACGGCCGGGTGATCGCCGACGACACCGTGACCGCCGTGATCAACCAGGTCTCGCTGCGTCAGGTGCGCCTGGTCACCGACCAGCCCGACCGGGTCAACGGGCTGCCCGGAGTGGTGGGCCACGAGCAGGCCGCCGACGGCGCGACCACCTTCTACGCCAGCGACAGCGACCGGCTGATCGTGGAACTCGTGCGTTCCGGCATCCCGTTCTCCGGCCTCACCGTTCGTGGAGCCACCCTCGAAGAGGCGTTCCTCACCCTCACCGGGGCGACGGAAGCCCCCACCGCCCAGAAGGAGATGAACCGATGAGTACCCGCCTCCCCGCCCCGGTCGCCGCCGCTCCCGGCACGCCCGGCCGCAGCCCGGTTCTGGGCGGCCGTACGGGCATCCTTGCCCTCACGCTTCTGCACGCCCGGATCATCCTCCTCGAGACGTTCCGCATCCCGGCCGCCCTGATCGGCTCGCTCGTGTTTCCCGGGCTGTCGCTGCTGTTCTTCGTGGTGCCGCAGCGCGCCATCGCCGACAACCCGGAGTTCGCCACTCAGGCGGTGATCGCGCTGAGCGTGTTCGCGTTGATGTCGAACTCGCTCTTCAGCTTCGGCCTGAACATCTCGGCCAACCGGGAGCAGCCGTGGGACCCGTACCTGCGCACCCTGCCGGTGCCGGGCGTCGCCCGCGTGCTCGGACAGATCTGCTCGACCGGGCTGATGGGCCTCGCGTCGATCCTGCCGGTGATCGCGATCGGTGCTCTGTTCACCGCGGCGGAGGCATCCGTACTGGGCGTTCTCGCGGGGATCGTGGCGCTGGGCATCTCGGCGCTGCCGTTCATGTTCATCGGCATCTCGATCGGCTACTCGATGTCGTCCAAGGCCGCGATCGCCGTGGTGCAGATCGTGATGTTCGGCCTGGCCTTCGCCGGCGGGCTGTTTCTGCCGCCGTATCTCTTCGCGGACTGGCTGGACACCCTGTCGATGTTCCTGCCGTCGCGGCAGGCCCGGGAGTTCGTGATCTGGGCCGTGCAGGGCGGCGAGCTGGAGCCGGGGGTGTGGATCGGCATCCTGCTCTGGACCGCGGGCACCTTCGCCCTGGCCCTGCTGCTCTTCCGCCGCGACGAGGGCCGCCGCTACCACTGAGTCGTAAGCCCCGGAGCGCGCGCGGATTACGCTCTCGGCGTGCGTGACGTGCGCGGGCGGTGGTGGTTCCCTAGGCTCAGTGGATGACGAAATCCGTACCGACCATCACCCTGAACGACGGCCACACCATCCCGCAGCTCGGCTTCGGGGTCTTCAAGGTCGATCCGACCGAGACCACCCGCATCGTCACCGACGCCCTCGAGGTGGGCTACCGGCACATCGACACCGCCGCCGTCTACGGCAACGAGGAGGGTGTCGGGCAGGCGCTGGGGTCGTCTGGCATCGACCGCTCGGAACTGTTCGTGACCACGAAGCTGTGGAACGACAAGCAGGGCACCCAGTCGGCGCTGGATGCGTTCGATGAGAGCCTGGAGAAGCTCGGCCTGGACTACGTCGACCTGTACCTCATCCACTGGCCGGCACCGGCGAACGACAAGTTCGTGGAGAGCTGGAAGACGCTCGCGAAGATCCGCGAGTCCGGCCGGGCCCGCTCCATCGGGGTCTCGAACTTCCTCGTGCCGCACCTGGAGCGACTGCTCACCGAGACCGACGTCGTGCCGGCGGTCAACCAGATCGAGCTGCACCCCGCCTACCAGCAGACCGAGATCACGGCCTTCGCCCGCGAGCACGGCATCCACATCGAGGCGTGGGGCCCGCTCGGCCAGGGCAAGTACCCGCTGCTCGAGGAGGGCGTGGTCACCACCGCGGCCGAGGCGCACGGCAAGACTCCCGCCCAGGTGATCATCCGCTGGCACCTGCAGACCGGCAACATCGTCTTCCCCAAGTCCAACCGCCGCGAGCGGATGGCGGAGAACTTCGACGTCTTCGACTTCGAACTCAGCCACACCGAGCTCGCCACCATCTCGGCGCTCGAGCGCGGCGGCCGCGTCAGCGCGCACCCCAACGAGGTCAACTAGCCCAAGCCGGTCACGACGTGCCGCAAACGGCCCCTTCCGCTCGTCGGAGGGGGCCGTTTGCGGCATCTCAGCGGATGGCCGTGTGCCCACCGCGTCTTACGCCGTGTGTCGGCGCGGCTGGCGGCATCCGGCGGCGGCATTTAGCGTCGGAACATGTCGTACACCCTGAACGTCGTCGCTGTTTCCGGCAGCCTGCACACTCCCTCGAAGACCACCGCCCTGGTGCGGGCGATCCTCGACGCGCTCGAACGCGAGCTCTCGATCCGCGTGCATCTGATCGAGCTGAGCCGGGTCGGTCGCGAGTTCAGTGGGGCGCTTCGCCGGGATGAGCTCTCCGCCGCGGCCGAGGACGACCTGCGACGGATCGAGGGCGCCGACCTGCTCATCGTGGCGTCGCCGGTGTACCGGGCCTCGTTCACCGGACTCTTCAAGCACGTCTTCGACTTCGTCGAGCAGTACTCGCTCGTGGACAAGCCGGTGCTGCTGGCCGCGACCGGTGGCAGCGACCGGCACGCGCTGATCCTCGAGCACCAGTTCCGGCCGTTGTTCAGCTTCTTCCAGGCGCTCACCCTGCCGTTGGGGGTGTACGCCAAGGACTCCGACTTCACCGACTACCGGGTGACCAACGCCGAGCTCAACGACCGCATCGATCAGGCGATCCGTCGCGGGCTGCCGCTGGTGCGGGCCAGCCTGCCGGCCAATCTCTCGGCTGATTCGGCAACCATCGTCTGGTGACGCTCCGGGCGGCCGTGGAATAGACCCGCGCGCAAACGCCTTACATTGGGACGTGCACGGATGCGACCCATCCGGGAGAGAAGTGTCCTGTGTCCCTGATCGATTGGCTCTTTGACGCCCAGCTGCAGATCGGCAACCAGACCATTCTCTGGCGCGAGATCATCGGCAACGTCTTCGGCATCGCCAGTGCCGTCGGCGGGATGCGCCGCAAGATCTGGGCCTGGCCGGTGGGCATCATCGGCAACGCCCTGCTGTTCACGGTGTTCCTCGGCGCCGTCTTCGGCACACCCAACCCGGTGAACCTGCTCGGCCAAGCCGGCCGGCAGGTGATGTTCATCATCGTCTCGATCTACGGCTGGGTGCAGTGGTCGCGCAGCCGCGCGGTCGGCACCGTCGCCGTCGCCCCGCACTGGGCCGGCACCCGGGCGCGGGTGGGCCTGGGCATCGGCCTCGTCGCCGGCACGCTGGTGCTCACCCCGATCTTCCGGGCGCTGGGCTCGTTCGAACCGGTCTGGGCCGACGCCTGGATCTTCACCGGGTCGCTGCTGGCCACCTACGGCATGGCCCGCGGTTGGACGGAGTTCTGGCTGATCTGGGTGGCCGTGGACATCGTCGGCGTGCCCCTGCTGATCAGCGCCGGCTACTACGCCTCCGCCATCCTGTACCTCTTTTATGGCGCTTTCACCATCACCGGCTTCGTCATCTGGACCCGGGTGCAACGCCGCCGCGCGCTCGTGGAGCGGGCCCTGGCCTGATCCCACCCTGGAGTGCCCGCGAGAGCGGCCCGTGGCTGCCAGCCTCTGCTGCGGCAGCCAGAACCCCGCTTTCGCGAGGTCGTCCTTCGCGCGCACACGGGTGCACGGGCGCCGTGGGGCGGTCAGCCGGCGGGGCGGGGCGGGGCGGACGACCGGCGCCGGAGCTGCTTGGGCCGGCCGAGGGCCACCAGGCCCAGCACCGGCGCGATGAGCAGCTGCAGCGCCACGAGGGGACCGAACGAGGCGAACACCACGGTGAGCACCGCCGTCGCGGCGCCCAGGATCAGCACGATCACCACAAAGACGGTGCGTCCGGTGCGGGCGAAGGCGACGGATGCCAGCCCCAGCGGCACCAGCCGCAGCCACAGGTCCGCCGGGGACTGGGGCAGCGGCCCGCCGATGACCGAGATCGTGGCCGCCAGCGCGTACAGCGCCGTCCACACCCAGAACAGCCACGGACCGGCGGGCTGCACCGGCTGGTACGGCTCGTCGGCCGCCCAGCCCGGCGGCGTACCCGTGGCAGGTCCCCGGCCGGTCCCGGCCCACGCCCCGCCCGAGCCGACACTCGAGCCGGAGCCCGCCCCTTCGCCGGTCGGCCGGGGTCCGGCGGATTCGGGGGAGCGGCGCATCCGCTCGGCCTCGACCTCACGCAGCACGGCCCGGGCCTGGGTGAACCTGTCGAACCGGGCGGCCGCGGCGGCCAACTCGGCGGGGGTTGCCGCGGTCAACCGGTCGGGGTGCCAGCGCTGGGCCTGGTACCGGAACGCCCGCTCCACCTGCTCCAGCTCGGCATCGACCGCAACCTCGAGGAGTGCCGCCGCCTCGACGGGGGTCATCGTGCGTTCGGTCATGTCGCGCAGACGGTCACGGGACGGCGGTGGGTGCTCATGGGCGGAGGGGCGGATGTCCGGTTAGCGGCGAGGCGGTTGGGGTGCGGGTACGGCTGGGTGGCCGGTCGGAGCGCTGATCCGGCGGCGAAAGAGCGCGCGTTCGGTGCCCGGCATCGGGGTACGAAAGAGTGAGCCCACGAGAACGGCGAAGGCGGCCAGGGCAATCGTGCCAATGCCCAGCAGCAGCGCCCACAGATCCATCGTGCCCCTTCGTCGCATCCAGTCTCACAGCAGCCCTCCGACTCGGCAACCCTCTGCGGGTCCAGAAGTGCCGCGCGAGTTGCCGCAAAACACCCCGTCCAGCGCTCCGAAGGGGCAGGACGCGGCACGTCGGGGAGGCGGCTCGCGCCGACATGCCGCGAATGCTCCCTTCACCTGCCGGGAGGGGGCGTTATGCGGCAACTCGCGGTGGCCGCCGGCGTTCGGATATCGCCGCGACCAGCTGGAACGGAGGTAGCCGGGTCACAATGGAGCCATGCCGAATCGCCTCGCCGACGCCATCAGCCCGTATCTGCGCTCGCACGCCGAGAACCCGGTCGACTGGCACCCGTGGGGTGCGGCCGCCTTCGCCGAGGCCCGCCGGCGCGACGTGCCGGTCCTGGTGTCGATCGGCTACGCCACCTGCCACTGGTGCCATGTGATGGCCCGCGAGAGTTTCAGCGATCCGGCGCTGGCCGCCTATCTCAACGAGCATTTCGTGAGCGTCAAGGTCGACCGGGAGGAGCATCCGGATGTCGACGCCAGCTACCTCGCCGCGGCCGGCGCGTTCACCCAGAACCTCGGCTGGCCGCTGAATGTGTTCGTCACCCCGGCCGGCCGGCCCTTCTTCGCCGGCACCTATTCGCCGCCCACACCGATGCCAGGGCATCCGGCGTTCCGTGAGGTGCTCAACGCCGTCACGGATGCCTGGACCAACCGCCGGGACGCCGTCGAAGACAGTGCCGCGGGCCTGGCCGAGTCGCTCGCCCAGGCGGCGCCCGCGGCGGCGGGGGAGTTGCCCGACCAAGCCAGACTCTCCGACACCGTCGCCCGGCTGGCCACGGCGGAGGATCCCGTCTACGGCGGTTTCGGCGGCGCCCCCAAGTTTCCCGCCGCGCCGACCCTGGGCCTGCTGCTCGACCGGGCCGACGGCCGGGAGCTGGCGCTGCGCACCCTCAAACGGATGGGTGCGTCACCGCTCCGCGACCCCGTCGAGGGCGGTTTCTTCCGCTACGCCGTCAACCGCGACTGGAGCGACCCGCACTACGAACGGATGCTCTACGACAACGCGCAACTTCTCGAGCTGTACACCCGGGCGTGGATGCTCACCGGCGAACGCTGGGCCCGCATCGTGGCCGAGGGCCTCGTCGGGTTTCTCGGCACGGTGCTGCAGCTGCCCGACGGTGGTTTCGCCAGCGCCCAGGACTCGGAGAGCACCGTCGACGGGGTGCGGGTGGAGGGCGGCTACTACGCCCTCGACGAGGACGCCCGCCGCGGCCAGGCCCCGCCGGCCCTGGACGCCAAGGTACTCACCGGCTGGAACGGCCTGGCGATCGGGGCCCTCGCCCTGGCCGGGCACGCGTTCGCCGACGATGCCGCGCTGCACCTGGCCCGCCGCGCGGCCGACAGGCTGCTCGAGGCACACCGCCGCGCCGACGGCGCCCTGGTGCGGGCCTCCATCGACGGTCGCCTCTCGGCCGCGGTCGCGACCCTGGAGGACTACGGCATGTTCGCCGGCGGCCTGCTCGAGCTCGCCACCGCCACCGGAGAGGTGCGGTACGCGGTCGTGGCCCGGGAACTCATCGACCGGACCCTGCCCGTCGACGGTTCGACGGCCGGCCGTGAGCCCGACGTGGCCTTCGCCGCCCCGGAGGGCGCCGATCCGGTCCTCACGGCGCAGGGACTCGACCTCGCCACCGACCCCTCCGAGGGCGCCTACCCGTCCGGACTCACGGCCATCGCCAGCGCGGCCTGGCGGCTGCACCTGCTCACCGGTGCCGGACGCTACCGCGACGCGGCCACGGCCGGGATGGTGCGGCTGGTCGGCTCCGGCGACATCAACCCGCTCGCGTTCGGCGCCGCCCTCCGGCTGGTCAACGGGCTCACCACGCCGGTGGAGCAACTCGTCGTCGTCACCCCTGATGGAGAGCGGGACCGGCCCGTCGCCGCCCTGGCCGGTTCGGCTCTGTTGGACGCGGCCCGGCGTCGCACCGGGGTCGTCGCCGTGGTCACCGAACGGCAGGGCGCCGCCTTCGCCGCCGCCGGCTTCGAGCTGTTCGCCGACCGCAGCACCCGCGACGGCCTACCCACCGCATACCTCTGCCACGACTTCGTCTGCCGCCTGCCCAGCACGGATGCCGCCGCGCTCGGCTGACCCGCCCCATCCGCCCGCGCCCTGTCGTGGTCGCAACTGTTGCCCGTGCGGACAACTGCGCCCGGCGCACCGGGCACAGTTGTCCGGAACGGGAACAGTTGCCGGGGCCCTACCTCGCCCACGAGCTGGTCACCATCGTCGTGATGGCGCTCATCATCGGCCTGTTCGGCATCAGCGCGGCCTGACCACTGCGCTAACAGCCCCGTCCGGGGCGCCGGTCACACCCCGGTCACCCCGGCGACGTACACTAGAGCAACGTCACTGTTCGCAGCGGGCCCTTTGCCCGGCCTGGACCGGTGCGTGGATGCCCGGGAGACCCGGGCGCATACTCCGGGGCCTGGCGCATCGATGCCCGCCCTGAGCAGATCGCCCGTTGAATTTCCGCACAACCGCTTGGCACCCCGCAGTCAGCCCTGCATCCGTAACCGCTCCACGTATTTTTCTCCAAGGAGGACCATGGCACGCTTTGACCGCACCGATTCCACCCGACACTCCCGCATCGCTGCCGGAACTGGCTTCTCCGAGGCCCCGGCGAGCCCGGTCGACGAACCGGCTCCGGACACCGCGTCCATCCCCCTCCTGTCGCTGAGCAGCGAACCCGAGTTGGTGCTGCGCACCCTCGACGACCGCACCCGCCGTTTCGACCGCGAAGACGTTGTCGTGCGGAAGGGCGAGATCGCCCTGATCAACGGGCACTTCACCCCGCACGAGTCCAGGGTCAGCGACCTGCTCGCCCTGGCCGACGCCCTCGACACCGCCGGCATCGACTACCTGCTGGTGCGCGGCGACCACGACCGTCCGGTCATCGCCGTGAACCGCAAACGTCGCAAGAAGATCAGCCGCGTTCTGGCCGAGGCCTTCGCGAACACCCCCTTCTACCTCAAGCCCCTCGACGGCGACCTCGCCCGCCCGGCCCTCGCCGCCGACGGTGCCCTCGCCGCGCTGGGCACCTCGGACGTCTTCAGGGTCTACCAGCCGCGCATCGAACCCATCGGCCGGCTCCGCTACGGCGCCGAGACCGCGTTCCAGCTCGAGCTGTGGCGGTTCGGCGAGGACGAGATCGTCGCCCCCGTGGAGAACGCCCTCATGCGCCGCCGGCTGCCCCGGTCCGAGGCCCGCGAGACCACCGTCGAGCTCTTCGGCCGCACCTGGCGCACCCTGCAGAACATGTTCGACGACCTCGTCAGCGACATCAGCTTCGACATCGACCTGGTGTTCTCCTGGGTCGACGGGTCCTCCAGCGACTTCCAGAAGGCCCGCGCCCTGCGCATGAACGGCTACGTCGCCGGCGCCGGCGACGATTCGGATGCCCGTTTCCGGCAGATCGATGAACTCAAGTACGCGCTGCGGAGCGTCTACATGTTCGCCCCGTGGGTGCGCCGCATCTTCATCGCCACCGACTCGCCCGCTCCCGAATGGCTGGTCGACCACCCGCGGGTGACCATCATGAACAGCGAGGACTTCTTCCCCGACGTCTCCGTGCTGCCCACCCACAACTCGCACGCTGTGGAGAGCCAGCTGCACCACATCCCGGGGATCGCCGAGCACTTCATCTACTCGAACGACGACATGTTCTTCGGCCGTCCGGTGGGACCTGAGCTGTTCTACTCACCCGGCGGAATCACCAAATTCGTCGAGGCGGCGACCCGGATCGGCCTGGGCGACAACGACCCCAGCCGCAGCGGGTTCGAAAACGCCGCGCGGGTGAACCGGGCGCTGCTGCGCGAACGGTTCGGCAAGGTCACCACCCGGCACCTCGAGCACACCCCGGCACCGCTGCGCAAGAGCGTCATGGCCGAGCTCGAGGCCGAATTCCCCGAGGACTTCCGACGCACCATGGCCAGCCGGTTCCGCTCGGCCACCGACATCTCGGTCACCAATTCGCTGTACCACTACTACGCCCTGGCCACCGGCCGGGCCGTGGAGCAGACCCAGGTTCGGTCGTTGTACGTCGAAACGACGCTCAAGCTGGCGCTGCGCCAGATGAACAAGTTGCTCAAGCGCCGCGACCAGGACATGTTCTGCCTCAACGACGGCAGCTTCCCCGAGATCAGCGACGAGGTGCGCACCGAGGCCGTCACCGACTTCCTCGAGCGTTACTTCCCGATCGTGGCCCCGTGGGAACGCGAAAGCGTCATCGCGGCCAGCCACCACGGCGAGGACACCCTCATCGAGAGTGCCCTGGGCCTGGGGAACGGTGACGTCAGCGCAGAACCTGGATCGGCCTGGTCATTGGCGGCTCCCGGTATGCGGGCAGACTCCCCGCAGGCATGATCTCGATGCCGGAGGCGGCCAGGCGGCGGGCGCTTTCGGCGGCGTCGATGTAGTCCAGCGGCTCGAAGTCGCCCAGCGGCACCACCGAGTGCAGCACGGTGTCGGCGTAGACGTGCACGAGGTTGAACGCCCGCGCGCCGTCGCGACCGCGAGTGCCGCCGACGGGAACGTTGAGGTCCTGGGTGTAGCAGGTGGCCGACGCCACCGACACGGGGATGCCGGCGAACGTGGCGGTGGACGAGTAGTGCAGGTGCCCGGCCAGGATGCTGCGCACATCCGTGCCGCGCAGCACCTGCGCGAGGCTGGCCTGATCGCGCAGCTCCACCGCCACCGACAGGTCGAGCATGCTCGGCACCGGCGGGTGGTGCATGGCCAGGATGGTGCCGTCCGGCGCTGGGACGCTCAGCTGCAGGCTGAGCCACTCGAGCTGATTCTCGGTGATCTCGCCATAGTGACTGCCGGGCACCGAGGTGTCCAGGGTGATGATGCGCAACCCGCCGATGAAGTCGACGTGGTCGATCGGCGCCTGACTGGGTTCCTCACCGAGGAGCTCGGTGCGGAAGTTCGCCCGGTTGTCATGGTTTCCCATCACCCAGATGACCCTGGCGCCGAGGCGCTCCGCGGCGGGTTCGACGATGCCACGCAGCTGCGCGTAGGCGTGCGGCTCACCCTTGTCGGCGAGGTCGCCGGTGATGATGATCGCATCGGGCCTGCCGCCGGATGCCTCGACATCCGCGACCAACCGCTGCACGTGTGCGGCACTGTCCACGCTGCCGTAAAGACGGTTGCCGTCTGCGAGCAGGTGCGTGTCGCTGAGGTGGAGAAGAAAATAATCCGGCCTGGGGTATTCGGCCGTTCGAATGCTCACGGAGCTTCCATTCGTTTGGTACTTAGGCACTTTACGGGGATTACGCTGCGGATGCTACACAACCAGTCGACCAGAGAACTATGAACATAGCGTGTCCAACACGCGAAAAGACGGGACCCGAAGGATAAATCCTCAGGATCCCGTCTCGCGATCTGTCTCAGGGATGCGTCAGCCCGGGCTCCGTGACCGGCAGCACCGCCACGGCACCCTCGTCGTGCTCGTACGGTTCGATGGTGTCGTGGTCCGCGGCCGCCGCCCGGCGCCGCTCGGACTCGAAGTCGCCCTCCAGGCCCGGGTACCCACCGCGGTCGAGTGAGCGATCCGCGCCCCGCGTGGACCGTTCCCGCCTCGTCTGCCTACCGAACATAGTTCGACGCTACGCCGCAGACTCACCATGTCAAGAGGTAACCTGAGCGTATCTCAGCACCTGACGCACATGTGTTGTGCACCAGGCTTTCACGGTTCACCCATGCTGCCGTGGGAAGCTAGAGAGTGCCCTCGATCTCCCGCCTCACCCCCACCCGTTATATCGGAGCCGCGTCGCTCTGCGTCCTCGCGTTTGTGGCGTTGTACCTCTTTTTTGTGCGGGATGTCGCCGGGCAGGTCATCGATCAGCTGGCCTTCAACGGGGCCGAGGACGGCTCTACCGGCACCACGGTCACCCGGCAGCTGCTCGATCTGATCCCCTCGGTGATGGTCGCCGTCGGAGCTGTCGTGAGCCTCATCATCGCGGCTGTGCGACGCGCCTGGTTCCCGCTCGTGGTTGCCGTGAGCGCCGCGACGGCTGCCGTCGTGACCACCCAGCTGCTCAAGAACGTGATCCTCACCCGCCCGGAGCTCGGTGTGGACGGCTACGTCCCCAACTCATTCCCCTCCGGGCATACGACGGTGGCGGCGGCATCCGCCTTGGTCGTGTTCCTCGTTGCCAGCCCGCACACGCGGTGGCTGGCCGGCACCATCGGGGCGGCATTCGCGGTCGCCGCCGGGGTATCCACACTGGTGAGCCTGTGGCACCGGCCCAGCGACGTGATCGCGGCGCTGCTCGTCGTGGCGTTCTGGGGCTGCGTTGCCGGGGCCGTGCTCACCCGGTCCGGCGGCCGGCAGCGCACCGCACGCACCCCCACCCCGGCCAGGGTGGGCCTGAAGCTGCAGACCGGGATCGCGGTACTCGCCGGCATCGTCACCGCGGTGGCCGCGGGCATCGGCGCCACCGGGGCGTTCGGCATCTCGGATGCGCCGGTGGCCTATCTCGGCGCGGTCACCGCGATCGTCGCGGTCGGTTTTGTGCTCGCCATCACCGCCACCCGCCTCTTCGACCGCCTGCCGTAGCGGCCACGGCCGGGCGTCCATCGGCCGGGAGCCCATCGGCCGGCGCATCCGCCGCGCGCCTCGCCGCGCAGGGGGATGTGCCTACGGCGCGGTGCGTGTAACACTGGGGCATGGCCGTCACGCTGAGAGCGCTCCAGACCGTTGTTCCGCCCACCGTCCTTGTGCAGGAGCAGGTCAGGGACATCTTCGCCGCCCAACCTGGCCTCAGCCGGCTGGCGCAGCGGTTGGTGACCGCGTCCTTCAACCTGTCGGGGATCGACACCCGGCATACCGTGATCGAGGAACTCACCCTCGACTCGCAGGCGCCAGAGCCGCAGTTCTTCGACGCCGCCACCCAGCGGCTGCTCGTGCCCGGCACCCGGGTGCGCAACGAGCTGTACATCGAGCAGGCCACGAAGCTGTTCGTGGAGGCCGGCCGGCGTGCGCTGGCCGCGTGCCCAGGGCTGGACGCCAGTGACATCACCCACGTCGTGACGGTCTCCTGCACGGGCTTCTACGCGCCGGGCCCCGACTACATGCTGGTGCGCGAGCTGGGTCTGGCGCCGTCCACCCAGCGCTACCACCTCGGATTCATGGGCTGTTACGCGGCCATGCCGGCGCTACGCACCGCGAAGCAGTTCGTGCTGGCCGATCCGTCCGCCGTGGTGCTCGTGGTCAGCGCCGAGCTGTGCTCGCTGCACCTGCGCACCTCCAGCGACCCCGACACCATCGTGGCGTCGTCGTTGTTCTCGGATGGCGCGGCCGCCGGCATCGTGAGCAGCCGTGCGCCGGTCGCCGGCGAGACCGCCCTCAACCTGGACCACTTCGAGACCGTGATCACGCCCGTCGGCGAGGGCGACATGGCCTGGAAGATCGGCGACGAGGGCTTCGAGATGGTGCTGAGCTCGTACGTGCCGCACATCATCGACGAGCACATCGAGTCGGCCCTGGCGCCGCTGTTCGGCCGGGACGAGTCGCTGACCCTGGCACTGGCGGCGGGCGTGGTGGCCGAGGCCGACGCCGTGACCGTGCAGGCGCAGGAGCAGCAATCGCAGTCGGTGGACGGCGGCGGGAGCCCCGGCCAGGTGCTCACGGCCGCGACCACGGGTTCGGCTCTGAGCACCGCCATCGCGCACTGGGCGATCCACCCCGGCGGGCGCAGCATCCTCGACAAAACCGAGGCCAAACTCGGCCTCACCGAGGCGCAGCTGGTGCCGTCGCGGGAAACCCTGCGCACCAACGGCAACATGTCCAGCGCCACCATCCTCTTCGTCATGAAGGAGATCCTCGAGGGCGCGGCCACCGCCGACGGGGACAGGGTCTGCGCGATGGCGTTCGGGCCGGGTCTGACCGTGGAGTCAGGCCTGATGACAGTGCAGCGCGGCTGACCCGTGCTGCCGAGGCTCCGCGAACGGGCGGTCGACGCCGTCGAGATCATGGACGATCCGCACTGCGACGCCGAGACGCTGCGGCGCACCTACGCGAACTTCCGGTACGTCAACGCCGTCGTCTCCGGGCTGCGGCACACCTACCGCCGCGACATCCGGCCGCGCCTGTCGGCCGGCACCGAGACCAGCCTGCTCGACATCGGCTCCGGCGGCGGCGATGTGGCCCGGTCGCTGGCCCGCTGGGCCGCGCGCGACGGGCTGCGCCTGACCGTGACCGCGATCGACCCGGATGCCCGCGCGCACGCCTACGCGGCCGGCCGGCCGCCGTTGCCTGGGCTGCAGTTTCGCCGGGCGCTCAGCAGCGACCTCGTGGCCGCGGGGGAGCGGTTCGACATCGTGCTCTCCAACCACGTGCTGCACCACCTCAACGGCGTCGAGCTCGGCGCGCTGCTCGTGGACTCGGAACGGCTCAGCCGCGGCCTGGTCCTGCACGGCGACATCGAGCGCTCCCCGCTGGCCTACCTCGGCTTCGGGCTGGGAACGTGGCCGTTCTTTCGTCGCTCCTACATTCGCGCCGACGGCCTCACCTCGATCCGGCGCAGCTTCACCTGGCGCGAGCTGGCGGCCGTGGCGCCGCCGGGCTGGAGCGTGCATCGGGAGGTGCCGTACCGGCTGATGCTGCGTTGGCAGGCCCCCGCGGTGCCCGAACCCGGGCGGGCCGTTTCGGCTGCTTCGGCCGCACCGGCGGCTGGAAGGCGGGCGCATGCGTGACGTGATCGTGGTCGGCGGTGGCCCGGTGGGCATCCTGCTGGCCTGTCTGCTGGCCGAGCGCGGCGTGGACGTGGAGGTACTCGAACGGCGCACCGAACCGTCGATGCTCGCGCGGGCCATCGGCATCCACCCGCCGTCGATGCGGGTGCTGCGCCAGGCCGGCGTGGCCGAGGAGGTGCTGGCCCGCGCGGTGCGCATCGAGACCGGCAGTGTGCAGAGCGGCGGCCGCACGTTGGGGCGGCTGTCGTTCGCGCAGACGACGGGGCGGTTCCCGTTTGTCGTGGCGCTGCCGCAGCACGAGACCGAAGCCGTGCTGCGGGCGCGGTTCCGGCAGCTGCGGCCGGGCGGCCTGCGCTCCGGCGTGGCAGTGGGCATGCTGCACGATCGCGGTCACCACGTGGACCTGATCGCCGAGCCGAGTGCCGACAGGGCCGGGGCTGCCGACGACAACGGGCTCGAGGTCGTGGGGACGGCGCGGTACGTGGTGGTGGCCGACGGCGCCCGCGGGCAGCTGCGCGACGCCGTCGGCATCGCCTCCCGACCGCTCGGCGGCGGGGACACCTACCTGATGGCCGACTATCCGGACACCGGCGAACACGGCAGCGAGGCCGTTTTGTTCTTCGAACGGGGCGGCGTCGTCGAGTCGTTCCCACTGCCGGGCGGGCGGCGCCGTTGGGTGGCGCTGACGCCGACCCTGATGGAGGATGCCTCGCTCGAGGATCTGACGGCGCTGGTGCTCGGTCGCACCGGGGTGCTGTTGCCGGCCTCCGACGCCGTGCCGAGCTCGTTCTCGGTGCGGCAGCGGCTGGCCGCCACGATGGTGCAGGGCCGGGTGCTGCTGGTGGGGGATGCGGCGCACGAGATCAGCCCGATCGGCGGGCAGGGTATGAACCTGGGCTGGCTCGACGCGGTGGCGTTGGCGCCGGCCCTCACGCACGCTCTCGCGCAGCCGATCGAAGCCAGGGTGACGCTCGCCGGCTACGACCGCCGCCGGCGGCGCAGCGCCCGCATGGCCGCCAGGCAGGCCGGGTTCAACATGGCGATGGGCCGTCCGGCGCGCGGACTGCGGCTGCGGCTGCGGAACGTGATCGTGCGGGTCCTGGCGACACCGCCGTTGAACGGCCTGCTCACGCGGGCGTTCACGATGCGCTGGCTCTAGCCGGCCTCCCGGTCCAAGGGTCCCGTCCACGGGATGGGTGCGTCGTATAGGCCGGGCCCGGCGTGCAGTTGAATAGAGGGGTGACTGCACCTCTGATCGACCTGCTCCGCGCCGACCTCGCCGCCGCCAACTTCTCGGTGACCGCCCTGACCGGGCTGTGGGGCATCGAAGCGGATGCCGCCCTGCGGCGCAATCAGCGGGTGCCGGCCCTGCGGGCGCTCGCCACGCTGCGCGCCACCCTCACCGTGCCCGAACCCAACGTGGTGCTTGCCCAGATCTTCGTGCTCGGCCTACCCGTCGAACGGGCCGAGCTCGCCGCGGCCCTGCCGTCCCTCGGCGTGGACGGCGCCGAGCAGCTCGGCCTCGTCGCCGCCAGCCACGACGAGCGCGCCGCGCAGCCCGGCCCCCTGGCCGACCGCGCCGCCCCGGCGGACCCGGCACTCGGCCCGGCACAGGTGGCGCCGTTGGTGGACCTGCGGCCGTACAGCTTCGTGGACGCGCACGGCGCCGGCAGCTGGTGGATCACCTCGGACCTGGGCGAACTGGCCCTGGGGCATCCGCTCGGCGAAAACCACGTGCTCGGCGTCGGCGGCGCGTCGCTCACCCTGAGTGCCCTGATGATCCCCACCGCCGTCGACAGCGCGCTGGACCTCGGCACCGGCTGCGGCATCCAGGCCTTGCATGCCGCCAGGCACGCGACCAGGGTGGTGGCCACCGACATCTCCGAGCGCGCCCTCGAGCTCGCGGCGCTCAACGCCCGGCTGAACGGCGTCGAGAACATCGAGTTCCGGCTCGGCAGCCTGTTCGACCCGGTCGCGGGGGAGCGGTTCGACCACATCATCTCCAACCCGCCGTTCGTGATCACCCCGCGGGTGGAGGGCGTGCCCAGCTACGAGTACCGCGACGGCGGCCTGGTCGGCGACGCCCTCGTCGAGGCCGTGGTGCGCGGCGCCGCCGACCACCTCACCCCCGGCGGGGTGGCCCAGCTGCTCGGTAACTGGGAGTATCACGACGACGACGCCTTCGACAGGCTCACCGGCTGGCTGGAGAGCCCGGCGGAGACCGCGCTGGACGCCTGGATCATCGAACGCGAGGTGCAGCCGCCAACGGGCTACGCCGAAACCTGGATCCGCGACGGCGGCACCCGCCCGGACACCCCCGACTTCGACCGGCTCTACGGTGCCTGGCTCGACGACTTCGAGGCCCGCGGGGTGCGTCAGGTGGGCTTCGGCTACATGCTGCTGCGCCGCCCGACGGATGGCCGACGCCGGCCCGCCGCGCCTGCCCGCCCCCGCCTGCTCCGCCTCGAACGACTGCCGGAGGCCCTGGGGCACAACCCGGCCGGCATCGGCCACCACCTGGCCGAGTGCCTGGCCGCGCACGACTGGCAAGCCGGGTTGGATGACGACGCGCTGTCCCGCAGCACGCTCACCGTGGCATCCGACGTCACCGAGGAACGGCACTTCTGGCCCGGCCAGGAAGATCCGACGCTGATGACCCTGCACCAGGGCGGCGGCTTCGGCCGGTCGGTGCCGCTGGATACCGCCCAGGCCGCCCTGATCGGCGCCTGCGACGGCGAGCTTCCGGTGGGGGCCATCATCGATGCGATCGCCCAGCTGCTCGACGCCGACGCGGCCGCGCTGCGGGCCGAGCTGCTGCCCCGGGTGCGCGGCCTGCTCGACGACGGCTTCCTCGAGCCGCCCGCCGCCTAGGCCACGGGCGCCCGCCGGCGGCGCCAACTGTTACCGAAGCGGACATTTGCGCCCGGTGTGCCGGGACCATTTGTCCGCATCGGCAACAGTTGCTGCCGAGGGGCCCCACCCGGCGCGCCCCGACCCCGGCCGAACCGGGCGGCCACGGCCTGAGGTAGCGTGAGGGGTACCACTTCGAGGGGCCGAGAGGAGTGCGTCATCTGACGCGAACACAGCGATGCAACGTCGGACCTTCCTGATCAGCTCCCTTTCCGGGCTCTCCCTGCTCGCGCTCAGCGGATGCGTGCCGCCCCGGCCCACGCCGACGGGCTCGCCCACTCCCTCCGCCACGCCGGCGCCGTCCCTGGTGCCGCAGCCCCAGGACATGCTGCGCAGCTCCTGGTCCGACGACCCGTTCGCCCGCGGCTCCTACAGCTTCGCGGCGGTCTCCTCGACGCCGCAACAGCGCGAGGACCTGGCCGAGCCCATCCTCGACAGGCTTTTCCTCGCCGGCGAGGCGCTCTCAGACACCGCCCCCGGCACCGTGCAGGGCGCTCGCGGCTCCGGCCAGCGCGCGGCCAGGGCCCTGGCAGCCGTCGCCGAACCCGGCGAGCGGGTGGCCGTGATCGGCGCCGGAGCTGCCGGCGTCGCCGCCGCCCGGCTGCTCACCGACGCCGGTTTCACCGTGCTCGTGATCGAGGCCCGCGACAGGCTCGGCGGCCGCATCCACACCGTCACCAGCGACTCCTGGCCGATGCCCGTCGAACTCGGCCCGTCGTTCATCGTCGCCGGCAGCACCACCTCCCTCGACGAGGAGTTCACCGGCCTCGAGGTCTCGCACGCGCCCTTCACACCGACCCCGGAGGCGCGCACCCCGGCCGGCACCGTCACCCCGGTCTCTCCCGTCGGCGCCGACGCCGTCACCGCGGCGCTGGCCTGGGCCGCCGCGCAGGCCGAAGACACCTCCCTGGCCAAGGCCCTCGTCGCCAACGGCTCCGCCACGCTGTCGATGGCGGATGGCGAAGCCGGGGTCTCCGACGCCGACTGGCTGGACTACCAGCTCGCCACCTCCACCACCCTCGAGTCCGGGGCCCCGGCCGAGGAGATGTCCGGCTGGTATGCCCCCATCCCGGCGACGACCGCCGCGGACGACATCCGCATCGTGCTCGGCGGCTACGGCACGCTGCTCGACGAAGACGCGGCCGACCTGGACGTGCTCTACTCCAGCGTGGTGACCCGGGCGGCGTACACCGACACCGCCGTCAGCCTGCGCCTGGGTACCGGCGAGTCGCTCACCGTGGACCGCGCGATCGTGACCGTGCCGCTGGGCGTGCTCAAGAGCGACGTGATCGAATTCGACCCGCCCCTGCCGTTCGCGCACCGGGGCGCGATCGCCGCGCTCGGGATGGGCACTCTCGACAAGATCTGGCTGCGCTTCGAGGAACCGTTCTGGGACACCGACGCCGCCCTGTGGACCACGGTCGGAGACGACACCCTCGACTTCAGGGTCTGGGTGAACATGATGCCGATCACCAACGAGCCGATCCTGGTGGGTTTTGTCAGCGGCGAGCGGGCGTTGGGGCTGGCGAAGTCCGACAACACGGAGTTCACCGACGCCGCATTGCGCAGCCTGGAGCCGTTCGCGGTCGTCGCCACGGCCACCCCCGCGCCCTGACCGGCCCTTCTGTTGGGGGCTCCTGGCGGAGTGATTCGCCGTCGGAACATTAACGAGCAAAGCTCAGAGTTCCGGTGTAAGCTCCACGAAACGTCTAGTCGGTGAAGGGGCCGCCCATCTCAGGGACACCCCCACGGGGAGATCCAGTCGTTTCCCGACTGGACGTGCCGACGGAGTCCGGGTGGGTGCTTTTCGCCGTCGGCCACCGGGTGCGGTCGCGATCCTGGTGTCCCACCTGCACCGCGGCCGATGCCAATTCTGATTGACCGTGTGAAACATGTATATTCTGACAAATCTTGATTCAGTGTCGCTGCTCGACTTCGACACCAACCTGCCCTGCGAGGGCAGCCACCACCACCGGAGCCTGAGCGGCCACGCCGCCGCCGAGCCCGGCGCCTACATGGTGATCTCCCCGTGCTGCGGCCCCAAGGTGATCCAGTGTTCGCCGCGGGTCTCGGCGATGCAGGCCTCCGGCGTGCTCTACTGCGGCACCTGCGAGTCCGAGCACCTCACCAGCCAGTACACCTTTCTCCCCGTCGAGCAGTAGCAGGTCGGCCGCGGCAGGTTCTAGTTGGGCACCGATGACGCGCGGTCGCCACGCGGGCGGGGACGCCAACTGAGCCGCGACGTGGCCACGAGCACCGCCGCGATGCCCAAGAACAGCAGCACGGCGATCAGGCAATAGAACGCGGTTTCGAGCGGGCCGCTGACCTGGGCCGGGTCGAGGAAGAAGTACGGGTACCAGCCCACGAACGAGCCGCGCACGAACGTGAAGATTCCCCAGGCGATCGGGTACGGCAGGATCCAGCGCAGAAAACGCCAGGACAGCCGGGCCTTGCCGGTATCGGTCAGCCAATCCAGCAGCGCCAGGGTGGGGATGTAGAAGTGCAGCACCTGGCTCGGCCAGGGCACCTCGATCGAGTAGTCGCGCGATGACGACTGGATGACGATGGTGAGGAACACGATTCCGGAGACCAGGATGTACGTGGTCACGAGCGCCCGGAACACGTCCAGCCACTGTGGGTCCTTCGGCTGCCGGAACGCCACGATCGCGCCGAGCACGAACGCGATCACCGCCGCGATCGCACTCTGAACCGTGAAGTAGGTGAACACGTTGTACGCGGCGAAGGTGGGGAACAGCAACACGTACTCGTAGTTGCCGATCAGCCCCGCAATCCCGGCGACGGCCAACAGCAGCCGGCCGATGCCGTAACTGGAGCGCAGGGACAGGCGTTTGCGCGCGCGGAACGGCTCGCGCGCCTGTGGTTCCTCCCGTTGCGAGGGGAATTCGCGCACCGTCGGTCCCGTCCGGCCGGGACCGGATGCCTGCGCGCCCATACTCCCACGGTACGCCAGAGTGCCGGTCGCCCGCGGCCATCACCGGCATCGGGGTGGGTTACTACAGGCGGATGCTGAAACTCGCCTCGCCGTGTTCGGCCAGGTCGGTCACCTGCACCGATTCCACGCTCGCCGAACGCGGTCCGGTGTGCAGCCAGGCCAGCATCCGTTCGACCGCGTCGTCGTCACCCTCTATCTCGGCTTCGACGGCGCCGTCGGACCGGTTGCGCACGAAACCGCCCAGGCCGAGGGTGCCGGCCTGCGCCTCGGTGTAGTACCGAAACCCCACGCCCTGAACCATCCCGTTGACGATCACTCGCTTGCGACTCACGCTCCCCATTCTGGGCGCACCCCACCGCCCTGACAACCCCGCCCGCCCGCGCGGCGGGCCGCAACTGTTGCCCATGCGGACAATTGTGCCCGGTGTGCCGGGTGCACTTGTCCGCAGCGGGAACAGTTGGGCCCGCGATCGACCCGTCGACGGTCAGGCGGAGTCGCGCCAGACTATTTGGGTGTCGAGCAGGATGCCGCCCAGTTCCGGCGCCTCACCCCGCAGCTGGCTGAGCACCGACTCGGCCGCGCGCTGGCCGAGGCCGTTGGCGGGCTGGCGCACCGTGGAGAGCAACGGCTGGCAGCGGAGTGCCCAGGCGCTGTCGTCGAAGCCGACGATGCCCACCTCGCCCGGCACGCTGCGGCCGGCCTCACGCAGGGCGTTCAGGGCGCCGGCGGCGATCACGTCGGAGGCCGCGAAGACCCCGTCGATCAGGGGGTCGCGGGCCAGTAGTGCGCGCATTCCGTCGCGGCCGTCGGCGTAGGTGTACAGCGGCACCGGCGCCACCAGCGCGGGGTCGAACCGGTCGCCCAGGGCATCCGTGAAACCGGCCAACCGGTCGGCGCCGGAGTCGCGGTCCAGGGCCGCGGCGATCATGCCGATGCGGCGGCGGCCGGTGCCGATCAGGCGCTCGGTGATGGCGCGGGCCGCGGCACGGTTGTTGATACCCACGTACGGCAGGTCGCGCAGGTCCTGCGGATGCCCGACAAACGCCGCCGGCAGGTCCAGCCGTTCGATTACCCGGGTGATCGGGTCTTGTTCTCGGGCCGACACGACGACGACACCGTCGACGAAGCCGCCGCTGAGGTACCGCGCCACCCTCTCGGTGTCGCGCTCGGACTCGATGACCAGGCTGACCATCTGGTAGTCGGCCAGGGAGAGCGCCGAGTTGGCGCCGAGCAGGATCTCGCCGATGTTGGGGTCTTCGAGGAACAAAGAATGCGGCTCGTGCACGATCAGGCCCACGGCCTGGGAGCGCTGCATGACGAGGTTGCGGGCGGCGGTGTTCGGCACGTAGCCGACCTTCGCGATGGCCGCCTCGATGGCCAGCCGAGCCTCGGCCGACACGTAGGGTTCGTTGTTCACCACCCGGCTCACGGTGCCACGGGACACCCCCGCCTCCGCGGCGACGTCGTGGATCGTCGCACGCTTGCGCCGCCCCGGAATTGTCACCATTCGATAACTGTACCCGTCCCCGAGCTTGACATCGTGGGCAGGCTGTACTTACTCTGTGTACGTTCACAGACACTCAACGAGGAGTCATTTGCTCCTCGATCTGTGCACGTTCACAGACGTAGCATGAAGCAGGAGCAGATGACCACGCCAGTAGCCACCCCGGCCGTGACCCGTCAGGTCACCCCGACGACACCGTTCGTGCAGAACGGCATCGCCTACGGCTGTGACTACAACCCCGAGCAGTGGGGTCCGGACGTCTGGGCCGAGGACGTGCTGCTCATGCAGCAGGCCGGCGTCGACCTCGTCGCGATCAACATCTTCGGCTGGTCCGCGCTGGAGCCGGCCCCGGGGGAGTACGACTTCACCCTGCTCGACACGATCGTTGACCTGCTGCACGCCCACGGCATCCGGGTGAACCTGGGGACCGGCACCTCGTCGCCGCCGCCGTGGCTGACCACCCTGCACCCCGAGATCCTGCCGCAGACCGAAGACGGCACCACCCGCTACCCCGGCGGCCGTCAGGCCTGGTGCCCCAGCTCGCCGGTGTTCCGCGAGCACGCGCTGCGCCTGGTCGAGCAGGTCGCCAAGCGCTTCGGCGACCACCCCGCCGTGGCCCTCTGGCACGTCTCCAACGAACTCGGCTGCCACAACGCGCTCTGCTACGACGACGACACCGCCGCCGCGTTCCGGCTCTGGCTCGAGGCCAAGTACGGCAGCATCGCCGCCCTCAATGCCGCCTGGGGCACCAGCTTCTGGAGCCAGCGGTACACCGACTGGGCCGAGGTGCACACCCCCAGGCTCACCCTCTCCAGCCGCAACCCCGGCCAGGTGCTCGACTTCCAGCGGTTCAGCTCCGACGAGCTGCTGGGCTACTACAAGGCCGAAGAAGCCGTCATCCGCCGGCACAGCAGCCTGCCCGTCACGACGAACTTCATGGTGGCCGCGCACATTCGCAACCTCGACTACTGGTCCTGGGCATCCGCCGTCGACGTGATCGCCAACGACCACTACCTCGACCACCGGCTCGCCGACCCCACCACCGAGCTGGCCTTCGCCGCCGACCTCACCCGCGGCCTGGCCGGCGGCGGGGCGTGGCTGCTGATGGAGCAGGCCACCAGCGCCGTCAACTGGCAGCCGCTGAACCTGGCCAAGACGCCGGGGGAGCTGACCCGCAACTCGCTGGCCCACGTGGCCCGAGGCGCCGAGGCGATCTGCTTCTTCCAGTGGCGCGCCTCCCAGCAGGGCTCGGAGAAGTTCCACTCCGCACTGGTGCCGCACGCCGGCACCGACACCGTGCTCTGGCGTGAGGTCGTTGAGCTGGGCGCCACCCTCGACAGGCTCGACGAGATCATCGGCACGCGCGTCGTCGCGGATGCCGCGATCCTGTTCAGCTGGGAGGCCTGGTGGGCCGGCGACGGCGAATCCCGGCCGTCCCAGTCGGTGACCTACCTCGAGCAGGTGCACGCCGCGTACACCGCGCTGCACAGGCTCGGCGTCACCGTCGACATCGTCTCCCCGGATGCCGACCTGGCCGGCTACAACCTCGTCGTGGTGCCCGCTCTGTACCTGGTCACCGACGCCCAGGCCGACAACCTGGCCGGCTACGTCGCCGGCGGCGGCCACACCCTGGTCACCTTCTACAGCGGCATCGTCGACGAAGACGACAGGGTGCGCCTGGGCGGTTACCCCGGCGCGTTCCGCGACCTGCTCGGCGTGCGCGTCGAGGAGTTCGTGCCGCTCCGCCCCGGTACCACCGTGGGCCTGGGCGCCCCGATCGGTCTGGCCGCCGGTGCCGCCGGGACCCTGTGGACCGAACGCCTGCAGCTGACCGGCGCGGAGGCCGTGGCGCACTACACCGACGGCGCCCTGCCCGGCGTGCCCGCGCTCACCCGCAACCGGCACGGCGCCGGCACCGCCTGGTACCTGGCCACCGCGCCAGACGCCGACACCTACCGCGACGTGCTCCGCACCATCGCCGGGCACGCTCACGTCACCGCGGTCGGTCCGGAGGGCGACGGCCTCATCGAGGTCATCCGCCGCGCCGCCCCCGGCCGCTCCTACCGCTTCATCATCAACCACGGCGACACCGACCTGGAGGTGAGCGCGGCGGGGGTCGAGCTCGTCACCGGCGCCGACATCGCCCGCACCCTGCGCGTACCGGCCGGAGCTGTACGCGTTCTCAGAGAGGACACCGCATCATGAGCGCACCAGCCCTTCAGGCCGCGGATGCCCGGCGTGCGGGTTCCCGCAGCCCGGCGCCCCGGCCCCGCAAAATCAAGGTCTCGCACCCGGGCGCAATCGCGATTTTCATCGTGCCGTTCGCCATCCTGTTCACCCTGTTCTACCTGCTGCCGATCGGCTACGCGATCTACCAGTCGCTGCTCGTGGTGGAGCGCGACGGCACCTTCGGCAAAGCCACCGAGGTGTTCGGCGGCCTGACCCAGTACATCCTGGTGTTCCAGAACGGACCGTTCTGGGAGTCGATCACCCGGGTGCTCGCCTTCGGTGTGGTGCAGGTTCCGGTGATGCTCGGCCTGGCGCTGCTGTTCGCGCTGCTGCTGGACAGCCCGCTGCTGCGCGGCAAGCGCTTTTTCAGGCTCGCCTTCTTCGTGCCGTACGCCGTGCCCGGCGTCATCGCCGCGATCATGTGGGGCTTCCTCTACTCACCCAACCTGTCCCCGTTCACGGCACTGACCAGCAACGTCAGCTTCCTCTCCGCCGACCTGGTGCTCTGGGCCATCGCGAACGTCGTCACCTGGGTCTACGTGGGCTACAACATGCTCATCATCTACTCGGCACTGCTGGCCATCCCCACCGAGATCTATGAGGCCGCCCGCCTCGACGGCGCCGGGCAGTTGCGCATCGCCTGGTCGATCAAGATCCCGCTGATCATGCCTGCGATCGTGCTCACCGGCATCTTCTCCATCATCGGCACCCTGCAGCTGCTCGCCGAGCCGCAGGTGTTCCGCTCCTTCAGCTCCGCGGTGACCAGCACCTTCACCCCGAACCTGATGGTCTACTCCACCTCCTCGATCCCCAACGTGAACCTCGCCGCCGCGTTCAGCGTGGTGCTGGCCCTGGCCACCTTCGTGCTCTCGTTCTCGTTCCTCAAGTTCACCCAGCGGAAGGAAGGCAAATGAGCGCCCTCACCGAGCCCGTCGCCGTCCCGACCAAGCGCGCGATGCGCCGCGCCGAGAACACGCCGAAGGGACCCAAGGAGAGCCCGCTCTCCCGCGTCGGCGCGATGACCGTGATGCTGGTCTTCACGCTCTACTTCCTCATCCCGATCTGGTGGCTGTTCGTCGCCGGCACCAAGAGCAGCTCCCAGTTCACCAGCACCAACCCGCTCTGGTTCGCCGACTTCAACCTGTTCGCCAACATCGGCAACCTGATCGCCTACCGTGACGGCGTCTTCCTCAAGTGGATGCTCAACAGCGCCCTCTACGCCGGCGCCGGCGCCCTGCTGGCCACCCTGTTCGCCGCCATGTGCGGTTACGCCCTGGCGAAGTACCGCTTCCCGGGCCGGGAACTCCTGTTCAACATCGTCCTCGGCGGGGTCCTCGTGCCCGCCACCGCGCTGGCACTGCCGCTGTTCCTGATCTTCAGCCAGGTCAGCCTCACCAACACCTTCTGGGCGGTGTTCCTGCCCAGCCTGGTCAGCCCGTTCGGCGTGTACCTCACCCGCATCTTCGCCTCGGCCAGCGTGCCGGACGAACTGATCGAGGCCGCCCGCCTGGACGGCGCCGGCGAGGTGCGCACCTTCTTCACCGTCTCGGTGAAGCTGATGTTCCCCGCCCTGGTCACGGTGTTCCTCTTCCAGTTCGTGGCCATCTGGAACAACTTCTTCCTGCCGCTGATCATGCTGCGCGACGAGACCCTGTTCCCGGTCACCCTCGGCCTCTACGCCTGGAACTCCCAGGTCAACCAGATCCCCGAACTCCGCGGCTACGTGCTGATCGGCGCGCTGCTGTCGATCATCCCGCTGATCATCCTGTTCCTGCTGCTGCAGCGCTTCTGGCGCAACGGCCTCGGCGCCGGCAGCGTCAAGTAACCCCTCGACTCTCTCCGACTCTTCACCCGGCTTCACCCGCACCACCCGTGTCACCCTGCACCACTCCTTTTCAGCGAACACCCCAACAAAGGAAAACAATGCGAATCACCAAGAGAGCGGCCACCGTTGCCCTGCTCACCGCAGCCACGGTCGCCATGACCGGCTGCTCCGCCGCCGGCACCTCCAGCGACAGCGCCGACGCTGCTGCCTGCGAGCCCGCCGAGGGCAAGGTCGATCTGACCTTCACGTCCTGGATCCCCGGCATCGAAGAGGTCGTCGACGTCTGGAACGAGGCCAACCCCGACATCCAGGTGGCCGTGCAGACCGGCCCGAACGGCAACGGCGGCACCTACGCCAACTTCTTCAACCAGCTCGAGGCCGGCAATGCGCCCGACCTCGGCCAGATCGAATACGACGCACTGCCCAACTTCCGCGTGCAGGACGGCCTGGTCAACCTCGCATCCTGCGACGGTGTGATGGACGCCAAGGCCGACTTCGTCGACTGGACCTGGGGCCAGGTCAGCTTCAACGAAGAGGACGCCGTCTACGCCATCCCGCAGGACTCCGGCCCGATGGCCATGTTCTACCGGGCCGACCTCTTCGAGGCCAACGGCATCGCGATCCCCACCACCTGGGAAGAGTACGCCACCGCCGCCGAGCAGGTGCGGGCCACCGGCGCGTACATCACCAACTTCTCGCAGAGCGACATCAACCAGTTCGCCGGGCTCGTCTGGCAGGCCGGCGGAACCTGGTTCGGCAACGACGGCGAGAACTGGAACGTCGACCTCACCGGCGACGAGTCGATCAAGGTGGCCGACTACTGGCAGGACCTGATCGACCGGGACCTCGTCTCGACGCAGCCGCCGTGGACCACCGAGTGGGACAACGCCTACAACACCGGCGCGGCCTGGACCTGGAACTCCGCAGCCTGGGGTGCGAACTCCATCGCCAGCGGTGCGCCCGACACCGCCGGCAAGTGGGCCGTGGCCCAGTCCCCGCAGTGGGAAGCCGGCGATGAGGCCAGCGGCAACTGGGGTGGCTCGTCCACCGCAGTGTTCACCGGCTCCGAGCACCCGTACGAAGCCGCGCAGTTCGCCCTGTGGCTGAACAGCTCGAGCGAGTCGCTGACCATGCTCAACGAGGCAGCCAACCTGTACCCGGCCGCCAAGGCCGGCCTGGACCTGCCCGTGCTCAAGGAAGGCGTGGAGTTCTACGGCAACCAGCCCATCTACGACGAGTTCGCCGCCGCCTCCGGCCAGGTGTCGAGTGACTTCGTCTGGGGTCCGACCATGACCCAGACGTACAACGACGTCTCGGATGGCTTCAAGGCAGCCGTCAGCGGCAACGGCACCCTCGCCGAGGCCCTGACCACCGGCCAGAGCGCCACCATCGACGCGCTCAAGGCGCAGTCGATTCCCGTCAAGGAGTAGCTGACCCGCTTTGCCCGTCACCCCGTACCGCCCGGTGCCTTGTCGCGCCGGGCGGTACGGTCGTGTGTGACGCGTGCGGATGCCTCGGCGTCGTGCCGACGCCGTCCGCAGGTCCGCGTGCGATGTGCTCAAACTCCTCTTTCATCCAACGAAGAAAGCAGTGTCATGATCCACCACCTCCGTGCCGCGGGCACCAGCCTTGTTCTCGACGCGTCCGGCAGCGGCACGCCGGTGATCGTGCACTGGGGCGCCGACCTCGGCGAGCTGTCACCGGCCGACCTCGCCGCGCTGGCCGCCGTGAGTGTGCCGCCCGTCGGCCCGAGTTCCCTCGACGTGCCGCTCCGCCTCAGCCTGCTGCCCGCCCTCGCCGAGGGCTGGAGCGGCCGGCCCGCGCTCGGCGGGTTCCGCACCGGCACGGGCACCCTCGACCCGGCGCTGGTCCTGGTGGCGGTGCATGAGGATGGCGACAACACGCTGGTCATCGAGCTGGCGGATGCGGAGACATCCGTCACCGTCTCGACCGAGCTCGAACTCACCGCCCAGGGTGTGCTCCGCCTACGGCACACCCTCACCAACACCGGCGAGGGCACGCTCGAGCTCGCCGGCCTCGACGCGATCCTGCCGGTGCCCGACCGGGCCGCCGAGCTGCTCGACTTCACCGGGCTGTGGAGCCACGAACGCCGGCCGCAGCGCAGCACCCTCGGCCAGGGCGTCTGGAGCCGGGAGTCCCGGCACGGCCGGCCCGGCCACGATGACTCCTACCTCACCGTGGCCGGCACCCCCGGCTTCGGCTTCCGCCGCGGCGAGGTGTGGGCGGTGCACCTGGCGTACAGCGGCGACAAGCTGGTCTGGGCCGAACGCAGCACGCTCGGCTACGCCGCCCTCGGCGCGGGCGAACTGCTCGCGCCCGGCGAGCTGAGCCTGGCCGAGGGAGCGAGCTACACCAGCCCGTGGACCGTGGCGGTGTACTCCGACGCGGGCCTGGACGGCCTCAGCGCCCGGCTGCACCCGTGGATCCGCTCCTGGTCGACCATCACCGGCCCGCGCCCGGTGCTGCTGAACACCTGGGAGGCCGTGTACTTCGACCACGATCTGCCCACCCTCAGCCGCCTCGTCGACGCCGCCGCGAAGGTCGGCGTGGAACGGTTCGTACTCGACGACGGCTGGTTCTCCGGCCGTACCGACGACCAGCGCGCCCTCGGCGACTGGTTCGTCGACGCCGCCAAGTGGCCCGAGGGCCTGCACCCGCTGATCGAGCGGGTGCACGCGGCCGGCCTGGACTTCGGCCTCTGGGTGGAGCCGGAGATGGTCAACCCCGACTCCGACCTGGCCCGGGCGCACCCGGACTGGCTGCTCGGCTCGGCATCCGCCCCCACCTGGCGCGGCCAGCGGGTACTCGACCTGGCCAACCCGGATGCCTTCGCCTGGTTGCTCGAGCGCCTCTCCGCGCTGCTGACCGAATATCCCATCGCGTACCTCAAGTGGGACCACAACCGGGACCTGCTCGGCGGCTCGGTGCACCGGCAGACCGCCGCGCTGTACCGGCTGATCGACGCCGTGCGCGCCGCGCAGCCGGGCCTGGAGATCGAGTCCTGCGCGTCCGGCGGCGGACGCATCGACCTGGGCATCCTCGAACGGGTGGACCGGGTCTGGACCAGCGACACCAACGACCCGCTGGAACGCCAGCAGATCCAGCGCTACACGAGCGTGCTGGTGCCGCCGGAATACCTCGGCGGCCACCTCGGCGCCGCCACCGCACACACCACCGGGCGCACCTCGGCGCTGGGCTTCCGGCTGGCCACGGCTCTGTTCGGCAGCGCCGGCATCGAGTGGGACCTCACCCAGGCATCCGCCGTCGAGCTCGACCAGATCGCGGCCTGGATCGCGATATACAAGGAGCACCGGGCGCTGCTGCACAGCGGCAACGTTGTGCACGCCGACGGGTCGGACCCGGCGATCGAACTGCACGGCGTGGTGGCCGCGGATGGCTCCGCCGCCGTGTTCGCGCAGGTCGCGTTGGCCGCGCCCCGCACCGCGCTACCCGCCCCGATCCGGTTCCCCGGCTTGGACCCCGCCCGGCGCTACCGGGTGCGACCGTTGCTCGTGGGCCCGGTGCCGCGCACCGTGCAGACCGTGCCGCCGGCCTGGCAGGCTGCCGACGCGGGGGAGCTGGTGCTCACCGGCGCCGTGCTCGCCGAGGTGGGCCTGTCCGCCCCGCTCCTCACCCCCGAGCAGGCGGCCCTGTTCACCCTCGACGCGGTCTGACTCAGCCCGGAGGATCCGCGAAAGCGGCCGCGTGGTCGCTTCGCGGGGGTCGTGGCAGCCACACGCCCGCTTTCGCGGAGGATGTGGGGCTGGGCGGCACTAACGTAAGGGGCATGACCGAGCAGACCTCGTCGCCGCGGCGCACAGTGCTGACGGGCGGGATCCTGGTCACCGGGGCCTCCGGCACCGTGGGGCGGGCCGTCGTGGATGCCCTGGCCGAGGCGGGCGAAACCGTGATTGCCGGCATGCGGGACCCCCGCGCGTGGATCGCCGAGGGCGCCCGGCGCGCCAGCGGCACCGCGGCCGGCCAGCAGCCCGCCGGGCCCGGCACAGCACGTCCCGCCGGCAAACCGCTGCGGGCACCGAATCAGAAGCCGTCCCGCAACCCGGCGCACAAGCCGGGTGGCCATGGCGCCTCCGCATCGCCCGGCCGAATGATCGGCCGGCCCGGCGCGGGAGCCGCGGCCGGCGCGGGCCGGCCCGCCGCCGCAACCGGCACAACCGGCGGCGGGGCCACCGTGCGCGCCTTCGACTTCGCCGACCGCAGCACCTGGGCGCGCGCCCTGGCCGGCGTCGACAGGGTGTTCCTGCTCGTGCCGCCCACGATCGGCAACGTGGGGCGCACCCTCATCCCGTTCATCGACCAGGCGATGGAGGAGAGCGGGGTGCGGCAGATCGTGTTCCTGTCGGCGCCCGGTGTGCGGTTCGACACGCGGTCGCCGCATCACGTGGTGGAGCAGTACCTCAAGCGCACCCGCACGCCGCACACCATCCTGCGGCCGAACGTGCTGATGCAGACCCTGTCCACCCTGTACCGCGACGACATCCGTCTGCGGAGTGAGATCGTGCTGCCGGCGGGCGGGGCCAGGGTTGCGTTCGTCGACGCGGCCGACGTGGGCCGGTGCGCCGCTCGGGTGCTCACCGAACCCGGTCACCTGGGCAAGTCCTACTCTCTGGCGGGGGAGGAGTCCCTGAGCTTCCCGCAGGTGGCGGAAAGTCTCACCGGGGTGCTCGGCCGGCCCATCCGGTACACCGCCACGACCGAGGCCGAATTCGCCGAGCTGGCGGCGAAACAGGGGGTGACCGGCCCGGACATCGCCGCGCAGGCGAGGTGGTACCGGGCGGCGCGCCGGCGGCTGACCGCGCTGCCGAATCGCGGCATCCGCCGGCTCACCGGTCGGCCGGCGACCACGATGCGTGGTTTCCTCGAGGAGCACCGCCAGACCTGGCTCTGAGCCCCCAGGACCGCCGGGGCTATGCGGTCGGCGCGCCGTCGACCTTGAGCACCGCGAAGGCCGCATCGAGTTCGACGTCGACGTCCTGACCGTTCTCGAGGGTGATCTCGACCTCGTAGGCGTGGTCGAAGTCGTCACTGCGCTCGACCTCGGTGACGGTGCCGACGGTGCCGGCGGGCAGGGTGGCCAGCGCCGCGGCCGAGGCGGCGTCGCGGTCGGCGTCGGTGAGCGGGGTCACGGTGGTCGAGTCGTCGGTGCCGGTGTCGTCAGCGACCGAGTCATCGCTACCGGTGTCGTCGCTGCGGCCGTCGTCGTCACCGTCGCCGGAGCCGGAGCCGCTTCCCGATCCGCTGCCGGTTCCCGGCACCGAGGTGGTGCCATCCGCGGGCAGGCCGTCGACCCAGAGCACGGCGAACTTCTCATCCAGCGCCACGTCGACGTCGGTCCCGTCGGCGAGGGTCACCTCCACCTCGTAGGCGTGCGCGTCGTTGTCGTCGGCGGTCTCGGTGTCGGTGACCGTGCCGCTGCCCACGGCATCCAGCGCGGCGGCACTGGCCTTGTCGAGGGCGCTGCCGGTGAGCGGGCCGTCAGAATCGAACGGGTCAGCGATGGCCAGGCCGGCGCCGCCCACCACGAGAACGGCGGCAACGGCTGCACCGGTGATCCAGATGGTCTTCTTCTTCATGGTGTGTCCCTTGTTCGTGAGTGCCACGGCTGCCGTGGCTGATAGTCCCACTGTGCCAAGCCACCGCTGAAGCCAGGCTGAAGCCCGCTGAAGGCCGCTTCAGAAACGAGGTCAGGCCTCGGCTGCAGCGGGCAGGCGCACCTCGAACCGGGCGCCGCCCAGGGCGCTGTCGACGATGCGCACGGTGCCGCCGTGCGCCTGCACGCTCTCCCGCACGATGGCCAGACCCAGCCCGGTGCCGCCGGATGCCCGTGCCCGGGATTCGTCCAGCCGCACGAAGCGCTCGAACACGCGGTCGCGCTCGCCGGGCGGCACCCCGTGGCCGTCGTCCTCCACGGCCAGCAGCGCCTGCCCGTCGACCAGGCCGAGCGACAGGCTCACCCGCCCGGAAGCGTGTTGGGCGGCGTTGTCGACGAGGTTCCGCACCACCTGGCCGAGCAGGTTCTGGTCACCGTGCACCCGGGCCGCACCCACCCCGCTGCTGTCGACGCTGAGCGCCATGGTGTCGCGCAGCCGGCGGGCCTCGGCGAGCATCAGGTCGTCCAGATCCACGGCTGTTCCGGTCGCCGTGGCCCTCCGCTCGGACACCCGCGCCAGCAGCAGCATCCCCGCCACCAGCCGCTCCAGCCGGTCGCCCTCGTCGAGAACTGCCTCGGACAGATCGTCGAGGTTGACCCTGTCGGGATGCGCCTGGGCCACCTCGGCGTACTGGCGCAGCGACGCGAGCGGGGAGCGGAGCTCGTGCGAGGCATCCGAGACGAACTGCCGTTGGGCGCGCTGGGAGGTGTCGAGCCTGTCGAGCATGCTGTTCATGGTGTGCGCGAGCCGGCCGATCTCGTCGTCGCGGCCGGGGTCGTTGATGCGGCGCTCGAGGTTGGTGGCGGTGACAGTGTCGACCTCCCGGCGCATCCGCTCGACAGGGGCCAGCGCCCGGCCCACCACGATCCAGGTGAGCAAGGCCACAATCCCGGTCAGCAGCGGCACGGCTCCGGCCAGCAGCACGCCGACCGTGGCGACGGCCTCGTCGACGTTCTCCAGAGAGCGGCCGGCGACGACGGTGGTGTCGTCGTGTTCCTCGGCCACGACCAGGTAGTCGGTGTCCTCGTCTGGCACCCGGATGGTCTGCGCGTCGTCGTCGCCGTCGACGCCCAGCTGCCGGCCCTCGAGCGCCTCGCTGGCGGCAAGGAGAGCGCCGGAGCCGTCGGTGATCTGGAAGAGCACGTCATCATCGTCGGCATCGAGGCCGCTCAGACCGCTGCCGGTGTCGAGCTCGGTCTCGATCTGCTCGAGGTCGCGTTCCACGGCCGTGTGCAACTCGTCCAGCAGCACACCGCGCAGCACCAGCGCGAACACGACCGCGCCGCCGACCAGCGTTGCGGCAACGATCGCGGTGGACACCAGGGTGATCCGACCGCGCAACGACCGGCTGCGGGTCCGCTCAGCCACCGTTGGCCGCCAACCGGTAGCCGGCACCGCGCAGGGTCTCGATCGCGGCCCGGTCGAACGGCCGGTCCACCTTGTTGCGCAGGTGCCGCACGTACACCTCCACGATGTTCGGGTCACCCTCGAAGTCGAAGTCCCAGACGTTGTCGAGCACGTCACGCTTGCTCACGACGCTGCCCCGGTTGCGCATCAGGTATTCGAGCACCGCGAATTCCCGGGCGGTGACGTCAACGGATGCGTCGCCCCGGCTGACCCGGCGGGTGGCGGGGTCGAGGTGCAGGTCGCCGGCGCGCAGCACGGTGGGCCTGGCGGTGGTGCCGCGGCGGATCAGGGCGCGCATCCGGGCCAGCAGCACGGCGGAGGAGAACGGTTTGGTGAGGTAGTCGTCGGCGCCGGTGTCGAGCGCCTCGACCTGGTCCCACTCGCCGTCCTTGGCGGTGAGCATCAGGATCGGGGTCCAGTTCTGCTCGGCCCGCAGGGTCTCGCAGACCCTGTAGCCGCTCTGGCCCGGCAGCATGATGTCGAGCAGGATGACCGCGTACTCGTTCTCGCGGGCCAGCCAGAGCCCGTCCGGACCGGTGCCGGCGATGTCGACCGCGAACCCCTCGGCCTCGAGGCCGCGCTTGAGCCCGGTCGCGAGCCGCACCTCGTCCTCCACCACCAGCACGCGCATCCGGCCCCCTCGTCAGTAGGTCGGCCGTACGGCCGCCGCTGCCAGTCTGGCCGATGCCGCTGAAGGCAAGCTGAAACTGCTGTGGCCGGCCCGGATGCTGCTGGATCGTCGGTCCTGGGCGGTTCGTTCGCGGACTTCCCGCCTTCGTTGCGGAGACGAAGGCGGGAAGTCCGCAAATGAGTGGGCGCCGTGACGGGGGTGTGTCCCGCCGGTCGGCCTGTTCTCACGACTCGGTAAAAATCTGCTGGTCAAGGCGGGGTTATCTGCGGAGGAGCCCAGCCCGGCGCTAGGGTGTTGGCATGACGTCTGCAGCAGAGTCTCTGGTTCACATCGACCATTTCCGGATGGATTTCGCCGGCACCACGGTCATCGAGGACCTTTCCTTCGATGTGCAGCGCGGCGAGACGTTCGGGTTCCTCGGGTCCAACGGTTCCGGCAAGACCACCACGCTGCGGGCGCTGCTGGGCATCTACCTCCCGACCGACGGCATCCTGCATATCGATGGGCGCCCGTTCACGCCGGAGTCCGGCATCCGGCTGGGCTATCTCCCGGAAGAACGCGGACTGTACAAAAAGGAATCCGTTCTCGCCGTGATGACGTACTTCGGCCAGCTCAAGGGTCTGAGCAAGAAGGCCGCGGTGGCCTGGTCCACGAACTATCTCGAGAGGGTGGGGCTGGCGGATAAGGCGAAGGTTCGGGTGGACAAGCTCTCCGGCGGCCAGCAGCAGAAGGTTCAGCTCGGTGTCACGATCATGAACGACCCGGAGCTGCTGATCCTGGATGAGCCCACGAAGGGGTTCGACCCGGTGAACCGGCGACTGCTGATGGACATCATCGAGGACCAGAAGAAGGCCGGTGCCACGGTGCTGATGGTCACCCACCAGATGGAGGAAGTCGAGCGGCTGTGCGACCGGGTGATCCTGTTGAAGGGCGGCCGGGCGGAGGCCTACGGCACGATCCCAGAGGTACAGAACCAGTACGGCGGCACGATGATCCGGGTCGGCTACTCCGGCGAGATACCCGCATCTGGGCACTACGAGATCAGCCTCCGCGACCGCAACTACGCCGAACTCACCCTCATCGGCACCGTCGACGAGGCCCTGATCTTGCGCGACCTGGTCGATGCCGGTGTTCTGATCCGGAGCTTCACCACGAGCAAGCTCTCGCTCGAGGAGATCTTCGTCAGCGTCTATGGCGACCAGAACGAAATGGCAGGTGCCTGAGATGGGTCAGCACAATCTCCGCACGGTCATCGGGTTCGAAGTGGGCCGCACCCTGGGCAAGAAGAAGTTCTGGGTCATCACCCTGCTGGTGCCGATCGCGATCGGCATCGTGGTGGGCCTGGTGACCCTGGGCAACACGTCGTCGATGAGCAACATCGATGCCCAGTCGGACGCGAAGCTCACCTTCACCTACAGCGACGCATCCGGTTATGTCGACCCGACCGTGGCGGCAGCCTTGGGCGGTACGCCGGTCACGGATGACGCATCCGCGATCGCCGACGTGAAGGCGGGGGAGGAGGACGCCCATTTTGTGTACCCGGCGGACCCGGCCACGACCCCGACCCAGGTCTACGGAATCGACAAGGGCCTGTTCGGCAACGGCGAGTATGAGGGTGTGGCGATCCAGGTGCTGATCACCAGCGCCCAGGACCAGATCGGGGATCCGGCGCTGACAACGATGGCGCAGGGCGACGTGTCGGTGACCTCCACCACCTACACAGGCGGGGAGGAAGCGGCCGGGTTCATGGGCGTGATCCCGCCGCTGATCTTCCTGGCGATGTTCTTCCTGACCTTCACCCTGCTCTCCAACCAGATGCTCACCAGCACCCTGGAAGAAAAGGAGAACCGGGTCACGGAGATGATCCTCACCACCCTGAACCCCACCGCCCTGATCAGCGGGAAGATCATCTCGGTCTTCATCGTCGGTTTCGTGCAGGTGCTGGTGTTCCTCGTGCCGGTGGCGGTCGGTTACCTGTTCTTCCGGACCTCGTTGAACCTGCCGGAGGTGGATCTCGCCAGTTTCACCTTTGATCCCGGCCAGATGATCGTCGGCGCGCTGCTGGCCCTGGGCGGGTTCGCCCTGTTCACGGGCACCGCCGTCGCGATCGGGGCGGTGATGCCCAACGCGAAGGATGCCGGCGGCTGGTTCACCGCGCTGATCATCCTGATGATCGTGCCGCTCTACTCGGTATCGCTGGTGCTCTCGGACCCGCACAGCGCCGTCGTGCAGGTGTTCACCTACTTCCCCTATTCGGCGCCGATCACCGCGATGCTCCGCAACGCCTTCGGCTCCCTCGCGGGCTGGGAAGCGGCCATCGTCATCACGGAGCTGTTCCTCCTCAGCGCCGTCGTGCTGCAGCTCGCCGTTCGGCTGTTTCGGTACGGGTCCATCGAGTACACGAACAGGGTGTCGTTCAAGACCGTGTTTGCCGGGCGCTCGGCCAGGAGCCTCGCCCGGGGCTGAGTTCATCGTCGCCGCACATCAACTCGCGGTCGGCGCGGTGAGGAGCCCCACGAGCACGTCCAGCGCGTTCCCGAGCTCGAGATCCGTCGGGGCACCGTAGCCGAGCACCAGGCCGTGCTGCCCTCGGGCCAGAACCGCGTAGTCGGCCAGCGACGCGACCCGCACCCCGCGCGCGGCGGCCTGCGTGACGAGAGCGGATGCATCCGCCCGGGTGTGCACCACCACATGCAGTCCGCCGTCGAGGCCGGTCAGCCGCACGCCGGGCAGCGCGCCGAGCCTGCCGATCACCAGGGCGCGGCGGTGGGCGTACTCGCGGCGCACCCGGGTGACGTTGCGGGCCAGGCCGCCGCTGTCGAGGTAGCGGGCGAGGGCCGCCTGCTGCACCCCGGAGACCGACGGGCCGAGGTCGTCCCGCACCTCGCGCAGCGCCGCACCGAGGGGTCCGGTGGCCACGAGGTAGCCGCAGCGGATCCACGGGGTGACGGTTTTGGAGAAGCTGCCGACCAGCGCGACTCGGCCCGACCCGTCGAGGGTGGCGAGGGCGGGCAGCGGCATCGCGTCGAAGCGGAACTCGCTGTCGTAGTCGTCTTCGATGATCACGGCATCCGTGGCCCGCGCCCAGTCGAGCAGATCGAGGCGACCCTGTACCGTGAGGCTGCTGCCCAGGGGGTACTGGTGGCTCGGGGTCACCAGCACCGCGTGCGGCGCCGGGGCGAGGGCAGCGAGCTCGGCCAGGTTGATGCCGTTCTCGTCGGTGTGCACCGGCCGGATGAGGGAGCCCACCCGGCGCAGCACCCGCCGGGCGGTGGGGTAGCCCGGGTCCTCGACGGCGATGTGCGGGGTGAACCTGGGAGCGTCGGCCGGGGTGGCGAGTGCGAGTCCGATGCCGGCCAGGGCGTCGCTGGTGCCGGCCGTGACCATCACGTCATCCGGCTGGCAGGCCAGGCCCCGGGTTCGCCGCACGTGCTCGGCGATCGCGGTGCGCAGCTCGAGGGTGCCGTTCGCCGGCGGTGAGTCACAGCGGCCGGACGCCGACACGGCGGCCCGCCAGGCGGCGGTCCAGGCCGGGTCGACGAGGGTGCGGGTCGACGGATGCCCGGGGGCCAGGTCGATGATCGGCCGCTCGCTGGGTAGGCCGGTCGGTGGGGTCGCCGGTGGTTGCGGCGTCGGGGTCCCGACTGGGGGTCGCTCGACCATCACCCGGGTCGCCGAGCCGGGTCGGGCCACCAGGTAGCCCTCGCCGGCGAGCTGGTCGTACGCGGCGACGACGGTGCCGCGCGACACCCGCACGGAGGCGGCGAGGGCGCGGGTCGAGGGTAAGGCCTCATCGTGGCGCAGCGTTCCGTCAAGAATGGCCCGCCGGAGGGCCGTGGCCAGCTGCGCCGCGAGGGGGAGCGTGGCACCGCGGTCGAGCAGGATCGGCAGCTCATGTGCGTTCATGATCGGTCCTCGTTCGGGTGGTGCTCCGGGGCGCCGCGGCGCCAACTGGTCTACTCGTCGGCGCTAGAGGTGGCTCTGTCGTTGATCCACTATGTCCCCGATCCTAGTAGCATGCCCCACACCAGCCAGCCCCACGAAGACCCGAAAACCGACGCGTCGCCTGCCGGCCTCGCCGCCGTCGCGCTGCCGGCAGCCCGGCCCGCCACCACGTTGCCGGCGCCAGACGTGCCCTCGGCGGACTTGCCCATCACCGACCGCACCCGCGTCACCCGTTCCCCCGATCGCCAGCGCACCGACCGCGCCGAGCTGTACCGCATCCTGGACGACGCCCTGGTCGCCCACGTGGCGATCGTGCGCGACGGACTGCCGCTGGTGCTGCCGATGGGCTTCGGCCGCGGCGGCGATGCCATCTACCTGCACGGCTCCACCGGCAGCGGGATCTTCCGAATGATGGCATCCGGCAGCCCGATCTCGGTCACCGTGACCCACCTCGACGGCCTCGTGTACGCCCGGTCCCTGTTCGACAGCTCGATGAACTACCGCAGTGCCGTGGTGTTCGGCACGGCCACGATCGTGGCCGACCCGGCCGAGAAGGCCGAGGCGATGCGCATCGTCTCCGACCACCTGATGCCCGGCCGCACGGCCGAGGTGCGCCCGATGACAAAACGCGAACTGGCCGCCACGCTCGTGCTGCGCCTGCCGCTGGACGAGGTCAGTGTGAAGGTGCGCGCGCACGGTGCTTCCGAGGAGCCCGACGACGGCGAGGACCGCGCCGTCTGGGCCGGCGTGCTGCCGCTGCGGCTGACCGCCCTGGCGCCGGAGACCTCACCGCTCACCGCACCGGGCACGCCGGTCTCGGCCGCGGCGACCGCGTACGCCGCCCGCATTGCTGGCGCGGCGGATGCCGCTGCCGCTGCCGCTGCCGCCCGAGCCGAGCCGGCCGTGGCTGCTCCGATGCCATAGTCGGTGTGCGGCGCCGGCGGCGCGCATCCGCCCCAACTGTGCCCCGTGCGGACAATTGTTACCGGCGCACCGGGCGCAAATGTCCGCATCGGCAACAGTTGCGCGGCGGGGTCAGCGGGCGCCCGTGCTCGGGCCGCTGCGGCGCGGTCGGATTGACGCGCGTCGCTCGTCCCTCCATACTGGCTATATCGACATCCGTCTATATCAATCAGGGCTGGGACCACGTATGACCGAGAAGACCGCGACCGAGAAGTCCGCCATCACCGAGCAGGTGCGAGAGCGTTACGCTGCGCAGGCCCTGCAGGTCACCGATGTGAGCAGCGCTTCCTGCTGCGGCACGCCGCTGGAGACCAGTGCCGTGTTCGGCTCGGTGCTGTACACCGGCGCGGAGTCCAGCGAGGTGCCGGACGAGGCGATGCTGGCCAGCATCGGCTGCGGCAACCCGACCGCGGTGGCCGACCTGCGCGAAGGCGAGACGGTGCTCGACCTCGGCTCCGGCGGCGGCATCGACGTGCTGCTCTCCGCCCGCCGGGTGGGCCCCACCGGGTTCGCCTACGGCCTCGACATGACCGACGAGATGCTGGCCCTGGCCCGCGCGAACGCCGCCAAGGCCGGCGCCACGAACGTCGAGTTCCTCAAGGGTTTCATCGAAGAGATTCCGCTGGCGGATGCGGCGGTGAACGTGATCATCTCCAATTGCGTGATCAACCTCTCGGCCGACAAGGACTCCGTCGTGCGCGAGATGTTCCGGGTGCTCACTCCCGGCGGCCGGCTCGGGCTCTCCGATGTGGTCGCCGAGAACCAGCTCAGCGAGAGCGAACGCATCGAGCGCGGCTCCTACGCGGGGTGCATCGCCGGGGCGCTGTCCGACGCGGAGTACCGTGTGTCGCTGGCGGCGGCGGGCTTCACCGACATCAGCGTGGACTTCACCCACGAGGTGGCCCCGCAGATGCACGGCGCCATCATCAAGGCCGTCAAGCCCAGCTAGCCGGCTGGGGGGTCGCGCCCAGTCGTTGGTCGAGCTTGTCGAGACCTTGTGACGTGCGTGTGTGTCGTGATCGCGTCGACAGGGTGGGCTCGCGGGGTCTCGACATGCTCGACCGGCGGGATGGTCGCGTCCGCAAGCAGACGCGGCTCAGTCGGAGCCGGGCAGCCCCAGGAACTCGATCGCGGCATCCCGGAACGCCCGTGACGTGGGCGCATTGAAGTGGTTGCGGCCGGGGATCTCGAAGAACGCTGCGCGCGGGGTGGCCTCGGCCAGGGCGCGGGACGCCTCCAGGATGCGGTCCTCACTGCCGGTGGCGAAGAGCACCCGCTGCTCGGGCGCATTGGCCGCGTGCGGCTGGGGGCCGTCGCGCATCCCCTCGACGAGCGCGATCAGCGCTTCGAGGTCGTTGTCGCGGATGGCGCCGGCCATTTTCAGGTAGGCGGCGGTGAGTTCATCCGTCACCGGCACGCCGTCGCGCACCAGAGCCCGCGCCTGGTCGACCCGGAACCGGGTGAGCGGGTCGCCGTCGGGGATGCCGCCGAAGACGGCACGGTTGATGCGGGTGGGCATGAAGCGAGCGGCGTGCCAGCCGACGCGGGCGCCGAGCGAGTAGCCCACGTAGTCGACCTCGTCGAGCATGAAGGTGTCGAGCACGGTGAGGACATCGGTGACGAGCAGGTCCATCGAGTAGCCGTCGGCGGAGTGCGGTTTGTCGCTCTGCCCGTGGCCGCGCTGGTCGATCGCGATCACGTGGTAGCCCTCGCGCACCAGGTCGCGGATCCAGCCGGTGGCGTGGAAGTTCGCCAGTGCGCTGGAGGCGAAGCCGTGCACCGCGAGCACGGTGGGGGCATCGGGGTCGCCGAACTCGTAGGTGGCGATCTGCACGTTGTCGGGGGCGATGACGGTGCGGGCGGGAGGGGCTGGGGGAGTATGCATCGGTTCTATTCGACCACACGGCGGGGGGATGCGGCGCGCGCAGCAGGGCGTCGCCGGGCTGGGGCGGTCAGCCCGGTCGGGTGGATGCGCTGACTTGCCGCAAGAGGCCCTTTGGCGGGCGGGGAAGGGGCGCTTTGCGGCAACTCGAGGCGGGCGCTACAGGTGGTCGTGCTCGGCGTGCGCGCGGGGCACGACCGGCACCGCCAGCGCCGGGAACACCGCCGCCACCGCGAACGTCAGCGGGTAGCCGACCACCCCGATCAGGGCGCCCATCAGCGGCCCGACCAGTGACGCCGCGACGAACTGGCCGGTGTTCTGCACCCCGAGGGCCTTGCCGGACCAGCCAGGCCCGGCCATCTCCGCCACCGACGTGAACGCCAGCCCGTTCGGCGCCACGGTGCAGGTGGTCGCGAGCACGAACACCACGGCGGCGGCGCCCCAGTGTGCGGCATCCACCGCGGCCAGCACCAGCAGCACGCTCGCCACACTCACGGCCAGCCAGCGCAGCGGCCGTACCCGGCTGCCGACCCTGTCGCTGACCACGCCGATCACGATGCGACCGATCGCGCCCACGAACTGCGCGGCGCCCACCAGCACGCCGGCGGCGAGGGCATCCCAACCCTGGTCGCTGACCAGCCAGACCAACCCGAACGTCGAGATGGTGAACTGCGGCACCACCAGCAGCACGGATGCCGCGTGGATCCGCCAGAGGAATCCGCTGGACCGGTAGGGGTTGCCGGCTCGCACGGCCGGGGTGCCGGCGCGCGGGGCCGGCCGGGGCGGGTTGGCCAGGCCGATCGCGCACGCAACGGCCAGCACCGCGGTGAGCGCGAACGGCACGAACAGGGCAGCGCCCACCCCGGCATCCGCGGCGATCACCGGGATGGTCACGGCCGCGACCGTCACGCCGAGCGGCTGCGACATCTGGCGGATGCCCATGGCCAGGCCGCGCTTGTGCTTGGGGAACCAGCCCACCACGATCCGTCCGCTGGCGGAGTTGGTGCTCGCCGACGCCATGCCGCCCAGCAGCAGGAACACGCCCAGCGCGAGGTATCCGTCGGCGAGGATCGCGCCGCCGGCCGCGAGGGCGGTGAGGATCAGGCCGCCGGTGATGACCCATTTCTCGCCGATGCGGTCGGCCAGGGCGCCCCAGAGGATGAGGGTGAGCACCATGCCGAAGGTGGGGATCGCGGCGAGCAGCCCGGCCTGGGCCAGGGAGAGGCCCCGCTCGCTGTGCAGGAGGGGGATAAGGAACGCGGGGGCGCTGACGAAGACGGTGCCCGCCGTCTGTGCGGCCACGCCGAGGGCGAGCACGACCCAGGCGCGGGCGCTGATGGTCGGTGTCGCGGCGGTGGCGATGGCCATGGGGGGTCTCCTCGGTGTTCCTGCCATTTTGCCGGATGCCGCGCTCGCCGCTCGCCGCTGCACGGGCCCAACTGTTGCCGAACCGGACTTTTGCGCCCGGTGCGCCGGACGCAAATGTCCGCACGGGCAACAGTTGTGCGCGCCCGCGCGGGTTTGCCGCGCGGCGGGCCGGGCGCACGCGCATCCGCTGTGCGCCGCCACCCACAATGGGGGTGCCGCCGGGGCCTGTCGGGTCGCTAACCTCGAACCACCGAACGTGGTGGGTGCCCCGCCCGCACCGCTCCCTGGATGGTCTGCACGCCCCGAAGCGGCGCACATCCGAGTGGTGGTCCCGGCGCGACCGCCCGGCCCACCCGGTCTCCCTGGCGCAGCCGCGTCCGGGCGCGTCCAAAGGAGCAACGTGACCCTGCACCCACCCGCGATGCGCAACCGCATCGCTGCTCAGTTGGTCATCGAACACCTCCTGTCCCGCCAATCCGCGGTGCCACCGCGCACCAGGGTGGCCCGGCTGTTCGGCCAGTCGCCGCTTTGCCCCGAGAGCGTGAGCTGGTATCTCGGCGCGCAGGGCGAGATCACGGTCGGCAAGATGCTCGCCACCCTGCCCCCGGACTGGACCGCCTTCCACGCCGTGCCGATCGGCAAGAACGACACCGACATCGACCACATCCTGGTGGGCCCCGGCGGCATCTTCACCATCAACACCAAGCACCACTGCGGCAAACACATCTGGGTGGGCACCCGCACCGTCACCGTCTCCGGCCACAAGAAGGCCTACCTGCCCGCAGCCGAGCACGAGGCCGAGCGGGTCACCACGGTGCTGCGTGAGCGGATGCCGCTGGTCGCGCCGGTGCAACCGGTGATCGCTCTCGTCGACCCCAAGCAGATCACCTTCCGCGACAAACCCGTGCAGGTGAAGGTGCTCGATGCCCGCACCCTGCGCCGGTGGCTGCTCAAGCTGCAGCCGGTGCTCAGCGACGACGAGATCGCCGAGGCCGTGGTGATCCTGGACAGCCCGGCCACCTGGCGGCAGCATCCGACCCCGGCCCCGGCGGATGTGATGACACGTTTCGCGGCGCTCGACGGGCAGGTGCGTCGGGCCCGGGTTCGCCGGGTGTTCTGGGCCGCCACCGGAACGACGGCGCTGTGCGCGGGGTCGGTGGGCGGAGCGCTACTCGCGGCGCAGGCCCTGCTGGCCGGCTGAGGCGGCGCAAACCGCGAATTCGGCGACAGTCCGGCCAATAACGGATGGTCAGGTCGGCGTGAGTCCGCCTGCTAGCGGATGCTCGGCCGGCGTCAGTCCGGCTTCCGCCAGGTGCTCACGGCCGTGGCCGCCAGCACACCGATGACGTAGGCGACCAGGTCGAAAGAGTTGAACGTGGTGCCGAGCAGGTACCGCATCGGAGCGAAGAGCTCGGCGAGGCTGCTGGGCACGCCGGTGAGCTGCAGGAGCTCGACGGCCACGCAGATCAGGATCGCGACGATCGCCACCTGCCGGCTGGGCCGGCGCACCGCGACAATCGACACAACCAGGTACACCAGGACCGCGTAGAGCGCGTCGCCGACAAAATCGCCGACGATGCCCTCGGTCAGAAAGTGCACGACCAGACCGGTGGCCATGATCAAGCCGCCGATCGCGGCCAGCTTCAGCCGACGGTTGCGGAAGCCCAGGTTCCGGGCGCCCTGGGCGGCCTCGAAGTCGCCCATTGCCCGCGGGTGCTCGTCGTCCAGGAATTCCGGCTGCAGGTCACCCCCGTGCGACATGTGGTGCATCCGATCCATATGCTGACCGTACCGTGTGCCGAAGCGTCGACGAACTCAGGATGCGTTCGAATGGTTCGCGGGCGGACCGGTAGCCGCCACACCCCTCGCCTGTGTCGGCGGCCGCTGCTACCGTGCTGGCATGACCCCCACCTCTGAGCCGGGCGGCGCTGTCCCGCCCCTGATCGGCTGCGTGTTCGTGGGCACCAGCCTCGACGGCTTCATCGCCCGCGAGAACGGCGACTTCGACTGGCTCGTCGCCGCCGGCGACGCCCTGGGCGAGACCGGTTACGACGAGTTCTTCGCCAGCGTCGATGCCCTCGTCGTGGGCCGTGCCACCTTCGACACCGTGCGCGGCTTCGTCGACTGGCCCTATACCGGCAAGCGGGTGCTTGTGCTCAGCCGCACCCTGTTGCGCAGCTTCGACGCCGAAGACGAGCCGGACACCACCGCACACGCCACGCTCGATGATGTGATCGCCACCCTCGTCGCGGAGGGCCGCCGCCGGGTGTACGTCGACGGTGGCCGCACCATCCAGAGCTTTCTGCGCGCCGGGCTGATCCGCGAAATCACCATCACCCGCGCCCCGGTGCTGCTCGGCACGGGCATCCCGCTGTTCGGCCCGCTCGACGGCGACGTGCACCTGCGGCACGTGGGCACGCGCGAGCTCGGCGCGGGCTTCACCCAGTCCAGCTACGAGGTGCTGCCCAGCAGCTGACGGATGTTTCGTCGGCCTCGCGTTGGGCTGTCGGCTTGCCGGGTCTCGACACGCTCGACCAACGGGTGGGCGCGCCTTGAGGTTGGCTTACGGGGTCTCGACGTGAGCGACGGGCTCCACCAGCGGGGGAGTGCCGGTGCGGGCCAGCCACTCACGCAGCTCGGCCAGCGGCACCGCCGAGCAGTACAGGTGCCCCTGCACCGCGTCGGTGCCGATCTGCGCCAGCAGCTCCTGCTGGTCCAGCCGCTCCACACCCTCGGCGATGGTGTCGATGCCCAGCTTCGCGCTCATCTGCACGATGGCCTCCACCACCGTGCGGTCCACCGAGTTGCTCAGCGCACCGGAGACAAAACTCGCGTCGAGCTTGACCACCGAGATCGGCAGCGACCGCAGCGTCGCCAGGGACGAGTAGCCGGTGCCGAAGTCGTCGATGGCCACGCGGATGCCGTGGGCGGCGAGCGCCTTCAGCCGCTCCACCGCCGCGGTCGACTCCAGCACCACGGTCTCGGTGAGCTCGAGCACCAGACGTTGGGCGGGCAGCCCGCTGTCGGCCAGGCACCAGAGCACGGAGTCCACGAAGTGATCGCTCTCGAGCTCCCGCGCGGAGATGTTCACGTTCACCGTCATCCGCACGCCCGGCCGCACCTCCGGCCAGGTCACGGCATCCGTGCAGGAACGCCGGAGCACAAACGCGCCGATGCCCAGGATGGCGCCGGAGGTTTCGGCCAGCGGAATGAAGTCGCACGGCATCAGGAGGCCCCGCTCCGGATGCCGCCACCGCACGAGCGCCTCGGCCCCGGTGCAGTGCAGCCCGGGCAGGGACACGATCGGCTGGTAGTACACCTCGAGCTGGCCGCCGCCGGCGGCCCGGCCCAGCTGCCGTTCGAAGGACACCAGAGCGGACTCGCCCTGCAGGAGGCCCGGCCGGTACAGCTGGACCTGGCCCTTGCCGTGGGCCTTGGCGGCGTACATCGCCACGTCGGCCTGATGCACGAGCTCATCGAGGTTCGTGCCGGGGGTAGCGGTGGCGACCCCCACGCTCGCGCCCACCCGGCAGGGCCGCCCTTCCACGATGATGGGCGCGGCCAGTGACCCCACCATCCGCTGCGCGATCGCCTCGGCTGCGGCATCCGTGGTGCCGGTGAGTACCACCGCGAACTCGTCCCCGCCCAGCCGAGAGCAGATGTCCTGCGGTCGGGTGCACTGCCGCAGCCGCACGGCCACTTCGGTGAGAACCGCGTCGCCGGCGCGGTGCCCCAGGTGGTCGTTGACGTCCTTGAAGTCGTCAAGGTCGAGGAACAACACGTGCAGACCCTCGGTGGTGTCGGTGCGGGCGAGGAGGGCACCGAGCTGGGAGGTGAAGGAGAGCCGGTTGTCGAGTCCGGTGAGGGTGTCGTGCTGCGCCTGCTTGGTGAGCTGATGGTGCGAGCGGCTGTTGCGCAGCGCCAGGTTCACCTGGTTCACCAGGCTGCGCACTGACAGGATGGTGCCATCGGGAATGCGTTTCGGCGCGCCGACGAGCAGCCATGCGTCGTCCTCTTGTTCGGTGAGTGACACGCATTCCCAGAGCAACGGCAAGCCCGCCGCGTCGTCAAGCGGTCCGGTCCGCACGATTCGCGCCTCGCCCTTGGTTCCGATGCTCTGCAACACATCGCCGGGAAACGAAGCCGGCGGCGGCACGATGAAGTCGCCAGTGCGGTCGCCGACGAGCAACTGGTCCTCGTGGCGGACCACCTTGAGCACCCGCAACCCGGGGGTGGTGGCACCCAGCTCGCCGGCTGTGGTCCAAGACAGCAGACGGATCGCGTCGGCGTCGGTCATGCCGAGCAGCCTTGCACCGGTCTGGGTGAGTGCCTTGTCACGTTCGATGGCCCAGTCGTTGGCCTGCAGCACGGTGCGCAGCTGCTCCGCCACCACAATGACCAACAGCATGATCGAGACCGTGGCGGCCTGACGGGCCAGGTCCGGAACTGTGGCGTGGCCGGGCGTGAGCGGCCAGAGCAGCGTGAGGGTCAGCACCGCACCGGTGTAAAGCGCACCGCGAAATGCCGACCGCAACGGCGTGCTGTAGAGGGTGCGCAACCAGGCGGCGGCGAAGAAAAGCGGGGCCGCAGCCAAGGGCACCGGCCCGGCCAAGGCAAGCGCGGTCAGGGCCATGGCGTCGAGCACCTCGAGGACGAACGGCACCCGCGGCCGCATCAGGCTGTAGATCCAGGAGCCGAACAGGGCAACCGTGGATAGCACCGCGAGCAGCAGGTCTAACCGGCTTGCCGTGACGTTGGGGATGATACCCGGCAGGCTGAACACCAACGACAGCAGCGCGAGCCAGGTGAAAAGCCACCGAGTGCCCTCGAGCACGCCCGCGGGTCGGGTCAGCATGGCAGATCCGACCGAGGCCATCCTGTGACCGGCTCTGTTCAACGTGGATCGTTCCCCGACTGCGACCATCTGACTGCTTTCTTTGGATCGTGTCGGAGCAGCACCTGGTGGCGGCGGCGACACATACCTTGAACGTACCAGTGAGCCGCTCTCACTCTTGACGGATGACGGTGCCCGAGCCGTGCGGGTTGCGGTACCGCCGTCACTCAATTGCGGACATCCCCCTTCGTTGGCGCTGCGCAGGCGGGAAGTCCGCAAACGAGAACGCAGGCGGGCGGGGGTCAGCGCGCCGCGAGGGTGGTGAGGAGCGCGGCGGGCAGCTCGGGGTCGGGCACGGTCACGGCGAAGAGGGTGCCGTTGTGTCGCTCGACGACGATGCCGGGTCCGCCCGTGAGCACCACGGCCGAGCGGCCGGGCAGAATCCGGTAGCCCCAGCCGCCCCACTCGAGCGGGCGGATGATCTCGGCCCGCGCCGAGGCGACCTGGTCGAGGGTGATCTGCTTGATCGGCAGCCGCAACAGGCTCGAGACCACCCGCAGGCCCCGACGATCCACGCTGACTCGCAGCCGTGCGAAGGTGAGGCAGATGCCGGCCACCAGCAGGAGCGTGAGGACCCCGCCCGAACCGGCGCCGCTCTCGAGGGCGCTGAAGACCGCCAGACCGACGGCGCCGAGGGCCAGGCCGCCGGCCAGCCAGTGGAACATCGGCACGGTCACGGTGGTGAACCAGGCGCCGGACTCGGTCGCGCCCAGCGGTACCGTGGCCGGGTGAGCGGGGGCCGCGAGTTCGCGCCGGTGCGGGCGTCGCGGTGACAGCGCGAAGGGGATCAACCCGTAGCCGAGGGCCAGCAGCGTGAGCAGCGGCCACGCGCCCGCCTCCGGTTCGGGCGAGCCGGTGACGATGACCAGGCCGGCGACTACCAACCAGACGCCTGCGGCTAGCCCGGCGGCGCATCCGGCGGCGAGAACCAGGCCACGACGGATGTCAGCTGCGGCGTCGGAGAGAGCGACCAGCCCGGCCAGAGCGGCCAACAGCGCGATGGTGCCCGTGATGCCGATCATGACCTCGGTGCCGGCAGTCGAGGTGACCTCCGCGCCGTTCCACTGCTTGGGCAGCACGGCCGGCAGCCGGTCGTACCAGAGCGTGGCGGTCAGCGAGATGGTGACCACCGGCAGCCAGAGCGTGGCGGCGGCGAACCGTTCCCGCCCGGTGGCGTGCGGGGTGAGCGCGGGGGTGGCCTCGGGGATGGTCTGGGTGGGCATGGGTCAGCCTCTCGTCTGGATCAGGGTGAGGACGTCGGGCAGGGCGACCCCCAGTTTGCGCGCCTCGGCGAGCAGCGCGTCGGCGAGTTCGACGAGGCGCACGGTGCCGGCGCCGGCATCCGCGCGCACCGACGCGCCGCGGCCCTGACGCATCTCGAGGATCCCGTCGTCTCGCAGCTGCTTGTAGGCGCGTAACACCGTGTGCATGTTGATGTCGAGCGCGCTGGCCAGCTCCCGGGCCGGCGGCAGCCGGGTACCGGGGGCGAGGCTGCCGTCGGCGACGCCGGCTCGCACCTGCACGGCGAGTTGCTCGGCCAGCGAGACCGTCGAGGCCGGATCCACACGAAACAACATGTTTGCAATGTTAGTAGAACAATGCTGTCGTGTCGAGGGGGTGCCGGATGCCCTATGCGTAGACGTGCGCCATGAATGTGATCATGGTCGTGCCGAAGCGCAGGGTGACCAGCGCCGCCAGCACGATCCCGACGATCGACACGACCAGACCGGTGATCGGTGCGCCCGCCCGCGCCAGCGTGCGGCTGCGCACCACGCCCAGGATGCCCAGGACGAGGGCCGCGATGGCCGGCAGGCCCAGGAGATTGAGCATCAGGCTCATCAGGCCGATGATCATGCTGAAGAACGCGAATGGGTTATTGGTGCGCAGCTGCTTCAGTCGGCCGGGTGCGGTGGTCGAAGCTGCGACGGGCAGCCCGGTGGCCGAGACCGGGTATGCGGCGGGCGCTCCGGTGACCGATGCCGGCCCGTAGGGGAGCGGCACGGGCACCGCGGCCGGCTCCGATTCGGTGGGCGATTCGGCGGCCACCTCGGCGGTCGGGGCCGGCTGGCGCGGTGCTCGCGCATCCGTCCAGGCGGTGCCCGTCCACCACCGGAGCTGCTCGGCGTCGGTCGTGTCGTCGTACCATCCCGCGGGTGCGAGCTCGGTCATGGTGTCCCCCTGAGGTCGTGCCTGGTCTCGCCGGTGCCTCAGCATGCCACAACGAGCGACCGATCAGTCGGTCAGCGGCGGCTGCGGGGCTGGTGGTTCCTGCTCGGTCTTGAACCCGATCGCCTTGTGGCTGCCGTCGCAGAAGGGCTTGAGCGTCGACACCCCGCAGCGGCAGAGTGCCACGGTCTTCCGCCGCGGCGGGATCACCTCGCCGGTGGGAGTGCGGATTTCGAAGGTGCCGCGCACCAGCAGGGGACCATTGGGGTACGCGGTGATGCTCACGGGCTCGTCCGCACCGGCAGCGGGCTGATCGGCCCACTGGTCGTCCCACCGCTGGGCGGGTTGCTCGTCGGGCTCGGTCATGCCGGCAGGCTCGCGGTGTCAGCAACGCGCAGCGCCGACGTGCCGGCGGTCCAGGCGTCGAGCTGCTGGGTGCCGGCCAGGCCGTCGACAAAGAGCCCGGCGGCAGCCCCGAAGAACACGTCTTCGAGCAGCTCGGGTTCGTCGGTGGCCAGGGAGCCGGCCAGGTCGCGGGCCGCGATCTGCTCGTGCACAGCATCCGCTTCGACGTGTTCGTCGAAGTAGAAGGTGACGTCCTTGTCGTAGCCGAGCCGACGGAACCCGTTGCCGTAGAGCCGGTTGGGCTGGGACGAGGTCATCTCGAACGCGGCGAGGTGCCCGGCGATGGCGCCACGCATCCGCCGGTGGGAACCGAACATCGTCATCATGTTGCTGGAGGCCAGCGTGATCGCCGGCACCACGTCGACGTAGTGACCGTTGGTGGCGTCCAGGCCCACGCCGCGCATCGTGCGGGCGAACAGCTCGGAGTGCATGCGGTCGAACCGGCCACCGCCGTACTCGTCGGCCTGAATCTCCACCAGCGCGGCCTTCGCCCGGCTGCGCAGGCGCGGGATCGCCCAGCTGTGCGGGTCGGCCTCCTTGAGCTGGTAGATCGAGCGCAGGATGAGGAACTCGTGCGCCTGTTCGTCGGTGGCCTTCTTCGCCAGGTACCGCGAGACGCTCGGCCCGGTGTCCGAACCGGTGAGCTCGAACAGGGCGGCGGCGACACTCTCCACGCCGGGGGCGGGCAGCTCGGGCATCGGGGCGCGTTCGCGCAAGGCCTTCTCAAACTCGAGTTCGATGCCGGCGCAGAGCGCCAGCACCTCGGGGTGCCATTCCCAGTCGTCGTCGATGCCGCGCAGGCCGCTGTAGCGCAGCTCGTAGGCCAGGAACAGGGCGGTCTGCAGGTCATCGTCCTGCAGAATGTCGGCGGTTTCGCCCAGGGCTTTGGCGGTGAGCTCGCGCAGCGTTGTGGCGAGGTCGGTCTCGGCCGCAGTAGGAGAAGTCGTGAGGAGCTCGAGCAGGGCGGCGCTCACCGGACCTCGGGACTGGGGGATTCTCACGTGCCATACCTCGCTCTGGTTGACCGGCTCGCACGCCCGAGTGGCGGCGCGGCCAGGGAGCGACCTTAGCAGGGGAGGTTGGGAAGGACCCTAGGCCCAGACCGGTGTCGCGGTCCTCCAGTGACTCGTCGCACGTGCTCATCGAAACCCGGCAACCCGACCTCGACACGTCACCCTTGCGTCGGTCGAGCTCGTCGAGACCCGCGACCGGCTTGACCTCGCCCCAGGGGCGACGCCCATGATGGGGAGACACCCATTCATCCAGAGCCAGGAGCACCATGACCGATGACCTGACCGCCGGCGAATTCCAGGCTATGACCGGACTCACCGCCAAGGCACTCAGGCTCTACGCCGAGCGGGGGATCGTGACGCCGGCGTGGGTCGACCCCGGGTCGGGGTACCGCTACTACGCCCGGCAGCAGCTCCAACACGGCGCGACCGTCGACCTCCTGCGCCGCGCCCAGGTGCCGCTGGCCGAACTGGCCTCGGCACCGGACTTCCCCTTCGACCGGTGGCGGCAGACCGTGGCGCTGCGGCGGCACCTGGAGGACTTCTCCCTGGCCGTGGCCGAGAAGATCAGCAGCTTCGACCCCGACGACTTCATCGCCCACAGCACTCCCGCCGCCGCCCAAGACTGGGTCGGCGTCATCGTCGATCTCGACCTCCCCGAGGATGCCGAGGGTCGCGTCGAGACCTTCACCGGGCTGGCCGTGGACATGCCCGCCATCGAGGGGGCCCTGCGAGACGCACTGACCGACCTCGGGGCCGAGCCGGCCACCGTGTGCTGGACCGCGGTGCCCGACACCGGAGTCCGGAACGCCAGCGGGCAGATGCTCCTGGCCCGCGCCGGCGGGGCCGGCCTCGACTCGATCGCCCGCGCGCGCATCGAGGAGACCGTGCACACGAGCACCGGGAGCACGGTCACCGCGGTGGCCGGCACTCTGCCGCGCCGCGTCGAGGTCACCTTCGCCGCCGCATCCGCCACCGAGCCGACCGCGGTCGACGAGGCCGCCGCCGGATACCTGCACCTGCTCGCCTTCGAGGAGCACCGCGCCCGGCACCGCCTGACCGCGATCCGGCCCACGGCCCGGCAGGTTGTGCGCGGGCCGTCGTTGTTCACCGGCGACGGTGCTCCGGTGAGCGTCTTTGACGTTCAGCCGGGGTGAGTGACCCGCATACCTCGGGCCGACCGTGGCCTCGACGAGCTCGACCCCGAGACGAGCGCTAGACCGGCACCACCACGTTGTGCCGCCCGATCGGCAGCATCATCGGGCGTCCCGACGTCGGGTCGACCAGCACCCGGCTCGACAGCCCGAAGACCGCCTGCACGGTCTCCTCGGTGAGCACCTCGTGCGGCTCGCCCACCGCGTGCACCCGGCCATCCGCCAGAGCGATGAGGTGGTCGGCGTACCGGGCGGCGAGGTTGAGGTCGTGCAGCACCATCACGATGGTGGTGCCGCGGGCCCGGTTGAGGTCGGTGAGCAGGTCGAGCACCTCCACCTGGTGACTCACGTCGAGGAACGTCGTCGGCTCGTCGAGCAACAGCAGGTCGGTCTGCTGGGCCAGCGCCATCGCGATCCACACCCGCTGGCGCTGCCCGCCGGAGAGTTCGTCGACGGACCGGTCGGCCAACGACGCGGTGTCGGTGGCGTCCAGCGCCGCGGCCACGGCCTCGTCGTCCGCAGCGCTCCAGCGGGAGAACATCCGCTGGTGCGGGTTGCGGCCCCGGCCGACCAGGTCGGCCACGGTGATGCCCTCTGGCGCGATCGGCGACTGGGGCAGCAGCCCCAGCGTGCGGGCCAGCTCCTTGGCGGGCATCCGGTGCACCTGGGTGCCGTCGAGCAGCACCTGGCCGCCGCGCGGCACCAGCAGCCGCGACATCGAGCGCAGCAGGGTGGACTTGCCGCAGGCGTTCGCGCCGACGATCGCGGTGATCCGGCCGGTCGGCACGACCAGGTCGAGGCCGTCGATCACGGTGCGGTCGCCGTAGCCGAGGGTGAGGTTCTCCACCGTGAGGGTATGCATGAGTGTCACAGGGAGCCTCCGGCGCGGTTGGTGCGGATGATGAGGTAGATCAGGTACGGCGCCCCGAGCACGCCGGTGACGACGCCCACCGGGAACCGGGTGCCGAACGCGTACTGGCCGGCGAAGTCGCCCACCAGTACGAGCAGCGCGCCCACCAGAGCGGCCGGCACGAGCAGCGAGACGCCCGGCCCCACGATCCGCGATGCGATCGGCCCGGCCAGGAACGCCACGAACGCGATCGGCCCGGCAGCGGCGGTCGCGAACGCGATCAGTCCCACCGCGGCGACGATCAGAATCACCCGGGACCGCTCCACCCGCACCCCCAGAGCGGATGCGGTGTCGTCACCGAGCTGGCTCATCGACAGGTTGCGGGACTGGCCGAGCAACACCGGCGCGAGCACCACCAGCGCGGCCAGTACCGGCAGGGTCTGCGCCCAGGTGCTGCCGTTCAGGCTGCCGGTGAGCCAGCGCATGGCCACCTGCAGGTCCCACTCGGCGGCCTGGGAGAGCACGTACGCGGTCATGCTGTCGAGCATCGCGGCCACACCGATGCCGATCAGAATGAGCCGGGTGCCGGCCACGCCGCCCTTGTACGCGAGCGCGTAGACGGCCAGCGCCACGGCCAGCCCACACACGATCGCGACCACCGACACCGCGGTCGAACCCAGCCCCAGCACGATGATTGCGAACGCGGCCGCGGCGCTGGCGCCCGAGCTGATGCCGATGATGTCGGGGCTCGCCAGGGGGTTCCGCAGCATGGTCTGGAAGGTCACCCCGCCCAGCCCGAAACACAGCCCGGCCAGCACGGCCAGGGTCGCCCGCGGCAGCCGCAGCCGGCCCACGGTGAAACCGGCGCCGGGCACCTCCTGGCCGAGCATCACGGCGAGCACCTCGGCGGGGGAGTAAATGGTCTGGCCGACCATGAGGCTGACGAGGTAGCCGACGGCGATCGCCAGCGCCAGCACGGTGATCACCCGGCGACGACGGATGCCGCGGCGCGCGCGGCCGCGAGCCACGGCATCCGCTGTCGACAGCGGCCTCACGGCGATGGCGGTGCTCACAGCTCACGCACTTTGCGTCGGCGCACGATGTAGATGAAGAACGGGGCGCCGATCAGGGCAGTGATGATGCCAACATCGATCTCGCTGGGCCGCGCCACGATGCGGCCGAGCACGTCGGCGCCGGTGAGCAGCGCGGCGCCAAGCACCGCGGAGAACGGCAGCAGCCAGCGGTGGTCAACGCCCACCAGCAGCCGGCAGGAGTGCGGCACGACGAGTCCGACGAAGCCGATCGGCCCGGCCACGGCCGTGATCGCGCCGCACAGCACGACGGCGCCGAGCGCGGCGGCTCCGCGGGCCACGGCCACGCGTTCGCCCAGCCCGGCGGCGAGGTCGTCGCCGAGTGCGAGCGAGTTGAGCGCCCGGGCGGAGAGGAAGCAGAGCACGAAACCCACCAGGAGAAACGGTGCCACCTGGCGGATGCTCTCCATCGTGGCGCCGCCGACGCCGCCGATCTGCCAGGACCGCACCCCGCCGGCGATGTCGTTGCGGGGCAGAACCACGGCGGTGACGAATGAGGCCAGCGCCGCGGAGGTGGCCGCACCCGCCAGCGCCAGTTTGAGCGGGGTGGAGCCGCCGCGGCCGAGCGACCCGATCGTATAAACGAACACGGCGGTGATCCCGGCGCCGACGATCGCGACCCAGATCATCGACGAGGCGGACGTGAGCCCGAAGTAGGCCATGCCGCTGACCACGGCCAGTGCCGCGCCCACGTTCACGCCCAGGATGCCCGGGTCGGCCAGCGGGTTGCGGGTCACGCCCTGCATCACCGCGCCGGACATTCCCAGGGCGGCCCCGGCGACGACGGCCAGCAGGGTGCGCGGGATGCGGGTGGCCACGGCCGCCTGATCGAACCCGTCGACCCCGCCGCCGAGCGCGGCCACGATGTCAGCCCAGCCCACCGCGCGGGAGCCGATGGTGATCGAGGCCAGCATCAGCAGGGCGAGTACCCCGAGCGCGGCGAGCAACCACAACGACCGCAGCCGCTTCGGGCGTCGCACGGTGGCGACGCTCGAAGCGGCTGATGAAGCAGTGGTTGTTGAGGTCACCGAGCGTTGTCGGCCGCCGCGGCGAGCAGGGCAGCGTAGTCGTCGAGGATGTACGAGATCGACAGCGGGGTGGGGTTCGCGGCGGTGCCCATGGGGCCGTCGCCGGAGAGGTTCACGATGGACTTGTTGGCCACCGCGGGAATCTGCGACAGCAGCGGGTCACCCTCGAGGGTGGCGACCAGGTCGGCGCCGCCGTAGGTGACGATGATGTCCACGTCGCTGAACGCATCCGACTGCTCGGCGCTCACAGTCAGGGAGTACTTGTCGGTGGCGTCGGAGGCCTCGATGATGCTCGGGGCGCTCACCATGCCGAGGTCGTCGAAGAACATCGTGCGGGTGTCGTGGGTGGTGTAGAAGCTGACCTCGCTGAGGTCGGCCTCGTCCACGTGGGTGAGGAACATCGCGGTCTTGCCCTCGAGCGACGGGTACTTCGCGGCGGTGGCGGCGATCTCGGTCTCGAGCTCGGCGATGAGGTCGTCGCCCTCAGCGGCCATGCCCATGCCGGCGGCGTTCTGCGAGATCATGTCGCGCCAGGAGGTGCCCCAGGCGGTCTCCGGGTAGGCCACGACCGGTGCGATGGCGGTAAGGGTGTCGTAGTCCTCCTGGGTGAGGCCGGAGTATGCGGCCAGGATCACGTCGGGCTTGGTGTCGGCGACGGCTTCGAAGTCGATGCCGTCGGTTTCGTCGAACAGCACGGGGGTCTCTGCACCAAGCTCGTCGAGCTTCTCCTTCACCCAGGGCAGCATGCCGTCGGTGTCGTCGTCGCCCCAGGTGGCGGCGGCCATGCCCACCGGCACCACGCCGAGGGCCAGCGGCACCTCTTGGTTGGCCCAGTTGACGGTGGCGACGCGCTCGGGCTTGGCCTCGATGACGGTCTCGCCGAAGGCGTGCTCGATGGTGACCGGCGTGAAGTCGCCGGATGCGGCCTCGGCGGTGTCGGCGGCGGGGGAGGTGGAGCAGCCGGCCAGGCCCAGGGTGAGCACGGCGGCGGCCGAGAAGGCAATGAGAGTGGATGCGCGGGGCATGGTTTTCCTCGTGATCGTGATGCAGGGGTCAGGGACGGACCGGCGGCAGCTGTGATGCCGCACCCGTCGGCCGTGCGCAGAGGTCCAAACCGGCGCGGTCGTAAGGGTTGCCTAACCTTACCAGTGCGTTCGTATGCAAAAGCAAGTCGTTTCTGCGTCGGTCGACTCGACCGGACGGCCCTGTATCAATCACCTGACACACCTGATACTGTATTGACCACTTGGTACAGAAGGGTGCCGCTTATGGGTTTCATCCCGCTCGTCGTCATCATCGCCGCGTTGGCCCTCGTCTGGCTGGCGGTCGCTCGGCTGCGTTCCACCGAGGCGTTCCGGCGCGTCACCGTGCCGGCCGGTTTGGCGCCCAGCCTGCACGCCGCGCGGCGCGCCTTCCGGCGTCGTGCAGCCCTCGCGACCACGGCGGCGGTTGTGGTGGGTGCCCTGGCCCTTGCCGTCGACCACGCGATGCCCGCCGGCTACGACCTGGTTTTCCTCCTGGTCCCCGCTCTGATGAGCCTGGCCGGCCTGCTCGTCATCGCCGCCCTGCCCGGGGTGCCGGTGGCGGAATCCGGTAGTCAACGCAGTGCCGACCTCGCGCCGCGGCACCCCTGGAGCTTCGCACCGGCCTGGGCGCGGGTGCTGCCGGCCACTGCCGGGGTGCTGTTGCTCGGCGTGATCGTCGCCTTCGGACTCACGTCTGAGGCGGCCGAGGACGGCCTGTTCCGCGCCATCCGCATCGACAGCGGCGCCTACAGCAGCACCGCGACCCCGTACCCCGGCTGGTACTACGGCGTGCCCGTGCTGCTCGTCACCGTGGCCCTCGCGATCGCGGCCGCGACGGCACTGGCGCGGGTCGCCGCATCCGCCCGCCCCACCCACACGACACTGCGCGAGGCCGACCAGGTGATGCGACTACTGATCACCCGGGTGATCGTGAAGCTCACCACCGGCACGTTCATCGTCTATCTGGGCGGGCTGATGTTCATGGGTGGCAGGGCTATGAGCGCGGCGAGCGGGCAGTGGTTCGACGGCAGCTACGCCGAGATCCAACCGTGGTTCACGGTGGCGCTCACCCTGTTCTGCGTCGGGCTCATCGTGGTGGGCATCGGTGTGGCTCTGCTGCTGCTGGCCGTACTGGATGCTGTGACGCCGCCGTTCACCGTGCGCCCTGCGACCAGCACCCTCCAGCCCGCCGAGCCGACCACGCGCGCATGATCACCATCGACGAGGCCAGCCCCACCCCGCCGTTCGAGCAGATCAGACAGCAGCTTGCCGACGAGATCCTCTCCGGCAACCTCGCGCCCGGCGACAAGCTCGCCTCTGTGCGCCAACTGGCCGGCGACCTGCGGCTCGCCCCCGGAACCGTGGCGCGCGCCTACTCGGAGCTGGAATCCGATGGTCTGCTCGTCTCCAACCGCTCGGGAACCCGGGTGCGCGATGTGACGCCCCTGCCCGCCGAGGCCCGAGCGGCCGCGCGTGAGTACATCGCCGCGCTCGGCGGGCTCACTTTGGCCGACGCCATCCGTGCAGTGCGGGTGGAGTGGACCGACCCGGTGCCGCCGCAAAGGCTTGCACCGGCGCATCCGTCTGCGTAGCGTCGAAGGATGAAAATCGGATACAAGCTGATCGCTGAGAGCTTCGGACCACAGGAACTCGTTCGCCAAGCCGTGCGCGCCGAACAGGCCGGCTTCGATTTTGTGGAGATGAGCGATCACTTCCACCCCTGGGTGGAGGCCCAGGGCCATTCACCCTTCGTCTGGAATGTGCTCAGCTCTATCGCCGCGAAGACCACCACCCTCGAACTCGCCACGGGTGTCACCTGCCCGAGCGTGCGGTACCACCCGGCCATCATCGCGCAGGCCGCCGCCACCCTGGCGCTTCTCTCCGACGGTCGCTTCACCCTCGGCGTCGGCTCGGGCGAGCGCCTCAACGAGCACATCGTGGGCCGGGGGTTCCCCGGCATCCACGAGCGGCACGCCACCTTCAACGAGGCGCTGGACATCATCCGCCTGCTCTGGAAGGGCGGCTTCCAAAACTACGACGGCAAGTACCTCAAGCTCGAAGACGCCCGCATCTACGACCTGCCCGACGTGCTGCCTACCCTGGCCGTCGCGGTGAGCGGGCCCAAGTCCGTGGCGCTCGCCGCCGAGCACGGCGACGGCCTGTTCGCCACCGAGCCCAAGGCCGACCTGGTCACCGGCTACCGCGAGGCCGGCGGAACCGGCCCGCTCTACGCCGAGGCGCCGCTCGCCTGGGCGCGCACCGAGCAAGAAGCCGTCACGGCCGCCCACCGCACCAATGCCTGGGCGCTGAGCGGCTGGAAGGTGATGAGCGAGCTGCCGAACCCGGTGAACTTCGAGGCCGCGGCCGCCACCGTGCGCGAGGACGACATCCGCGAGCAGTTCGCCTGCGGCCCGGACGTGGAGCGACACCTCGAGGTGATCGGTGAATTCACCGAGGCCGGCTTCGACCACATCGCCCTCATGAACGCCGGCCCCGACCAAGACGGCTTCTTCGACTTCTTCGAAAACGACCTCCGCCCCCGACTGCTCGACGAAAGCACCCGATGACCACACATGCGCCCCAGGCCGTGCTCTTCGACATCGACGGCACCCTGGTCGACTCCAATTACCTGCACGTCGATGCCTGGCATCAGGCCTTCCAGACCCTCGGCGTCGACGTCGAGGCCTGGCTCATCCACCGCTCCATCGGGCAGGATGCCGGTGAGCTGTTGACCTCGCTGGTGGGGGAGAGGGACGAGGCCTGGATCACCCGCGCCAAAGACCTGCACGCCGAGAACTACAAGGCTCTCGCCCCGCGGCTCAGGCTGCTGCCGGACGCCAGGCAGCTGCTCGAAGCCCTCAACGACGAGGGCATCATCGTGGTGCTCGCCACCTCCGCGCCCGAGGACGAGCTGGAAATCCTGCTCGATCTCATCAACGCCGACGACGCCATCCATGCCACCACCAGCTCCGACGACGTGGATGTGGCCAAGCCCAACCCCGACATCGTGCGCGTGGCTCTCGACCGTGCCGGTGTCGAAGCCCACGAGGCCGTCTTCGTCGGCGACTCGGAGTGGGACATCAAAGCCGCATCCAGCGCGGGTGTGCGCTCGTTCGGGGTGCTCACCGGAGGCATCGCTGGAGACCTGCTCATGCAGGCCGGTGCCGAGAGGGTCTTCGCCGGCCCGGCCGAGTTCCTCGACCGGCTCGACGAGATGGGCTGGCTCGAATAGGCGGGCTGAACCGATCAAGATGCCACGCCCCTCTCCGTTGATCGAGCTTGTCGAGATCCCGCGGGCCGACCGCGTTTGCAACCAACGGCCGCCTCGGGCCTGACGGTTATGCGCGCCGAAACGTCATTCGCCAATTCGTCTCCCACGACAGGCCCGCATCGTTCGAAAACGCCTGCTCCCACGTGGGCTGAAACCCGGTCGCATCCCAGATGAAGCGCACGCGGATGGGCACTCCCTCCAACACGTCCTCCGCCAGGAAGGTACCGATACCCTCCCTGAACGCCCCGCGCACGGGCGTATCGAGGTGCGTGGGGTTACGCCCGTCGAGCCACCAGATGCGCCACTCGCCATCGGCGACGGAGTAGGAGCGCAGCGCCACCGCATGAAAGTCGCCCGACGGATGCCTAAGGAGGTTGTCCTCGAGGTTGCCGTGGCCACCGAGGATCTTGCGCGTGGAGGAGAGCCCCTCGAATGCCGTCCAGGTGTCGGCGCCGACGAAGATCCCGTCCAAGCGTTCGTGATGAACGGTCCAGTCGCCGATCACGAAGTCGAAGTCGGTCGGCGCGGGGTGGGAAGCGGTGGAGGAGATGAGCGGTCCGTTCAATCGGTGGCGCAGAACTCGGGCAGTGCGACTGCACTATCGCCGGCTGCGACGAGCGGATGCTCGATGAAGACAACCCTTCCAGCAGCGATGGTCCGTAGCTATGGCCAGTTGTGTCAAGGACCGCCGGACCGGTTCCGGTCGAGCCACCGACCGTCCCGTTCTCGTGCCGTTCTGGGGGCGCCAGCCCCGGCCAGGCCCGGGCGCGGGTCAGGGCGAGTAGAAGAGCGACACCACGCCGCCGACGAGCAGCGATCCGAGCGCGATCAGCCCGATCGCCTCACCCCAGCCCAGGCGCATCCGCAGTCGTCGCCCGCGCCTAGCCACCCGGCCCGCGGAAGCGGCCGGCTTCAGCCCGACCGCCACCGCACCGGCATCCGGGCCCGTTGCGACCCGCGGCACCGCCGGCAGCCGGTCATCGCGCCAGCGCTCCCAGCGGCCGATCTTGTCGCCCAGGGCCCCCACGGCGTCGTAGAGTCCCTGCCAAGATTCCGGGTCGAGGGTCACCACGTCGCGGCTGCTCACCAAGAGCAGCCAGTCGTCGATGATCTCCACATCGAATCCGCGCACCCGATCGATCAGGCGGGCCATCACATCCGGAGTAAAGAGGTACAGCGCGTCTCGCTCGTACTCCTCCGGGCAGTACAGGGTGAAGTGGTCGTCGAAGTCTCCCTCGAGAGAGAGCCGCTGGGCACTGTCGGGCAGTGCCGCCAGGGCGAACTTTCCGGCCTTTGCGGCCTGGGCGCGCAACAGGATGTGCGGCAGGGGCGTGCTCAGCCGCACGGCGCAGAATCCGCCGAACTGGGCGTTGCTGCTGCCCAGCGTGTCAACCCGCAGCTCGTAGTTGGCGAACTCGATCGTGCGTTCCGACGCGGGCCGCATCACCCGCGTGAGCGTGAGAACGCCTCGCGAGGCCCACGGTTTCAGGTGCTTGCCGGAGACCGGCCCGGGCAGGTAACTCAGGCTATTGGCGGTGGCAAACCGGGCCAACCGGTAGTGCCGCTTGGGGGTGTCCCGGCGCTTGAACGTGCGCATGAAGAACCGCGCCATCATGATTCCCACGCTCAGCAGCAGAGCGCCGACGGCGACCGGCGCGACGACATCGGCGACGGGTGCGCCTTCGCTGACCACCTCCGTTATGCCGTAGGCCAGGGCGAGGGCTCCGATGGGGACGCAGCCGGTACCGATGAACATGCACACCCGCCGCATGAGCATGAGCGGGTTGCGCACCGACGGGTACCGCGTCGCAAACTTCCGGTAGAACTTCCGCACGTCCCCGCGCTTCACCCGATCGGTGAGCGCCGCGGTGTGCAGGCTCGTCGTGCTGTCTATCGTTCGCATCCGTCCACCCCACGCGTGCCCTGTCCGCCAACACTCGGCTCCTACAGAGGGTAGCGGTCGGGCGACGGCGGCAAACTCACGCCGTCAGTCGAGCGCGACAGAACCCAGTGCCGGGAAGTTGGGCGGGGTGTAGTCCATGACGGTGAGCGAACGGATCTCCGGCATGTCCCACGCGCCGGGAACCTCAATCTCTTGGGCCGTCGCGTCCGGATCGATCACGGCAATTTCGTAACCGCCCTCGGCGGAGCCCCAGTACCCGTCCGCATCCTGAACCAGCGCGTCTTCCTTCAGGTACAGACGCAGGTCTGACGCGTCGCCGGTCTGGAAATCGTCCAGCAGGACCCAGACGGACCCGTCGCTACGGCGCTCTATGTCGACGGTGCCTTCAGTGGCCGTTGCTTGCGAGACGAACTCCCCGCTGAGCGGTAGCTGCTGTTCGAACGCGCTCAGATCCGACGCCTGGTCATCTGCCGAATCTGTTGCAGAGTCGGAGGCGGTAGCCGGTGGCGGCGAGACCGCATCTGCAGTCGATGTGCATCCGCTCAACACCAACGCGACCGGAAGCCCAACCACGCCAATCCATCGAAGTCCCCATGTTCGCTCCATGCTGTTCACCCTAGAGGTCGGTGCCTCCACAGGTACCTTCTGGCTCTGAGATGATCTGAAACTGATACGATCTCTGCATGCACGCATCACTCCCCACCTCGCCCACGGATGCCGCGGCGCAGATCGACTGGACCAGCAACGGCATCGAGACCGAGCTGGGCTGGTCGCTCACGTTGATGTTCCATGGCTACTCCCGGGCCGGCAGCGTGGCCGTGGCCGATGTGCCCGGCGGTCCCCGCGGCTACCAGGTGCTCGTGGCGATCACCACCGAAGAGCCCACGTCGCAGCTCGCGCTGGCGCACCGGCTCGGCATCGACAAGACCGCGATGACCTACATCATCGATGCGCTCGAGACGGATGCGCTCGTCGAGCGGCGCCCCGATCTGCGCGACCGGCGCATCCGTCAGGTGCACCCCACCGAGGCGGGCCACGCGCTGCTCCGCACGGCCCGCGTGGCTCTCCGCACGGTTGAAGGCGCCCTGATGAGCGGCCTGTCCGCCGACGAACAAACCCAACTGCGGCAGCTGCTGGCCAAGGCCGCTCTCGGCGCCGGCGCCACCGCGGCATCCCTCCCCGACACCAACTCCGACCTCAACCTTCCGGTGCCGGCCCCGGAGCGATCCCGCCGCCGCCCCCAGACCACGACAGAAACCGAGACCCGCCCATGACCACATCCGTTCTCGTCGCCGGCGCCACCGGTGACCTCGGCCAGCGCATCGTTCGCGAACTGCTCACCCACGACACCCGCATCCGCGTGCTCACCCGACCGGGCAGCGCCTCGGCCGCCGGCCTCTACGCCGCCAACGATCGCGTCGACATCGTCACGGCCGAGTACACCGACCACGCGGCGCTCACCCAAGCCGTCTCCGCCTCCGACGTTGTCGTGTCGGCCGTGAGCGGAACCCGACCGGTGATCGTGGATGCGCAGCGCGCGCTGCTGGCCGCGGCCGTGGCCGCCGGCGTGCCGCGGTTCATCCCCTCGGACTACTCGTCGGATTACCGCCAGATCGCGCTGGGCACCAATCGCAACTTCGAGCTGCGCCGCGAGTTCGCCGCCGACCTCGACGCGGCCCCGATCAAGGTCACCTCCGTTCTCAATGGTGCGTTTGCCGACATGCTCACCGGCACCGCGCCGATGATCGCGTTCGGTCGCCGCAAAGTCATGTACTGGTCCTCGGCCGACCAGATCCTCGACTTCACCACCAAAGACGACGTCGCCCGGGTCGTGGCTCTCGTCGCCCTCGACCCCGACTCGCCCCGGGTCGTGGAGATCGCCGGCGACCGGGTCACCGCGCGGAGCGTGGCCCAAACGATGTCGGAGCTGACCGGCACCAAATTCACGCTGCAGTGGGCCGGCACCACCGGCACCCTCTCGGCGATGGCCAAGGGCGTGCGGCGCCTGTCGAAGAGCGAGGATGCGACCTTCCCCGCCTGGCAGGGCATGCAGTACTTCGTGAGCATGTTCAGCGGCCAGGCCCAGCTGCACCACGTCGACAACGACCGCTATGGCTCCCATGCCTGGACAACAGTGCGGGACGTGCTCGCCGCGCACCTGGCAAGCCAGCCCGAAGTCGCTGCGGCAGCCGGCAAGTAGGTCCGTCGCCTGCACGCACTCCTTCTGTAAACGAGAGCGGGGGAGCGAGCGAGAGCACCCCTAACGATCAGCCCAGACTTGAACCGCGGGGAGGCGCCGGGCGGCGCGTACGCAGGTTGATGCGGAACTCGGCGTCTGGCGGAATGCCCTCCAGGTCGACCGGAACCACATCGACGTGCCGATCGGACCGTGCCGTGGCGCGCTCCAGCACGCGTTCCTGCACGTCGTCAAGGTCGATTCGCCCGCCGCCTTCCAGCTGCACCACTCGATGAGTGCCCAGCACCCGGCCCTCGTCATCGAAGATGGCGAGATCCCGACTGTAGGTCACCTTGGCTTCGCTGCCTGCTCCCGGGCTCAGGTCGTGGATCAGACCGAACGCCGAAGCGGTCACGACGCCGTCGACCTGCAGCTGGAATGTGAGATGGTCCGTCGTGAGCCAGACGTTGTTGTCCGTCTCTTTGTTCGGGTTCGGGATCCCCCAGATTCCGCTGGGAGTATTCACAGTCTCGATATAGGCCAGCGCATACTGTTGTCGAAACATTTGGAACCTGTCACCGTCCTGCAGGTGAACAGAGCTCAACTGGATGTGAGCCAAAATCGGGAGGGTGGGGAACTTCGCCTCGTGCGTGGCCCAACCCAGACCTCCCCGCCGAACCAACCAGACACCGTAGAACACATGGGACATCCGAGGACTCCTTCCGAGGCGTGCCACACCGACACGGCGGAACATAGCGCCGTGGTTTTGTGCGGTCAAGCCCCCGCTTCGACGTAGCTCACGGCACCGAATCGACAGGTTTCTGCTTGCGGATGGGGCGGGACATGACCAGCAGCACGACCCCGAGCGCCAGCCACCACAGCATCGCCAGCGGAATCAGTGCCATCGAGCCAAACCAGAAGATCTCAGGCAGCTCGATACTCGCTGCCATCAGGAGGGGACCCGCGAGGACCACCACGAGCCGGAGGCCGCTGACGATCCCCAGGACGCACAGCCAGATCGGCAGGGCACGGGAGCGTGCCCCGGCGACACTGATGCCCACGGTCCAGACACAGAGCGAGAGGAGGCTCGCTTGGGCGAAACCGTGGATTCCCAACGTCTGAATGGTGAGGTAGGCGGACTCACCCCAGCTGCTGTTCATTCCGTCGATGTAGAGCAACGGCCCCACCGACAAGCGCAAGACCCCGTGCATGAAGAGAAACGCCGCCGACAGGACTCCGAGCGCGCTCAGGCTTCGGCGCGTGATGCTGCTGGCGCGGGGTGCGAGCGCGTCCGAGACGGCGAAACTCGCCACCACGAATGCGAGTGCCATGGTGACAAGTACGACCCCGGCCAGAGGGTAAAACTGGGGATACTGGCGCAGATAGTCGAGGCTCACCGCGGGGTTGTCGGTGTCATCGAAGCCGAGCACCGGTGGCAGCAGCTCGAGGGTGAACCAGGCGATACCCCCGAGCCCGGCAATGACCACCGTTATTCCACCGGCACGCAACGCTGCCCGATTGGTGTTCGCGGCGATCCCTGCCGCCGCGGTCCCGCTGTTGTCTTCGTTGGCTGCGCGCACGGTGCGTTCCTCTGGGTGGCTCCGCGCTGGCAGTGCTGGCGAGCCGGTCACGGATTAGTGATGCCCGGAATGGTACTCGCGAGGTCGGCCGCGCGCATGCGGGCTCAGTCGGTTCGGGATGCCGCCGACCGAATGGCCTTGGCGAGGTCGCCGGGGCGGCTCCACATCGGCCAGTGCCCGGTCGGGAGGTCGACGACATCGAGGTGCTCGAGGTTCGCGACCTCGGCGAACATGGCATGGCCTGCTCGGGCCAGCTCCAGCACCTGCGCGCTCGGGAGCGAGCAGCACACCAGGGTGGTCGGGACCATGCGACGGGCGTCGTTCGTGAGCTCGACGGGCTGACGAAGCACGGGGCCGGGCTCAGGCACCGCCCGGGCCCGAAAACGCTCGAGGACCTCTGCGCTGAGACCTTCGAGGCTCGCCTGCTGGGCGAGAACGTCGAACGGCGGCAGCGGAAGCTCCTCCATCCCCTCCGGGAGGTCGGGGGCGTAGACGCTTCCCGTCGCCACTGGGCCGGAATCGACCCACACCACCCGATGGACAAGCTCAGGGTGCCGGTCCAGGACGAGGCTGACGGGGGCGTTTGCGCCACTGTGAGCGACGATGATCGCGGGCTGATGCTCAGAGTCATTGAGTCGAGTGATGACGTCCAGGATCGCTGCGGCCTGATCGTCGAGGGTCTTCGCCGCACGCTCAGGATCGTCCCCGTCGAGACCGGGCAGAGTCAGCGCGATTGCCCGAGAGAGGTCGGTCTTCAGGTGTTCAAGAACTTCATCCCACGCCCAAGCGCCGAGCCAGTGACCGGCGATGAGAATGATGGTGGGACTGCTCGATGTAGTTGTCATGTCACTACTCTCGTAGGCACTACCGGCAGGTGTGTGTCACTATTTATGTCATGAATTTGCTGCGGGTCGAACGGTGAAGCGAACAGAACGACTCCATGCGTTGACCGAGATGCTACGCCGCAACGGATCGCGGGGTTGCTCCGCCGAGCGGCTGGCGAGAGAGTTCGAAGTGTCGGTGCGCACCGTCAAGAGAGACCTCGCTGCGCTAGAGAACAGCGGCGCGCCTCTCTGGTCGCGCCCAGGTCCGGGCGGCGGCTACGGATTGGCTATAGGCGCGTCCCTGCCGCCGGTCAGCCTGTCCCCGTCGCAGGCCGTGGCGCTCATGGCAGCCGTGTCCGCTGCGTCCGATGCCCCCTACGCCGATCTGGCCGCAGCCGGCATCAAGAAGATCCTGGACGTCCTCGATCCCCGAACCCGAGCACGAGCCGACGAGCTGGCCGGCCGAGTGTGGGTCAACGCGCCGCCCTCCGCGTCACGAGCAATCAGATCGGCACTGGAGGAGGCGATGGCCGAGCAGCGAGTACTCCGTATTCGTTACACATCGGGAGACGGGACCACGACCACACGCGACGTCGAACCCGTGCTCTTCGCCTGCGCGAACGGCCAGTGGTACCTGGTCGGGTGGTGCCGACTGCGCGACGCAATGCGATGGTTCACCGTGTCTCGAATCGAACGGGCCAGCGTTACCAAGACGGCCTGCGGCGGCCATTCGATCCAAGAGGTCGGAGAGCCCCCGGCGAGTGCCAGACCGGTGCACGAGCGGGGCTGAGCAGAGAAGGAGCCACAGGGCGAAAACGACACCCGCGGATGGAGTGGAGCGGGGACCATCACCAGCCATAGGCGCTCACGGCGAGGTGTTTAGGCGCCGGCTAATCCTCATTCCACCGATCGGCTGAGGTTGGGAGTCGTGTTCTGATTTGAGTTGCGGCGGCGTGCTGGGGCGTGGTTGTGCGCTGAGCCTCGCTGCTC